>JANOKW010000069.1:0-13320 GCA_031419475.1 Hyphomicrobium sp. | reverse complement strand
AGCCGGGCCTTTGCCCAGGAGTTCCACGCATGCCCATGCCGGCCACCGAAATCGAACGCATGATCAAAGCCGCATTTCCCGACGCCGCCATAGAAATCAAGGATTTGGCTGGCGACGGCGATCACTATGCCGCGAGTGTTGTATCCTCAGCATTTACGGGCAAAAGCCGGGTCCAGCAGCACCAGATGGTCTATTCTGCGCTCGGCGGCAACATGGGCGGCGTTCTCCATGCCCTGCAACTGACGACCAGCACACCAAAATCCAGCACACCCACAGATTGACTTCGCCCCTCGTCTCTCCCACATCACTAACTTGTCATTCGCACGTCCCGTGCGCCACATGCCCCAAAGGAGCAGCCCCATGGCTCAAGACGCCAACCAGTCGGCCATTTCCAAGACCATTACAGAAAACGACATCGTGCTGTTTATGAAGGGAACCAAGCAGTTCCCGCAATGCGGTTTTTCGGCGACCGCCGTCAAGATCCTGGAAGCTCTCGGCGTCCCGTTCAAGGAAGTGAATGTGCTCGAAGACCAGGGCGTGCGCGATGGCATCAAGTCCTTCAGCAATTGGCCGACCATTCCCCAGCTCTATGTTAAAGGCGAGTTCGTCGGCGGCTGCGATATCATGAAGGAAATGTATCAGGCTGGTGAGCTGCACGACCTCATTTGCGAGAAGGGCATCCCTCATGCCCACCATCACGGCTAAGGCCAGTGCCGCGCTCCAAATTCAATATCCCAATGCTCTCAGGGGTGGCGGCTTCGGCCCCACCCCTTTTTCCTGTCATATTTTTAATTCCGCGCGTTGCCGCGACTTCACAATTCTGACGTTCGTTAAGATACAAGTTCCTATAGACCTGAGGGCCTGGACATCTGAGACCTCTGACGCGGGATAGTATGGCGAATGCTCCAAGGCGGCCGGCGCTTCTTATTGAGTTTGACTATTCTCGCCGCGAGCGTCTGCTTGGCGCTCGGCATTTCACTGCCCATCATCAAGCTCACCAAGTTTGGCATCTGGAACACCGAACATTCGCTTTTATCGACAGTCGATGTACTGATCAAAGAAGGGCAGACGTTCCTTGGAGCGATCGTCCTCATCTTTTCGATTATTCTTCCCATCGCCAAGCTGCTCTATCTGCTCATGGTCTCAACGCTTCCGCCCGCCGAGATCGCGCGCCAGAACCGCCGCCTGCACGCACTTGAATGGCTTGGCAAATGGTCGATGCATGACGTTCTCGTTCTGGCCCTGACCATCTTCTTCGTCAAAAGCCAGGGCATGTACGATGCAACCAGTCTTTACGGAGTCTATTTTTTTACCGCCGCCGTCGTGCTGATGATCCTGGCCTATGCCTGGATCAGAACCGACGGCATGGACCGCGCCGCACTCGAGGCACCGGCTAAACCGCAACCCGATATCGGCGCGCCTCTACGATCAAACTGGCGCAATTTTACGTTGAGTTTTCTCATTATCGTGGCGACTGTTTTCTTCGCCCTTGGCATCATCCTGCCGACGATCCGTTTTACAACGGTCTACGTGTGGACCAACCAGCATTCGATACTCACAATCATGTACGCACTCTTCGAAACGGACGAACTCTTCCTCTGTGCCGTGCTCTTTGCCGTCTCGATTTTTTTCCCGTTCATGAAGCTGTTCTACCTTTTGACGCTCATAACCTCGCACGACATCGAGCCCGAGTTCCGCCGCAAGTCGATTGCCACCATGGAGTGGCTTGGACGCTATTCCATGACCGACGTCATGGTGCTGGCACTCATGATTTTTTACGTGAATTCGAGCGGCTACACGGAAGCAACCGTCTTGCCGGGCGTGTATTTCTTTGCTGCCAGCGCTTTAATCACCATGCTCGCCTACGGTTGGGCTAACGCCTCGCCGCCTGTAGCCAAAGCCCGCAAGATTGACATCAAAACCATCGATACGAGGCCCGCAAGCCGCAGTAAGGCCGCTTAAAGCGACCGGGCCACGTAACTATCGTTTCGCATTTAGCGAAGACCTGTTTAATGTCCGCCGCATCGTAAAATCTAGGTAAAATCTGGGTAAAATCTGGAGCCTCCAAAATGATCCCCTGGCAAATAGAAGCCCGCGAATTCGCCAATTGCAATTGTGATGTTGGCTGCCCGTGCCAATTCAATGCCTTGCCGACGCATGGCGATTGCGCCGCTTTCGTCGGCCTTGAGATCGACAAGGGCCATTTTGGCGATGTTAAGCTCGATGGGCTGCGTGCTGTTGGGATCATGAAATGGCCAGGACCAATTCATTTCGGCAAGGGCGAAGCCTTTCTCGTTGTCGATGAACGCGCCAACGAAGCCCAGCGCAACGCCATTCTCGCAATTCTGACCGGCGCCGAGACAGCGCCTGGCGCAACCGTCTTTAGCGTTTTCGCCTCAACGCTTGAAAAGGCTTACGATCCGGTCTTCAAAAAAATCGACATCGAAATCGATATCGATGGACGGCGCGGCCGCGTCGCCGTCGATGGGATCATCGAGGCCACCGGCGAGCCTATCCGCAACCCAGTGACAGGCGCCGAACATCGCGCCAGAATCGATATTGTGAACGGCTTCGAATACGAGATCGCGGAAGTCGCCCAGGGCAGCGCCAAGATCAGCGGGCCAATTGCGATAACCCTCACTGCGTCGCACGCCCACTTCGCAACGTTGCGCTTGAACAATAACGGGATCGTCAAAAGTAAGTCCGCCGCTTGAACTCGCCGCAACTTCAATCTTCGCTGGCAACACTGGAACGTGCGATCAGAAGCGAACGCGCGATTCTGGCCATTGCCATCGCTGTGATAACTCTGCTCGCGTGGAGTTATATTCTTGGCGGCGCCGGCACCGGCATGTCAGCCGCCAGCATGACGACGTGGCGCTTTCCGCCGTCCGTCGAAACGCTCTTTGGCCCGGCCGATTGGACGCTCGGCTATGCGCTCATGATGACATCGATGTGGTTTGTCATGATGGTCGCCATGATGCTGCCGAGCGCTAGCCCAATGATGATGATCTACGCGCGTGTTTATGCTCAGGGCCAGCGCCAAGGCCAAATCGCCAGCGGCCGCGTGCCCGTTGCCATCTTTGCCGTTGGATATTTACTGTGCTGGCTGGCGTTTTCAGGCGTCGCGACGGCACTGCAGTATGCATTTGAACGCGCAGGGCTCGTCGATGGCATGTGGATGTGGTCGATCAGCCGGTATTTGACGGGCGGATTGCTCGTCGCCGCCGGCCTCTATCAATTCTCACCCCTCAAACGCGCTTGCCTCAACCACTGCCGCTCGCCGGCATCTTTTCTTAGTCGAAATTGGCGTCCCGGCCGCAGCGGCGCCTTCCGGCTCGGCCTCGTGCACGGCGCTTATTGCTTGGGATGCTGCTGGGTTCTCATGCTGCTACTGTTCGCGGGCGGCGTGATGAACGTCGTCTGGATCGCCGGGCTTTCAATCCTGGTGCTGCTCGAAAAGCTCGCGCCATTTGGAGCGCGGCTTACCAAGCCCATCGGGGTTTTGCTGATGGCTGCGGGATGTGCAGCGGCAGTATCGCGATAGGGCTTGATCGGGATCTGAATCCAGGTCACGGAAATGGGCTCAGACCCCTCACATGGCAGTTCGGGGTAATTCCGAACCAATCGTGTGAGGGGTCTGACCCCAATCATATTTACCGCGAATAGAATTCGACGACCAAGTTCGGTTCCATCGTCACGGGATAGGGCACATCGGCAAGGGCCGGAATGCGCGCCAACGATGCCGTCATCTTTGTGTGATCGTGGGTGACGTAATCAGGCACGTCCCGCTCTGCGCTCTTGACTGCTTCGAGAACAAGCCCAAGCTGGCGTGCTTTTTCGCGGACTTCAATCACGTCGCCGATGCGCAGACGATAGCTCGGAATGGTCACGCGGCGGCCATTGACCGTGACGTGGCCGTGCGAAACGAACTGGCGCGCGGCGAATACAGTCGGCACGAACTTGGCGCGATAGACGAGCGCATCGAGGCGGCGCTCAAGAAGGCCGATTAAGTGTTCGGAGGTCGAACCCTTCATGGATGACGCTTCGGCATAGACCTTGCGGAACTGGCGTTCCGATATCGACGCGTAATAACCTTTGAGCTTCTGCTTGGCCTTGAGCTGCTGGCCGAAGTCGGATGTCTTGCCGACTCTGCGTTCGCCATGCTGGCCGGGACGGCTCTCGCGGCGATTGAGCGGGCTCTTCGGACGGCCCCAGATGTTCTCGCCTAAGCGGCGATCAATCTTATGCTTGGCGCGGACGCGCTTTGTCATAGTCTAGCACTCCAAATATTGTTTCGTATTCCCATTACAGCGTCAGTCCCGGAGGATCAGACACCGTGAATGGTTGGAGCGCCCCCTCCTCTGCTCCCTTCCGAGAGACGACAGGCATGGATCTTCAAAAATCCCGCCACGGGTGCGCAAATGAAACGCGGGCCGAAATGGCCCACGCATCTGAATGTCTGATACCGGCGTTGCCCGTTGGCGTCAAGGCGGCGTCAACGGGCGCAACCGGGCAAAAGCCAGAACCCTGCCCCAAGCCGCTACTTTTTCTCAGGTGCCGTAGCCGCGGGTGCTGGGGCTGGCGCTACTGCCGGCGCTTTCGCCGCAGGTGCGGCGCCGGCCGCAGGTGCCGCTGCTGGGGCTGCAGCTGTGGTTGACCCTGTCGTACCACCTGCATTCTTGTTGGCGGCGGCTGCAGCTGCTGCCGCACCGGCTGTTGCAGCGGCCGGAACTGGAGCGCCGTCGGCTGGAGCGGCGGCAGGAGCGGCAACTTTCGGCTGCGGACCGGCCTTAACGTAGGCCACGATCATTTCGTTGACCTTCTTTTTCTGTTCGTCCGTGCACGAGGCAGCGGGCGCCTTGCCCTCCTCGACGATGACTTCCTTGTCGCCTTGCTTTTCGACCAGCCTGATCTTGCCGGTCAGCAACATCACGGTCGTCAAATGCAACTGACTGATGTAGACGAGCTGTTGCTCCGTCCACTTTTTCTTCTCTTCCTCGCGCCGCATCAGCGAACGGTGATTGGCAATTTGTGCGTCGCGCAGATCACAAATCTGAGCGTGCGCCGAAAGACGGCCCGCCTTGATCACTTCGCGTGCCACATCAACGGGCACCATGACCTCATCACGCTTCTTCTTGTCGATCAGGACAGTCGTCCCGTCCGGTCTGGAAAACTGCTGCGGCGTCAACGACCAAGCATAATCCATGAATGAAGCAACGGCCTTTTCGCTCAAATCCTGAGCAGAGGCTGACGCCACTGGTATCAAAAACGCAAGCGCTGCAGCACCCGCCAGAACTTTCCCCGCCCTCGATTTCATCACGTTCTCCAAATGAGCCTCACTTGATACCGGAACCAACCGGAAGCCTAATACTTGCAATTGCGCGGACCCCACGTATCGATTGCGCGGACCGCACGTCTACGGCGGCGCGGGTGTCACACGAAGCCGTCACCCTCGGTGCCCAAGAGTTGCCGTTTTCAAGCGGCATCGCTCGGCCCAAAACTTGGCCAGATCAAGGCACCTCGCCGGGCGGTTTGCGGCCCCGGCCTTTGCCCTGTGCGAGCGTGGCAACAATGCCACGAAGGGTCCGCACCTCCTGATCGGTGGCACTGGCCCTAAGAAAGAAAGAGCGCAAGTTCTGGACCACAGTAGGGCGGCGGTATTCGGGATTGAAAAAACCCAGTCTATCGAGTTCACTCTCTAAATGCTCGAAAAGTGCTGTCAGTTCCGCTTTTGTTGCAGGCCGGTCGCGGCCCATATGCAAGCCTTCGGTGAGAGGTTTTTCGTAAGTTGTGACCCGTCCAAGACTGCGTTCGGGTGCGCCGCGCATCCATTCATATCCGAGCAGCAAAACCGCCTGTGCAAGGTTAAGGGAGGCAAAACGCGAATTAACCGGGATCATAATCAGGGCGTCTGCGTTGGCGACTTCGCTGGTTTCAAGGCCATTGCGCTCGCGTCCGAACAGAATGCCGCAGCGTTCGCCCTTGGCAATCCGGGTGCGCATTTGCGCAATCGCCAGCTCGGGCGTGAGCACGGGTTTGCGCAGGTCGCGCTGGCGCGCGGTCGTCGCGGCCATCCAGTTGAGATCGCTCATGCTGTCTTCGAGCGACGTAAATGCCCGCGCGTCATCGATGATGTAGTTGGCACCGGAGGCGGCTATGCGCGCCTTTTCATTCGGCCAGCCGTCGCGCGGATTGACAAGCCGCAAATCGTCGAGCCCGAAATTCGCGCACGCTCGCGCGACCATGCCGATATTATCGGCGAGCTGCGGCTCCATCAGAATCACAGCGGGTGTTTCGCCTTCGCCAGCGACAGGCTCACCCTGGATATGAGCGCGGCGGATTCCGTGACGCAGTTTACGAATGACGCGCCGCGCCCAGAACCAGTAGTTCTCGCCCGACCACTGTCGCGTAAGGCTCTCCAAGCACGGTGTCGCGACAACTTCCGTGCCCTCACCCTTGAGCCGCACGCGCCCATCGCCGACCACGACTTCTTTCTTGCTGAGGATGTATTGATCGAGCGTCTCAAGACCGAGCGTTTCCGTGCGCCGTTTGCAGCCCGGGCACGACACGTTGTCGGCCGCGCAGCGCACTTCCGCGCAATATTGCAGCACGGGTTCAAGTGTCTCGCGCGTCAGACCCGGTAGAGCGAGTGACTGAAGCCCCTGATCGATCGTGGCGACGTGGCAAGCATGCACGATTGCGCCGATGCTCTTGCCCGCCAATCGGGGTTCATTTTCTTCGATCTTGATCGTTGGTATCATTTAAGGTCCAGAGGGCCGCCCATGGCACGCCTGTCTCGCTTCTATCGGAAGGGGACCCTGCCGCCAACCGGCGTTAGGGGTTTGAACACTGCGGCGTTGACGCCCTTTCTTGGCCCTTTGTCGGGACTTGGCGGCTCGCTGCGGCGCCACTATGGTGCGGCGCATCAATCACGTCCAACACATAGGCTTATCCGACATGAAAAAAATCAAGGTGACCGGAACCGTGGTCGAACTCGACGGCGACGAGATGACCCGTATCATCTGGAAGCTCATCAAGGACAAGCTGATCCACCCCTACCTTGACGTGCCGCTGGAATATTACGACCTCGGCGTCGAATATCGCGACAAGACTTCCGATCAGGTCACTGTCGATGCGGCCAACGCGATTAAAAAGCACGGCGTCGGCGTCAAGTGCGCCACCATCACGCCGGACGAAGCGCGCGTCAAAGAATTCAACCTCAAAGAAATGTGGAAGTCGCCAAACGGCACGATCCGCAACATCCTGGGCGGCGTCATTTTCCGCGAGCCCATTATCTGCAAGAACGTGCCGCGCCTTGTCCCCGGGTGGACGCAACCGATCATCGTCGGCCGTCATGCGTTTGGCGATCAGTATAAGGCGACCGACTTCAAGTTTCCGGGCAAAGGCACTCTCACGATCAAGTTCGTTGGCGACGATGGCAAGGTGATCGAAAAGGAAGTGTTCAAGGCGCCGGGCGCGGGCGTCGCCATGGCCATGTACAATCTCGACGATTCTATCCGCGAGTTCGCGCGCGCGTCCTTGAACTACGGCTTGAACCGCAACTATCCGGTTTATTTGTCGACTAAGAACACCATTCTCAAAGCCTATGACGGACGCTTCAAGGATATTTTCCAAGAGGTCTTCGACGCCGAGTTCAAGACTGAGTTTGACAAGCGCAAAATCACATACGAGCACAGATTGATCGACGACATGGTGGCGAGTGCCATGAAGTGGTCGGGCGGATACGTTTGGGCATGCAAGAACTACGACGGCGACGTGCAATCGGATACGGTTGCACAGGGCTTCGGTTCGCTCGGTCTCATGACGAGCGTACTGATGACACCTGACGGCAAGACAGTCGAAGCGGAAGCCGCACATGGCACTGTGACGCGCCACTACCGCGAGCATCAAAAGGGCAAGGAAACATCGACCAACGCCATTGCCTCGATCTTCGCTTGGACGCGCGGACTTTCTCATCGCGCCAAACTCGACAAGAACGACGCGCTCGCCCAGTTCGCCTTGACGCTTGAGAAAGTCTGCGTCGATACGGTTGAGGCCGGCCACATGACGAAAGACTTAGCCCTCCTCGTCGGCCCCGAACAGAAGTGGCTCTCGACGACGGGCTTCCTCGACAAGGTCGATGAAAATTTGAAAGTGGCGATGGCATAGGGTCATCCCCTCTCCCCGTTTCTGCACTTGACGGGGAGATTACGACGACGGGAGTCTTTGGTAACGTGGCGTTACGCGGCTTTATTTCCCGCCGTCTTTGATTTGCCCGTCAATCGCCGTCTGCATACGCGCGATCAGCACATTGAAGTCGTTGGCGAGCTTGGCGCAGGCGTTTTTCTCGGCGCCACAGACAACGTTGTACTTCAACGTCATCTGGTCCCCGTCCTTAACGAACTTGCGGCACACGGCCGACGGATGGGCCGGGCTCTTGTCTGTGGTGAAGTTGTACATCACGGTCGGATTTTTTTCGTCGTCCGCGTAGGTCAAGAACTCAGCGCTCTTATCGACCTGCTTCAAACCGGCTTTGGCCATATAGAGGTTGGCAAGTTCATCCGCCTTGCCCGTCGGGTCGCCGCAGAAGGCTTCGGCTTTCGCGATCGTCGGACCAGCGGACGGCGGGGACGTGGCTTCCGGCTTTACGATCTCTTCGGCCGCGAACGCAGACGTGGAGACAAGTGCTGCGGCAACGGCGGCAGCGACAAACGACTTAATCGGCATGATCGGCATGACCTTTGTTCGAATATTAAACCCGGCGCTTTCTATAGCGGCTCGGCCGCCAGAAGAAGCGTGAAATTTTGGAGAGGTTGAGGTGGCCTACCCGGCCAGACTAGCCTCGATGGCTTTCAACGCGTCGGCGGCTTTAGCGCCATCGGGTCCGCCCGCCTGCGCCATGTCCGCCCGTCCGCCGCCGCCTTTGCCGCCCAAGGCTTCGGCGCCAACCTTAACCAGTTCGACCGCGCTCCAGGTTTTCGTTAGATCATCCGTGACGCCAACAGCGAGGCCTGCCTTGCCGTCGTCGGTAACGCCGACAACCGCGACGATGCCGGAACCAACCTGCTTCTTGCCTTCGTCAATGAGGCCCCGCAAATCCTTCGGGTTCAAGCCTTGCACAGTGCGGGCAAGCAGTTTGACCGCGCCGATAGTTTTGATTGCATCGCCGCTGGCGGCCGCGCCGTTTGCCGCCGCGCCCGCGCCGCCACCGAGCGCAATTTGCCGCTTGGCATCCGCGAGCTGCTTCTCAAGAGACTTGCGCTCTTCGACTAACGCCTTCAAGCGTTCTATCAAATCTTCGGGCCGGGTGCGCAGTACACTCGCCGCCTCGCGGACCCGCTGATCTTGTTCCGCAAGATAGGCGCGCGCGCCTTCGCCCGTCAGCGCTTCAAGACGCCTAACGCCTGCCGCGCTCGCACTTTCCGCAACGACCTTGATCAAGCCGATATCGCCCGTGCGCCTGACGTGCGTGCCGCCACACAGTTCGACCGACCACGCCTTGTTCGCGCCGGGCGTCACCATGCCCATCGCCACGACGCGCACTTCGTCGCCGTATTTTTCACCAAAAAGCGCCATAGCGCCGGACGCACGCGCTTCTTCAAGCCCCATCAGGCGCGTTTCAACGGCCGTGTTTTCGAGCAGCACTGCGTTGGCCATATCTTCAACAGCCTTGACGTCGTCCGCGCTCATCGGCTTGGCGTGCGAGAAATCGAAACGCAGCCGGTTTGGCGAAACGAGCGAACCTTTTTGCGCAACGTGCGTGCCAAGCACCTGGCGCAAGGCTTCGTGCAGCAGATGCGTGGCCGAGTGATTGGCGCGGGTTGCCGTGCGCGCGCCGTGATCAACGATCAATTCGACAGCGTCACCGGCCTTGAAGTGTCCCGACTCGACCTTGCCGAGATGCACGAACAGATCGCCAAGCTTTTTTTGCGTACTCGTGACGCGGAACACCGCGCCCTTGACACCTTTGATGACACCGGTATCTCCGGCTTGTCCGCCGCTTTCGCCGTAGAACGGCGTTTGATTGAGGATAAGCGCGCCTTCGTCGCCGGTTTTCAATTCCCCCACATCCTTGCCGACATTGACGAGGGCCGCAATCGCGCCTTCTGCCGACTCCGTGTCGTAACCTAAGAACTCCGTCGCTCCGGTCTTGTCCTTGATCTCGAACCAAAGGGATTCCGTCGCTGCGTCGCCCGAACCCTTCCACGCGGCGCGGGCGGCATCCTTTTGCTTTTTCATCGCCGCTTGAAACGCCGCGTTGTCAACGCTGATGCCGCGCGGACGCAGCGCGTCCTCGGTCAGATCGAGCGGAAAACCGAACGTGTCGTAAAGCTTGAAGGCAACATCGCCCGGGAACACCGCGCCTTTGCTCAGACGCGTCGATTCTTCGCTCAAAAGCTTCAAGCCGTTTTCGAGCGTTTTCTTGAAGCGCGTTTCTTCAAGTTGCAGGGTCTCCGCGATCAACGCCTGTCCGCGCACGAGTTCAGGGAACGCGTCGCCCATTTCTTTGACGAGCGCGGGAACGAGGCGGTACATCAGCGGCTCAGTGCAACCCAGCTGATGCGCATAACGCATGGCGCGGCGCATGATACGGCGCAGCACGTACCCGCGTCCCTCATTCGACGGCAGGACGCCATCAGCAATAAGAAAGCTGGTTGCGCGCAAGTGATCGGCGATGACGCGGCGCGCCGGGATAACATCAACGGTCTTGTTTGAATCGCCTGCGCCGAGCTTGCGGCATTCGTCGCGGATCGATGCAATCAGGTTTTCAAAAAGGTCGATCTCGTAGTTGTTATGCTTGCCCTGTAGAACGGCGGCGAGGCGCTCTAAACCCATCCCCGTGTCGATGGAGGGCTTGGGCAAAGCGACTCTGTCGCCCGGTCCACGTTGTTCGTATTGCATGAACACGAGATTCCAAATCTCGATGAAGCGATCGCCATCGGCGTCCGCAGAGCCCGGAGGCCCGCCCGGGATCTTGTCGCCATGATCGTAGAAAATTTCCGAGCACGGCCCGCACGGCCCCGTATCGCCCATGGCCCAGAAATTGTCCGAGGTCGGGATGCGGATGATTCTGTCGTCGCTCAGGCCTGCGATCTTCTTCCAGAGCCCGTGTGCAACATCGTCATCATGATAAACCGTAACCATGAGACGCTTCTTGTCGAGGCCGAAGTCCTTGGTGATCAGGTTCCAAGCGAGTTCGATGGCGCGATCCTTGAAATAATCGCCGAACGAGAAATTGCCGAGCATTTCGAAAAACGTGTGGTGGCGCGCGGTGTAGCCGACGTTGTCGAGGTCGTTGTGCTTACCGCCGGCCCGCACGCACTTTTGGCTTGAGGCCGCACGCGGAATGGCGCGCGTTTCCTGCCCCGTGAAGACATTCTTGAACTGCACCATGCCGGCGTTCGTGAACATCAGCGTCGGGTCGTTCCTCGGCACGAGCGGCGACGACGCCACGACCTCATGGCCGTTCTTTTTGAAGTAGTCGAGGAATGAGGAGCGAATTTCGCTGACGCCAGCCATGGAGTAATGCTTTCGGGCAAAAATGAATCTGTTTCGCGCGACTTGTAGCGGCGCTCATTCTCGCTGTCCACAAAGGCAAATCGCCCCGGATAGCGCCCCGCAATTGGGCCCAGAAACGCCGGCCAGAAGCGCTACCAGAATAACGAGGCCAGAAACGTCACCCGTAACGTGATCCGAAACGTCACCCTCAAAACGCGGAGAGGCGGACCCCAAAAGGCCCGCCCCAAGAATCGAGACAACGCAGTCTTGCAGGCGACCCTGCAGTTGGCGCTGCCCCGGCTTTCCTTATGTCGATTGCCTATTGCCTACTGCCCGGTGTCAGACCCAGAGGGTCAGACACCTCATATAGCCTACTTCCGGCCCTTGGCCTTCTTTGGCGCTTCGCCTTCGTCAGGGAGCACGCCGTCTGCATCAGGTTCTTCGCCATCGTCTTCGCCCGCATCCGGGTTCGCCAGCATCTTCTCGACAATGAGACCGGCATTGGCGCGGATGGCCCGCTCAAGCTCTGCCGCTATTTTGGGATTCTCCTTGAGGAACGTTTTCGCGTTCTCGCGGCCCTGGCCGATGCGCTCGCCGTTGTAAGAAATCCAGGAGCCTGACTTCTCTACGATTCCCGCTTTGACGCCAAGATCAACGAGCTCGCCGGTTTTCGAGATGCCTTCCCCGTACATGATATCGAATTCAACTTGCTTGAAGGGCGGCGCGACTTTGTTTTTGACGACCTTGACGCGCGTCTGGTTGCCGACAACCTCTTCCTGCGCCTTGATCTGGCCGATGCGGCGGATATCGAGACGGACGGAGGCATAAAACTTCAAGGCATTGCCGCCTGTCGTCGTCTCGGGATTGCCAAACATGACGCCGATCTTCATGCGGATCTGGTTGATGAAAATGACCATTGTCCCCGATTTCGAGATCGAGCCTGTCAACTTGCGCAGCGCCTGACTCATAAGCCTCGCCTGCAAACCGGGCAAACTGTCGCCCATGTCGCCTTCGAGTTCGGCCTTGGGTGTGAGGGCGGCGACACTATCGATGACGAGCACGTCAACCGCGCCCGAACGCACCAGCGTGTCGGCAATTTCAAGGGCCTGCTCGCCTGTGTCGGGCTGAGAAATCAGAAGATCTTCGATTTTGACGCCGAGCTTGCGGGCGTAGCCGGGATCTAGCGCATGTTCCGCGTCGATGAACGCGCACGTGCCGCCTTTCTTCTGGGCTTCAGCCACGACCTGCAAAGCCAGCGTCGTTTTGCCCGACGATTCAGGCCCATAAATTTCGATGACGCGGCCCTTGGGCAGGCCGCCGATACCGAGCGCGATGTCGAGCCCGAGCGACCCCGTCGAGATCGAGTCAATATCGACCTTGTCGTTGGCGCCAAGGCGCATGATCGACCCCTTGCCGAAGGTCTTGTCGATCTGCGCGAGAGCCTGGTCGAGCGCTTGCTTCTTGTCCATCTTTCCCCCTTCGAACACTGTCAACTCTGACCGGTCCATGATTCTGCCCTCTTAGCTATGGCAAGTGCCGCGTTTCAGCAATTAACCGATCATGTACCTTGTTTGTTCTTTTTTGTCAATCACCTTTTGTTCTTTTTTTTAGGGTGGGCCGTGCTTCGCTTGGGTGGCAGTGGGCAATTGGCAGTGGGCAATTGGCAATTGGCAGTAGGCAGTAGGCAGTAGGCAGTAGGCAGTAGGCAGTAGGCAGTAGGCAGTAGGCAGTAGGCAGTAGGCAGTAGGCAGTAGGCAGTAGGCAGTAGGCAGTAGGCAGTAGGCAGAAGGCAGAAGGCAGAAGGAAGAAGGAAGGTGGACG
>JANOKW010000068.1:0-4815 GCA_031419475.1 Hyphomicrobium sp. | reverse complement strand
GCGCATCGGAAATTTGCTCACTCACTTCAAGCCAACAGAATGCGCAAACTATCTGCACAACAGCGGCTACGGTTCCATATGAACCGGAAAGACTCTAGGAACGGCAGCTGGCCGCCCCTCCCGACCGGGGCAACTGGGCGGACTACTACTTTCCCATTTCGGTCGGTTCCGGCTTGCTGACATCCGGACACACGTTCGGACCCATTAACAATCGTTTCGGCGAGACGCCGAACATTTCAAATGACAATCACCGGAAACGCGGCGGAGCATTGCTGCATGCGTTAATCTGGGCGTGGGTCTGGGGCCGGCAATCCCGCGCGCCGACGCCAGACCATTTTTCATTGCGCGCTTAGCAGCGAAACACAACCGCGCCGCCTGTCATTCCTGCGCCTGCGGCGGTCATGAGGAGTGCCTCGCCACGCTGAAGAGGCTTTGATGCCGCGCTCATCGACAAGGTGAACGGTATGGTTGCGGCCGAGCTATTGGCGAATTCCCGGACGGTCGAGAGCATTTTTTCAGGTTTTATTGCGAGCCGATGCGCGACCTTGTCCATCATGCGGGCGTTCGCCTGGTGCGGAATAAATAGGCTGATATCTTGAGCCGCGAGGTTCGCTTTTGCGAGTGCCGTGCGGGCCGTCACCGTCATCATGTCAATAGCTTCGGCAAATACAGCGCGGCCGTCGTTGATCACCATGAGTGTGCCCGCCGCGTCGGACGCCGCAGTAAACGGCACGCGGCTGCCGCCTGCTGGAATTTTGATCAAATCATAGCGGCTGCCTTTGGCTGCGAGATCGGCGCCAGCAACGCCAGCATCCGCCCGGTCACTCGGACTAAGCAAGACGGCACCTGCCGCATCGGCAAACAGCACACTGGTGCCCCGGTCATTCGGGTTGATGCGCCGCGAGAGCACGTTGGCTGCAATGACCAGCACCGGTGCATTGTGCAGGCGCACGAAACCATCTGCCAGCGTCAGCGCGTAGATGAACCCGCCGCAAGCGCCCGCCATGTCGATGCCGCCGGCGTTGGTTAGGCCAAGCTTGTTCGCAACGAGCGGCGCGGAGGGCGGCAACAAATGATCGGGTGTTGATGTGGCAAGCAGGACGAGCGCAACGCTTTTACGGTCGATTTGGGCATTAGCGAGAGCCATGTTTCCGGCGGAGGTGGCAATGTCGCTGAGCGCCTCGTTATCGGCGACATAACGGCGCGCCTCGATGCCTGTGCGGCGGAAAATCCAACCCGGCTCAAGCCCGAGCCGCCCTTCGATCTCGGCATTTGGCACGCGGCGTTCCGGCGCGTAGTGACCCAGCCCTTTGATCTCGACGCCGCGCATCAGACTTCTTCTCCAGCTATGGCGCGCACGGCGTCATAGACTTGATCCAGTTCGTCCGGCGAGGTGCAATAGGGTGGCATGACGTAGATCGTGTTTCCAAGGGGCCTGAGAAGTACACCGCGTTCGAGGAATTTTGCTCGCAAGCGCAATGCTACAGCGGCCAAGTATCCGCTATCGCGCACATCAAGGTCGAACGCTGTGATTGTTCCGGTTTTCCGCGCGCCCGAAAACCGCGCATGCGCGCTAAGCGCTTCGAGCCTCTGCGCCTGTGCAGAAGCAAGCGCGGATATACGCTTCAAAACCGGCTCGCTGGACCAAATCTCTAGATTGGCCCGTGCCGCCGCGCAGCAGATAGGGTTTGCGGTATATGAGCTTGAATGAAAGAAAGTCTTTGCTCTGTCGTCCGAGTAGTGTGCGTCGAAGATGGCGCGACGGCACAACGTGGCCGCCAATGGAAGTGATCCGCCGGTTAATCCCTTCGCGAGGCACAGGATGTCCGGCGCGAGGTCTGCCTGCTCGCACGCAAACATCGTTCCGGTGCGGCCAAAGCCCGTCATGACTTCATCGGCGATGAACAGAACGCCATGTGTGGCGCAAACGCGGTGCATGTCTTTAAGAGTTTTGGCGCTGTACATCAGCATGCCGCCGGCGCCGAGCACCAGCGGCTCGACGACGAAGGCTGCAACATCTCCCCTGCCACACGCGGTGTCGAGTGCGTCGAGCGTGACATGTTCTTGGCCCGGGGCTGGAAACGGAATGCGGCCGACGTCGAATAACAGCGGCTCATAGGCAGAATTGAAAACGCCACGTGCGCCCGCTGACATCGTGCCGATCGTGTCGCCGTGGTAGGCGTTTTCGAGTGCTAGAATGCGTGTGCGCGGCGCACCGGTGTTGCGCCAATACCCGAGCGCCATCTTCAGCGCGACTTCGACCGAGGTAGAGCCACTGTCGGAAAAGAACACGTGTTCCAAACCGGCTGGCGCAAAACTCAGAAGCAGCCGTGCGACATCTTCGGCCGGTTGATGGGTAAATCCGGCAAAAATCACCTGATCGAGCTTGCCGGCCTGATCCTTGATGGCCGCGATGATCTTGGGATGCCGGTGTCCATGCGTAATGACCCACCATGACGAGATCGCGTCCAGGATGCGCCGCCCGTCGCGCCCTGTCAGCCAGGCGCCTTGCGCACTCGCAATCTCCGTCATCGCCGGTTCAAGACCGTGTTGCGTAAAGGGGTGCCACAGAGGCGATTGGCTGGGCTGTTTCATGGGCCGCCGCCTCCCAACCCAAGCACATCGCTCAACTTGAAGTTCTCAGCGAACGCCGCTCTGAGACTTCTAACATTCAGCGGATCGAGGCGCTGCAAGCGGCCAAGCCGTTTCACACCACCCATGGCGCAAATCGTTGCCTCGCTGTCAGGGTTGGCATCACCCATAAAGGCCAGCCCAAGAATTGGAATGGCGCGCCGCTTCAGAGCTTCAATCGAGAGTAGGCTATGATTGATGGTGCCGAGGCGCGTGGACGCGCACAAAATGACCGGCAACTTCCAGCGCCCGAATACATCGATCTGCAACAAGTCGCGCCGGATCGGCACTGCAACCCCGCCAGCGCCTTCGATCACGAGCGGCCGGGACACGTTTGGCACGACCAATTGGGCCGGATCGATTTCGACGCCTTCACGCTCGGCCGCAAAGTGCGGCGACGATGCAGTCTTCAGCAAATAGGTTTCGGGCAGAATGCGCTCGGGTCCCAAGCCACTGAGCCGTTGTACAATCTGGCTATCGGTTTCGCTATCCAAGCCACATTGGATTGGCTTCCAATAGCACCCATCAAGCGCCGCTGTGAGGGCCGCGCTGAACACCGTCTTGCCGGCGTCCGTATCTGTTCCCGTGACGATGATGGCCTGGTTCATGCGGCAAGCCGTGACTGCTCTTCGGCAAGCACATCGATCAGGGCCGCAACGGTCGCGTCATCCGTGTTGAGCGTCAACGTGATGCGCAGCCGCGCCGTTCCTTCTGGCACTGTGGGCGGCCGGATCGCGCGCACATCGAAGCCGCGCGCACGCATGGCATTGGCAAAGGCAACGGCTCTTGCGTCTGAGCCAACGATGACGGGTTGAATCTGCGAGCCTGAGGCAACAATCCCGAGCTTCTCGTGCAATAGCTCGCCCGCAAGGGCAACGCGCTTGTGCAGGGTCTCGCGCCGTTCGCTTTGTCGGGCACTGATTTCAAGCGCCGCGCGCACGGCAGCGGCCATAAGCGGCGAAGGCGCTGTTGCGTAGATGAAGGATCGTGCGCGGTTAACGAGAAAGTCGCGGATAACGCTGGGGCACGTCACCAGTGCTCCCATGACGCCGAGTGCTTTACCGCAGGTGTGGAGTGAAATGATGTTGGGTTGACCCTCAAGCTCCGCGCCAAGCCCACGGCCGTTGGTTCCAAACACGCCGGTCGCGTGAGCTTCATCGATCACGAGCACGGCACCATTTCGCGCGGTGATTTCTGCGAGATATTTGAGCGGCGCCCGGTCGCCGTCCATGCTGTAAAGGCTCTCGACCGCGATCCATACCTGCCCCGTTCCGCCCGAAGCGCGCCACGTCTTGATGGCCTCGTCAAATGCGGTTGCGTCGTTGTGGCGGGCGGAGACCGTTTCAGCTTTCGATAGCCACATGCCCTCGTGTGCGCTCGCATGCACGAGTTCATCATAGACGATAAGGTCGCCACGTGCGGGCAGAGTCGCAAAGATAGCCGTATTGGCAACAAACCCGCCACCGAAGAACAGCGCGCTTTCGGCGTTGAAAAACCGCGCGGCCTCCGCTTCGAGTGCTTCGTGCTCGGGGTGATTACCGCGCAACAGCCGCGATCCGCCAGCGCCGATCGGTACGCCTCGCGCAAGCGCTGCCATGACGGCGCGCTGCAACTCAGCCGACTTCGCTAGCCCCAAATAGTCGTTGGACGTGAAATCGGCGCCGGCTGCCGACTCTAGCTCGCGCAACCGGCCGCGGCGAAGAAGCGCTTTGAGCGCACGCTCATGACTAGCCGGCATTCCTTTGTCCCGCTTCATCCGCGGGTTCACGCGAACAGGTTTCCGCAACGTTAAGCGCCAGCGGCTCAAGACCAAGCTTGGCGAACAGCCGGCTGTCGGCATCTTCGCCGGGGTTTCCCGCCGTCAGCAAGGTATCGCCAACAAAAATGGAGTTGGCGCCGGCAAAAAAGCACAACGCCTGTGTTTCGTCGCTCATTTCCGTGCGCCCTGCGGAAAGTCTGACGAACGACTTTGGCATCATGATACGGGCGACGGCAATGGTGCGCACGAAGTCGATGGCGTCGAGCTTTTCGACGTGCTCAAGCGGCGTCCCGGGAATCGCGATCAGCATGTTGATCGGAACGCTCTCGGGATGCTCTTCGAGGTTTGCGAGTGTGACCAGCATATCGACGCGATCTTGGCTTTCTTCCCCCATGCCGACGATGCCGCCAGAGCAAACCTTCATG
>JANOKW010000067.1:0-3393 GCA_031419475.1 Hyphomicrobium sp. | reverse complement strand
GTCGGCAAACGTGAGAAGTGTTGCGCCGTCCGGCAATGGCATCAGAGCATAGTCGATGACGCAGAGATCTACACGCACCATCTGTCCTTCGAAGGCTTCGCGCTCATCAAGAAAGGCGGTGACGGCGCGGCTGATACGGGTCCAAATAGCCGGCGCGTCGTGCAGGGCCGTTGCCTGTGCGATCACGTCGTCGATGTGGGGGAGTTCCGCCAGAATGCGCGGAGCGATTTTCCAGATGTTCGTGAAAGCCGTGTTAAAGAGTTTCAAACGCCCGTCCGTGCCGAACACCGCGACGCCTTCCTTCAGGCTGTCGATTGTTTCGCGCTGCACGTCGATCAAGGCATTGTAACGGCTCTCCAGTGCGAGCCGTTCCGTTTCATCACCGAAGAGATACGTGACGCCGCCATCGGGGCGTTGTTCGGCGATGACGTGCAAAATGCGCCCATCGGTCAAATGCCACCAGTCTTCAAGGCCTTTGCCGGTCTGATAGCAGGCGAGTACCTTGGCTTTCCAATCGCGATAATTGACGACGGGTGGAAGTTTACTCTGTTCGCGCAGGCGGTCGAGAATGGCGCTGTCGCTTGGTTTTTCGCGCAGCCAGCCGGGATCGATCTGCCAAAACTTGTAATAGGCATCGTTGAAGAACACGAGCTGCTGATCGCGATTGAAAATCGCAACGCCCGTCGAGACGCGATCGAGAGTGCGGTCGTAAGCGGCGATCTGGCGTTCGAGTTCGCCCTGCACCGTGTCGACGGCTGTTACGTCGATGGCCGCACCTGCAGATATATCGTCGAGGGGCAGCACGACGATGTCGTGGGGCTTGCGTTCGCCGCTGGTGACAATGTGCACGCGGTCGCGGTACTCCAGCCCTTGAGTGAGTGTCTTGGCGACCGCCTTGCGCTCGCGGCTTTCCAGTAGCTCGATTTGGCGTTCGATGACTTCGGCTTGGCTTTGCGCTTCGACGGCGGCGGTATAGGCCGCGTTGACCCAGCTGATCCGGCCGTCATTGTTTCTGAGCCAGACCGGCATCGGAAGCGTGTTCAACAACGCACGGCTTGATCGTATGTCGCGCGCCAATGTTTGATGGGTCTCTAGCACTTTGCTGAGTTCGAGCTTGTAACCCGAAATATCTTTGAAGCGCAGAACAGCGCGTCCGCCCGCAGCACGGCCTTCGGCTTCGACGTGGCCAAGCGCAAGGGTTCGCAGAATGATGTTGAATGCGCGGCCCTGTGCGAACAGCTGATCGAGCGCGGCCTTCAGGGCTTGTGCACTTGCCGCTTCCAGCCACTGGCCAAAACGCAAGACATCAGCCTGATGCTCGGGAAGCCCCGCGACTCCCGTAAGTGTGTGCGCGACGATGCGAACAGCCTGCCCCTGTTCCCAAAAGATCAAAATTTGCGGTTCGGCGCGAATGATGGCATCGGCCGCCGCGAGGTTGCGGCGCAGCTGAAGACTTTCCGCCTTGGCCTGACGCGCCTCGCGCCGGGCCGCACTCGCGATATGCCAGACGATCAGGCCAGCAATGAACCCGGCGCCCGCGACAATAGTAATCAACGATATGTGGCGTAAATCGAAAGCGTTTGGCTGAGCGCTGTCTCCGGAAACGACCGCAGCCATCAACACCGTGATGCATGCCATGGCGGCAAGCAACAGCACGGCGAGTTGCCGTCTCGTCGTCTCCTTGTCTGCCTTTTTCGCGATCGCGCGCATGCGGTCCGGGATTTCTATGTGGAATACCCGGCTTCAAACGCGTCGACACCGACACCGGAGAGATCGTGGAACATCGAGACCATGCGGCAGGACCGCACGAATCACTTCATTTCAGTATGCGGGCGTTGTCGCGCCGTAGCCAGCCCGCTGGGGGTGCCAAAAAAAGAACGGCGCCAGAGTGTTCCTCTGACGCCGCTTTTAATGTCGCAGACAGACGTTCGTGTGGCTCCACGAGTTTCTCAGTACCGGTAGTGATCGGCTTTGAACGGGCCATTCTCCGGCACGCCAATGTAGGCGGCCTGATCGGGGCTGAGCTTGGTCAACTTCACGCCGATCTTGGCGAGATGCAGCGTCGCGACCTTTTCGTCGAGATGCTTCGGCAACACATAGACCTTCTTCTCGTACTGGCCGGGCTTGGTCCACAGCTCGATCTGAGCCAGCGTCTGATTGGTGAACGACGCGGACATCACAAACGACGGATGCCCCATCGCATTGCCGAGATTGACCAGGCGGCCCTCCGACAACAGCAAGATGCGCTTGCCGTCAGGGAATTCGACTTCGTCCACCTGCGGCTTCACGTTGTGCCACTTAAAGTTCTTCAAACCTGCGACCTGGATTTCGCTATCGAAGTGACCGATATTGCAGACGATCGCGCGGTCCTTCATCTTGCGCATATGATCGACGGTGATTACGTCGATGTTGCCCGTTGCCGTCACGAAGATGTCGGCGCGCGCGGCGGCGTCGTCCATGGTGACGACCTCGTAACCCTCCATCGCCGCCTGCAAGGCGCAGATCGGATCGACTTCCGATACCAGTACGCGGCAACCGCCTTGGCGCAGTGACGCTGCCGAACCCTTGCCGACGTCACCGTAGCCGGCGACGAAAGCGACTTTACCGGCCATCATCACGTCGGTGCCGCGACGGATCGCGTCGACGAGACTTTCGCGGCAGCCATAAAGGTTGTCGAATTTCGACTTCGTAACAGCATCGTTGACGTTGATCGCCGGGAAAAGAAGCTTACCTTCCTTCTCCATCTGGTATAGACGATGGACACCCGTAGTCGTTTCTTCCGAAACGCCCTTGATATTTTTAGCCAGCTCTGCAAACCAACCTGGCTTTTCCTTCAATATCTTTTTGATAAGGGCGAAGAATACTTCTTCTTCCTCGTTCGACGCTTTATCGAGGAACGCCTTATCGCCTTTTTCGGCGCGAAGGCCGTGGTGCACGAGCATGGTGGCGTCGCCGCCGTCATCGAGGATCATGTTGGGGGTGCCGCCGCCGTGCCAGTCGAACATCCGCGCGGTGTAGTCCCAGTATTCGACCAGGCTCTCTCCCTTCACCGCGAACACGGGAATGCCGGCCGCCGCGATCGCGGCCGCCGCGTGGTCCTGCGTCGAATAGATGTTGCAGGAGACCCAGCGGATATCGGCGCCGAGTGCGGCAAGCGTTACGATCAAGACCGCGGTCTGGATCGTCATGTGCAGCGAGCCGGCGATGCGCGCGCCCTTCAGCGGCTGCTTCGGGCCGTATTCCTCGCGCGTGGCCATCAGGCCGGGCATCTCGGTCTCGGCCAGCGAGATTTCCTTGCGGCCGAATTCGGCGAGCGAAATGTCCTTGACGATGTAATCGTTGAAGGCGGGCTTCTTGGCGGCGGCGGTCATGTGATTGATCCCTTAAAAAGCA
>JANOKW010000066.1:0-25549 GCA_031419475.1 Hyphomicrobium sp. | reverse complement strand
AGACGATCTCACCTCGTCCGTTGATAACGAACGTTTCGGGCATGCCATAAACGCCCCAATCGATCGCCGTGCTGCCGTCGGCGTCGGTGCCGACCGCCGTAAATGGATTGCCGTAGCGTCCCAGAAATCGCCGGGCTGCAGCCGGATCATCCTTGTAATTCACCCCGAAAATATCCACGCCGCTTTTGATCTTGAGTTCGGCAATGAGCGGATGCTCGTCGATGCACGGGGCGCACCAGGAGGCCCAGAAATTGACGATTGTTGGCCTGCCCGTCGTTAGATCAGAATTCGAAAATCCGGGTACGGGCTTGCCATCGGCAACCAACGCGGCAAGCGGCGCGAATGACGATACGGGTACGGGTTTGCCGATGAGTGCCGATGGCAGTTTCGAGGGATCGCCGGATTTCAATGCGACAGCAAACAAACCTGCCACCGCCGCGAAAATGAGGACTGGCAGCACTTGCAGACTGCGTGACGTTTTACTTGCTGTCATTGCATGCTTCCGTTGAACGTTTTGCCGAGCGGCGCTTGATGCCGCGCGCGTCCAGATCGGCCAGTGCAGTGCGCTGCCTGTGTCCATCGGCGAGCAGCCACAAAAGAATGGCCGCGATAACCAGCGCTGTGACGGCGTAGGCGGCCCAGATAAACGATGCGTGAGTGCCAAGTTCCATTCGCTTACTCCGCTACCGCCGCTGTTCGCAAAGACGCTTCACCGCGCTCGATTTCAGCCATTCGCAGTGACTTCACCCGCCGACGCAGAATTTCATTTCTCATGGCCATCATGTGCATGACGATAAACAAAGCTGAGAAACCCAGCGCCATGATCAACAAGGGGGTGCGCATGCTCGGATCGACGCTCGAGGTGAATCCGGTCGATGGCTGATGCAAGGTGTTCCACCACTCGACCGAAAACTTTATGACCGGCAAAATAGCGACGCCGACGAGGGCGAGAACGGCGGTCAGCTTGGCCGCGAGCGATTCATCTTCTAGTGACGAGCGCAGCGCCATCAAACCGAGATAGAGGAAGAATAAGATTAATACCGAAGTCAGCCGTGCGTCCCACACCCAAAAGGTTCCCCACATCGGCTTGCCCCAGAGCGAACCTGTAACAAGAGCCAAAAACGTAAACGCAGCGCCGATGGGTGCGGCTGCCTTGGCCGAGACATCCGCCAGCGGATGGCGGAAGACAAGTAGGCCGAAACTCGAGAGTGCGACGAACGCGTACCCCATCATGGCTAGCCAGGCGCTCGGCACATGAATGTACATAATCTTCACAGTCTCACCCTGTTGGTAATCGGGCGGCGCGACGAAGAACACGAGATAAAGACCGTAGGCAATCAGTGCGGCCGCAAGACCGGCGATCCATGGCAAGAGACGGCCGGAAAGTTCCATGAACCGGGTTGGATTGGCCAAACGTTGGGTCAGAGTTTGCATGGGATCGATGTAAGCCTTCGCCGATAAGTACGCAATGAACGGGAATATTTCCTGGCTACTGAAACTGAATCCGCAAGGCCGCCGCCGCCGCCAACGGCCCCAACACGATGGATGCCAAGGAAATTGCCGCAAGCATCGCGAAAGAAGGCCCAAAACTTCCGGCGTTGGCCGTTGCAGCGCTCAAACCCGATATTCCAAAGATGAGTGTCGGCACATAAAGCGGCAAAACGAGGAGCGCTAGAAGCAATCCGCCGCGGCGCGCTTTCAATGTCAACGCCGCGCCAATTGCACCTAGAAAACTGACGGCTGGCGTGCCCGCAAGCATGGTCGCTACCAACGCGGGATAAGCCTCGAGATCAAGGTTGAGGAGAATGCCGAGCACTGGGGCCAAAAGTGCCAGCGGTATTGCCGTTGAGACCCAATGTGCAAGGGATTTGGCCGCCACGACGAGCTCAAGCGGCATCGAACCCGCCGCCATCACCTCAAGCGTGCCGTCTTCGAAATCACTCTCAAAAACCCGGCCCAAGGATAATAGAGCGGCGAGCAGAAGTGCGATCCACAAGATCCCGGCAGCAATGCGCGACAATAGATTGAGATCCGGGCCAAGGCCCAATGGCATCAACGCAACGACAACCAGGAAGAATCCAAGCGCCGTGCCGATTGCTCCGCCCTCGCGCAACGAGAGGCGCAGGTCCCGGCTAACAAGGGTCCAGAACGCACTCATGCCGTCCTACCTCGCGGTTCGAGCTTTAATTCCCGTGACCGCGTCAAACCAAGGGGAATGTGCGTGGCGATAATGGCCAGTCCGCCAGCTTCCACATGACTGTCAATCGCTTTCGCTAGAAGTTCGGTGGACACCGCATCAAGCGATACTGTTGGTTCGTCAAGCAACCAAACCGGACGCTGTGCCGAGAGTAAACGCGCGAGACCAACGCGCCGCTTTTGACCCGCCGACAAATAGGCGACCGGAAACTTCGCGAGATCGCGCAATCGGAAATGATCAAGCGCGCGGTTTACGCTGGCGTTATTTTTTCTTGCAGCACCAAGATAGCGTGCCCAGAATTCCACATTCTCCAGAACCGTCAAATTGGATTTAACGGCGTTGGCGTGCCCAACGACATGCGCTTGTTCGCCAATCGTTTTCTCAGTGTCGCCGCCGTCAATCCTGACTATACCGGATACGGGGGTCAGGAACCCCGCGAGTGCACGCAACAGCGTGGTCTTGCCCGCGCCATTTGCGCCTGACAGGATGACGGCTTCGCCACTGGCCACGACCAGAGATAAATCGCGAATAACGGTTCGCGACCCACGCTCGACAAAGATATTTTCGGCAATGAGTTGCACT
Organism: Hyphomicrobium sp.; assembly: GCA_031419475.1. Lineage (GTDB taxonomy): Bacteria > Pseudomonadota > Alphaproteobacteria > Rhizobiales > Hyphomicrobiaceae > Hyphomicrobium_B. Next base: position 22,770 of record JANOKW010000066.1, on the reverse strand, counting down.
TGAGTTTTTGACCTTGGCGGGCGGAAGGGCGGCAGGGCGGCAGCAGTGGCATTTGACCGCAAGGCCAAACTCGCCAGAAGTCGGATGTTCCACTTACGTCGTGAGCTATATAAGAGGCAGCATAGATTTTCCGCTAGCGCAAAAGCGGCGGGGTTGCACAGGACCTTTGCTAGGTCCGGCTACCAGCCCCCTCGATCCGCCGGCACTCCGGCGGCGCAGCTCCAAGTCCAAACTCTCGTGGCCAATCTGAGATGGCCCGTTTCTGGTGGAGGCTAGACTGTGAGCGCCGTGACCCCCAATTCTCTCGATAGTTTCAAATGCCAGAAGACCCTGACTGCGGGTGGCAAAACTTACGTGTATTATTCATTGCCCGTTGCCGAAGCCAACGGCCTTAAGGGCATCGCCCAGCTTCCGTTCTCCATGAAGGTATTGCTTGAAAACCTGCTGCGCCACGAAGACGGCCGCACGGTAAAGAAAGCCGACATCGCCGCGATGGCTGAATGGCTGAACAATAAGGGTAAGACCGAAACCGAAATCGGGTTCCGGCCCGCGCGCGTCTTAATGCAGGATTTTACCGGCGTGCCCGCTGTCGTCGATCTTGCCGCCATGCGCGATGGCATGAAACAGCTCAAAGGCGATCCCGAGAAGATCAATCCGCTCGTGCCGGTTGATCTCGTGATCGATCACTCGGTCATCGTCGATGAGTTCGGTTCGCCGAAGTCCCTCGCGCGCAATGTCGAGCTCGAATACGAGCGCAACGGGGAGCGTTACAACTTTCTGAAATGGGGCCAGGGCGCATTCGAGAACTTCCGCGTTGTGCCGCCCGGAACCGGCATTTGCCATCAGGTCAATCTCGAGTATCTGGCGCAGACAGTGTGGACTAACAAAATGGCGGACGGGCGAGATGTGGCGTATCCCGACACACTCGTTGGCACCGACAGTCACACCACGATGGTCAATGGCCTCGCCGTTCTGGGCTGGGGCGTGGGCGGCATCGAAGCGGAAGCCGCGATGCTGGGCCAGCCGCAATCCATGCTCATCCCGGAAGTGATCGGCTTCAAGCTAACGGGCAAATTGAACGAGGGGGTTACAGCCACCGATTTGGTGCTGACGGTTACGCAAATGTTGCGCAAGAAGGGCGTCGTCAACAAGTTCGTCGAATTTTACGGCCCCGGCCTCAACCACATGACGCTGGCCGATCGCGCGACGATCGCCAACATGGCACCCGAATACGGCGCGACGTGTGGATTTTTCCCGGTCGATGGCGAAACTCTAAACTATCTGATGATCTCAGGCCGCGACGAACAGCGTATCGCTCTCGTTGAAGCGTACAGCCGCGCGCAGGGGCTATTTCGCGAGCAGAACGCCGCTGACCCGGTTTTCACCGATACCATTGAACTCGACCTCGGCACGGTTGAGCCGTCTCTAGCCGGACCCAAGCGGCCGGAAGGCCGTGTGGCGCTCTCCGGCGTTGCAGCCGGTTTCGCAACAGCGCTCGATGCGGAATACAAGAAACCCGGAGAGTTGCAAAAGCGCGCCGCTGTCGACGGCAAATCGTTCGACATCGGCCACGGCGATGTCGTCATCGCGGCGATCACGAGCTGCACCAACACATCAAACCCGAGCGTGTTGATCGCCGCCGGACTTTTGGCGCGGAACGCGGTAAAAAAAGGTCTGAGCGCCAAGCCCTGGGTGAAGACATCGCTCGCGCCGGGATCGCAGGTTGTTGCCGCCTACCTCGAAAAAGCCGGACTGCAAACCTATCTCGACAAACTCGGGTTCAATGTGGTTGGCTTCGGCTGCACAACCTGCATCGGCAATTCCGGCCCGCTTGCGCCGGATATCTCCAAGGCGATCAACGACAACGGCATCGTCGCGGCAGCCGTGCTGTCCGGAAATCGCAATTTTGAAGGCCGCGTCAGCCCCGATGTCCAAGCCAACTATCTCGGCTCTCCTCCGCTCGTCGTTGCCTACGCATTGGCCGGCTCCGTGCAAAAGGACCTGACCTCGGAACCGCTTGGAACCAACCAGGACGGCAAGCCCGTCTATCTCAAAGACATCTGGCCGACATCCGCCGAAATTCAAAAGTTCATCGCAGAAAACATCACGCGCGAGATGTTCAAGTCGCGCTATGCGGATGTCTTCAAAGGCGACAAGAATTGGCAAGGCATCAAGTCAAGCACAGGTCTGACCTACAGCTGGGACGACGCATCGACCTATGTACAGAACCCGCCTTACTTTACCGGCATCACGGCGACCGCACGCAAGATATCGGATATCGAAAACGCGCGCGTGCTTGCCCTGTTCGGCGACAAGATCACGACCGACCACATCTCCCCTGCGGGCTCAATCAAGGCCGCCTCTCCGGCCGGAAAATATCTGATCGACCATGGCGTGAAACCCGCCGACTTCAACCAATACGGCACCCGGCGCGGCAATCACGAAGTGATGATGCGCGGCACGTTCGCAAACATTCGCATCAAGAACCACATGGTCAAAGACGACAAAGGCAACGCCGTCGAAGGCGGCTTCACGATCCACCAGCCGTCCGGCGAACGCATGGCTATATACGATGCGGCGCAGCGTTACGCTTTACAAAAGGTTCCACTCGTCGTGATTGCCGGTGTCGAATACGGTAACGGCTCCTCACGCGACTGGGCTGCGAAGGGCACAAATCTCCTGGGCGTCAAAGCCGTGATTGCCCAATCGTTTGAGCGCATTCATCGCTCGAACCTCGTGGGGATGGGCGTCATACCTTTTACGTTTGAATCTGGCGCGAGCTGGCAAACGCTTGGGCTCACGGGCGGCGAACTTGTGACCATTCGCGGTCTCGCCAGCATTAAACCGCGGGCAAAAGCCGAGGCTGAAATTGCAAGACCGGACGGAAGCACTTTCAAGGTGCCGTTGCTTTGCCGGATCGATACCCTGGATGAGCTCGAATACTACAAGAGCGGCGGCATCTTGCATTACGTTCTGAGAAACCTTGCCGCAGCGTAAAGCCGGACAGTTTCTGACGGCAGCACTTGCATCGCGCGTTCTGGCATCGTGACCGGGGCCGGCCACTGGCGCGGTTTGTAACCATACTCGTTAACCTCCACCCCAATCGAAACTCGCGCTTTTTACGGGAATTGTTTACGCCTTCTTCAGTAATGACGCGTACGCACTATGCGTACGCCCCAAAAGTCTGAGAGAAAGCCAAGAGCCATGGGTTACCCAATTAATTTGACTCCCTACAACGATAACGTCGCCTTTGGCGATGCAGACGACATCGTCAATGCTCTCGCTGGCGACGACTGCATTGATGCAGGTAACGGCTTTAACGTCGTTTGGGGTGCCGAAGGCAACGACCAGATCACCGGCGGCGATAATGCCGATGTCCTCGACGGCGGCGACGATGACGATCTCGTACGTGGCAAAGGCGGCAATGATCGTATTTACGGTGGTGGAGGCATCGATACTCTTGATGGCGGCGACGGCGACGACAAAATTTACGGCGGCACGGGTGACGACAAGATCTACGGCGGCAACGGCGACGATTGCCTGGATGGCGACGACGGCAACGACGAGATCGAAGGCAACGGAGGGAACGATAAAATCTCCGGCGGAAACGGCGATGATCTCATTCGTGGGGGAGCTGGTTGCGATCACATTTTGGGTGACAACGGCGATGATACGCTAGACGGCGGCGACGACAACGACGAAGTTTTTGGCGGAGCTGGAAACGACAACATTTACGGCGGAAACGGCCACGACGTACTGCGCGGCGAAGCGGGCTGTGATCTGATTTTTGGGAATGACGGTGACGATCTTCTCGACGGAGGTGACGCCAACGACACAATGCTCGGCGGCGCCGGAATCGACAGCGTCTACGGCGGCAATGGAAACGACGCCATTTTCGGAGAAGTCGGCGATGATAAACTCTTCGGAAATGCCGGTGACGATTGCCTCTACGGCGGAACCGGTAACGATCTGATCGAAGGCGGAACGGGCAACGATCACCTGTTTGGGGAGGCGGGAAACGATCTGCTGAGAGGCGACACTGGCAATGACAAGCTCTATGGCGGAACTGGCGATGATTTCCTCGTCGGCGGGCTCGGCCGGGATATGCTGACCGGCGGCGCAGGCTGGGACCGCTTCGAATTCTATTCCACACGCGAAACCGGGATCGGCTTTGGCAACCGCGACTGCATCACCGACTTCCAGCGCGGCGCCGATAAAATCGATTTGAGCGGCATTGACGCCAATAGCAAGAAGGCAGGTAAACAAGCCTTCCACTTCATTGGCCAGACTGCCCAGTTCGACGGTACAGCCGGGGCTCTCAAGGTTTTCTTCGAGAACCGGGCCGGCACCGCGTACGACCGCACAGTCGTTGCAGGCGACATTAACGGCGATTGCCGCCCTGATTTCCAGATTGGACTGAAAGGTTTCGTCCACCTCTACAAGAGCGATTTCCTTCTCTAGCCTCTCGCCTAAGCACTGTAATGATCTGCCAGTCGCGGCCGTAGAGTCATCATAGGCTCACTCAGTCGTGACTGGTTTTTTTGTGGGCAACGCAATAATATAACAGTCGCGGCGGTTATGTCATTTGGCCGTCCAAATCGGGACCACAACGATGCGTTTTCGCCCATTAACGGTACTTTTCTTCTGTCTTACTTGGTTCGCTTCCGGGCCGACATTTGCCGAACAAGAGGCGGGCGCGCGCTCCAAGGTGTCACAGTCGAGCGATACGCCCATACGCGCCGTGCTGGAGCTGTTCACCAGTCAAGGGTGCTCTTCTTGCCCACCCGCGGACATCGTTCTCAAGGCTTATGCCAATGATCCAACAGTCATCGCTTTGTCTTTACCCGTCGACTATTGGGATTATCTGGGCTGGAAGGATACCTTTGCCTCACCCCGCAATAGCGAACGCCAGCGCGCTTATGCGAAGGCGCGCGGAGATGGGGCGATTTATACGCCGCAGATCGTCGTCAATGGGATCCTACATGCAAACGGTGCGGTGAAAGCCGACATCGAAAGCGCGATAGACCTGACATCCAAGAATTCTGCGCAGCCCCGGGTTCCGCTCCGTTTTTGGCAGGAGAATAACACCCTCAATATTGCGGCGGGTTGGGCTGAGGAAGGCAAGGAGATACGCGAGGCCACGATCTGGCTGGCGGCGGTTCAGATGTCTGGAACGGTCGAAATCCAGAAGGGTGAGAATGCAGGACAAGCGCTGATTTACACGAATATCGTACGCGAACTGACGCCAATCGGTCTTTGGAAGGGTAAGCCGCTGATGATCCAAATACCAAGATCGGCTGTGATGCAGCCCGCGACACAGAAGTCTGTTGTCTTGGTCCAAGAAGGAAAGGCCGGACCCATCATTGGTGCGGCCTGGGCTGGGCTTTGGTAATCAGCACTCCAGAGATTGGCAGTGGCCTGCCGCACCTGCGCCGGAGCGCTATTTTCATCTACGCAGCCAGCCCGCGCTTCTTGAGCAGCCGTTCGATCTTCGGCGCCCGGCCGCGAAACGCAACATAGGCTTCGTGCGGATCACGCCGATTGCCGGCCGAATAGACAAATTCGGCGAGCCGCTTAGCCGTTTTGGCGTGAAACACATCACCTGTTTCTTCAAAGGCGGCGAAAGCATCGGCGTCCATCACTTCGGACCATAGGTAACTGTAATATCCCGCAGCATAGCCGCCCATGATGTGCATGAAATGCGGCAAGCGGTGACGCATCGTGATTTCCGCCGGCATTCCGATGCTATTGAGCGTTTCTTTCTCGAATGTTCCAATATCGAGACGCGACGGGTCCTCAAGGGTGTAGAGCGCCATATCAACCAGCGCTGACGCTGTGTACTCAACGGTCGCAAAGCCCTGATTGAAATTCCGCGCCGCGAACAGCCGCTGGCGCAGAATTGCTGGCATCGGCTTTCCTGACTTGTAGTGGATCGCATATCGCTCCAAAACTTCCGGCGCCGATAACCAATGCTCGTAGAGTTGGGAGGGTAACTCGACAAAATCGGTCGACACTGCGGTGCCAGCGATTGAGGGGAACGTCACGTCCGACAGCAATCCATGTAAGCCATGGCCAAATTCGTGGAATAAAGTTCGCGCATCGTCGAAGGACAGCAATGCCGGTTCGCCGTCTGCCACTTTCGCGCAATTCAGCACATTGATGATTATCGGCCGCTGCCCCTTGCCGAGATTGTGTTGAGGCCGGAAACTCGACATCCAAGCGCCGGAACGCTTCAAGGCACGAGCAAAGTAATCTCCGACAAACACACCCACGTGCTGGCCGTTTTTTTTCTTGACCTCCCACACCCTAACGTTTGGATGATAGCGCGGAACATCGCTCAATTCTTTGAATGTCAGTCCAAACAGCCTCGTAGCGCAATCGAAGGCCGCATCGATCATGGAATCGAGTTTGAGGTAGGGCCGCACCTCGGCGTCATCGAGATCAAAACGCGCCTTGCGCACCTTCTCCGAGTAATACCGCCAGTCCCAAGGTGCGATGGCGAAATTGCCGCCTTCGCGCTTGGCTTCAGCGGCAAGTGCATCGCGTTCTTCGATTGAGCGAGCGACGGCCTTGGACCACACAGCGGTCAGCAGCTCGTTCACCGCTGTTGGTTTCTTTGCCATCGTGTCTTCAAGCGAAAATGCGGCAAAGGACTTGTAGCCTAACAGTTTGGCGTGTTCGTTGCGCAGTTGAACGGCTTCACCCAGGATGCGGCAGTTATCGGATTCCCCGCCATTTGCGCCGCGCTGGATCCAAGCCTTGAATGCCTGCTCCCTGAGGTCGCGCCGGCTTGAGTAGGTTAGGAAACCCTCGACACTGGAGCGCGCTAACGTGATGGCATGCTTGCCGTCGTGACCGAGGTCGGCCGCCGCACGCGACGCTGCCGCACGCATCGTTTCAGGAAGCCCTAAGAGTTCGTTTTCTCCTTCGAGCAATAGATGCCAGGTCTGCTCGTCCTTCAAGACATTCTGCATGAACTGCGTGACGAGACTGGCGAGCCGCGCGTTGATTTCCTTCACTCGCGACTTAGCAGCGGCGGATAATCTGGCACCCGAGCGCACGAACGATAGATGATGGCGTTCTAAGACGCGGAGCTCTTCCCCACTCAATTTCAGTTTGTCCCGGCGATTGAACATGCCGTCGATGCGGCGGAACAATTTTGCGTCGAGGTAGATTTGAGTTTCGTGCGCTGCGAACCGGGGCGACATCTCGCGCGCGATTTCCTGCAGCTCAGGAGTTGAGTCGGTTGCTTCGAGATTACTGAAAACGGAGCCCACGCGCGTCAAAAGCCGTCCGCTCTTTTCAAGCGCGACGATCGTGTTAGCAAACGAGGGCTTCGCGGAATTTGCGGATATTTTAGCAATCTCACCGCGATGCTCCCGAAACGCCGTCTCCAGTGCAGGCCTGAAATGCTTGACCTCGAATTTCGCGAACGGCGGGATCTCGAACGGTGTGGTCCAGCGCGACAAAAGCGGATTGGTGGATTGCTTGCGCGATATGCTGCGCTTGACTGGCTTTCCCGGCGTGGCTTTCATATATTTCTGCATTAGCGGCTCATTTTCCCTTTTCAATAGGATACGCGGAATAGTGCCTGCTGGGTTCAAAATTTAAACAATGCACAGCCGAAAATGCAAAACGGCCCGCTGGGGAAGCAGGCCGTTTCGCAAGACGTGACGCCTGGGATGGGGACCCCAGGCGCTTGGGGGTAATCAGGGAGAGTTGCCGAAGGTCCGGCCCTTTGAAATTTGGCCCCGGGGGGCTGGGGGGCTGAGTATCCAGAGCCGGTTCTCTAGGCCGGGCCCTCAGGCAACGGTTGATACATTCGCTTCCCAATACGGCAGATTGACGTCGGGTCCGGGTCCCCATTTTGTCAAGGTGAGGGTATTTCGGTGCCCAGATTTTTCGGCTTGCGGCGTCTTTTCGCAAGAGGGAGTGCTTGCTTTCAGCGTGACTTGGAGCAATCCTGGAGACCACAACAGGGAGGCGCCATTGAGCGACGCTGAACCCATAAAATTTCGCCCCAGACCAGCGGGCGACCGAAGCAAAAGTGGACCGCTTTCCGGCGCCCCAGACTTTGTGCCGAAAACGGTTTTCGACCGGCGCGAACTCAGCATCATAATGACCGTCTACGGGCGCAAGGTATCTCAAGGTATTTGGCGCGACTACGCCATCGATATGTTGCGCGACAGGGCAGTGTTCTCGATTTTCCGCAGGAGCTGCGAGGTGCCTCTCTATCGCGTCGAGAAAGACTTAAAGCTCGCGCGCAAGCAGGGTGTCTATTCGATCATTGCGGCCGGTGGATTGGTGATGAAACGCGGGCATGATCTGGAGCGCGTATTGCGCGTTCTGGACAGCCGGATTGAAGTCGTATCCAGCTGATTGAAAACCTCCGGAAAATGTAATCTGGCCCCGGATCGATTGTTATCGAAATCCGGGGCCCGAATTTTGTCGTGAGCTGCCTTCAGCGATATGCGACCCGCTTAATCCTCGGTATTCATGATACCGAGCAGATTGAGGATATGCACGAACAGCGTAACGAAGCTGCCATAGAGCATGAAGGCGCCGAAGATCGATGAGCGCTTGATGAACTGCTCGCCACCCTGGCTCGCACCCTCAAGATACATCGTCTTAATCTGCTGCGTTTCCCAGGCCGTAATGGCCGAGAACAACAGCACGACGACGCCCGAGATGAGCGCGCTTACCGTCTTGCTCGTACCTGGGTCGGTGATGAAGAAGAAGCTCGCCAACATGACTATAACCATGCCGATGGATGCCATGCTGAGGAAGCCACCCCAACCGGTCATATCCTTCTTAGTCGTGTAGCCGACGAGGCTGGTCGCAGCGAACGTCGCCGCAGCGATGAAGAATGCTTGACCGACGACGCCTGTCATTCCTTTTGCCAAGAAAACGTAGACCATCGGAGCGATCATCGCGCCCCAAAGTGCGCAGTAAAGCCAAAAGGCACCATGCGCGACGACTGCACTACCCGAGTAGAACAGCTTGTGGGCGAAGAACCCGAGACCGAGCGTCGCTGCAAACAGCACCCACTTCATGGGGCCGGTGGCAATCGTTGCCAAGACCTCGGGGTTATTGACCAGCGCCAGCACAATCGCGGCGGTACCGGCAACGCCCAATGCCATATAGTTGTACGTGCCAACCATAAACGAGCGCAGACCCTCGTCCACGGCCAGTCCGGTCCGTGCACCAGTGCGGGCGACTGAAGGTGAATTGTAAGATTGAGCCATGAGTCGAATTTTCCTCTTCCAACCGGCGTATGGTGCCGGAGTTATCGCCAATATGATATTGGTCTGCGGCGTTTTCAAGCCCCGCTCTGCGAAAGCTCGCTCTTTTACTGCCCGCGCAGAACGGGCACCGGCGGGGCTCTGAGGACGGCCACAGTGCCTAAGCCGCCAAAAACCGCGATAAGCCCGCCAGCAAGAGCCAGTGTCCGCAGTATCGCCTCGAACGAAAATGTAAACGGTGTCTCATCCAGAAGCCAAGTCAGGGCAGCCCAGGCGGCGATTGTTCCCAAAAGCACCGCCACGATCGCCGCTGCGAGCGCCAAAAGGGCGTACTCGATCGCGTGTGCCGTGAGGATCTGGCGCCGCTGGGCACCGATTGTTTTCAAAATGACTGCTTCAAGGATGCGCCGCCGCTGCGCGGTCGCCAGCGCCCCGGCAAGAACCAGTGCGCCCGCAGCCAGTGTCACGCTACCGGCCACTTGAACCGCCGTCATAACCTTATCGAAGATCTTGTTGAACTGATTGATGGCGTCGCGCACGCGTATTGCGCTGACCGCAGGGAACGTCTTGCCGAGATCGCGCACCAATTCGACCTCAACGTTTGACGCCGTGTTGGCCGGCAAGCGAACTGTCGCCAACAGGTTATGAGGGGCCGACTGCAAGGCATTCGGCGAAAAGACCATCACAAAATTGATGGCCAGATTTTCCCACTTCACTTCTCGCAAATTGGCGATCGTCGCATCCAAATTACGGCCCAAAACGTTGACGGTGACCTTGTCGCCGAGCATTAAGTTGAGCTTCTTGGCCAAATCTGCTTCGAAGGAAACGAGAGGAGGGCCGCTGTATCCCGCGTCCCACCACGTTCCCGCGACGACTTTCGACCCTTCCGGGACCTCGTTCGCATAGCTCAAGCCGCGATCGCCATTCAAAACCCATTGTGCTTCAGGCGGCGCCTTGAGATCTTCAACGGGCGTATCCTTCAATCTGACGAGGCGCCCGCGCAACATTGGCGCGTCTGTCAAAACTGTACCTGGAATTTTTTCGACGATCCGGGCAGCAAGTGCCGCATAGTCCTGTTTCGGCACGTCGAGCAGGAAGTAGTCCGGTGAGTTGCTGGGCAACCGTCCTTTCAGCTCTTCAACCAACGAATCATTGACGAGCCCAACCGCGACGAGCAACGACAGACCTGTTCCAAGCGACAGTATGACCGACTTGGTCAAGCCGTCCGGTGCGCCGACGTTTCTGATTGCCAGAGCGAGTTCAGGGGACTTCGGACGCGGCACGCGCCGCGCTCCAATTGTCACCGCGTGGCCAAGCACGGTAAATATCGCTAGCATGATGACCAGCGCACCGAAGGCAAACATCGCAAGTGTCTTAGGTTCCGACGTGACAAGCGCCAAACCGAAAAGCGCGAGCACTAAAACCGCCGTCGTCAGAAGTATGCCCTTGCGCGGCCATGGCCAGGCCGATCGAATGCTATCGCGAAACAACACACTGGCGCGCACATGTTCGGCGCGGCCGAGCGGCCACAGCGCGAACAACAGAGCGACGAGCGCACCGTATGCCGTCGCCATCAAAAGACTGCGCGTCGAGATACCGAGCTCCGCACGCACCGGCATGGCATCACCAATCACCTTGTCGACGGCGCCCGGCACAAGCGCACCGAGCGCGAGGCCTATGGCAATGCCAAGAGCGCTCATCGCCAAGATCTGCACGAGAAAAATTGTCGTGATTTGCCGTCCTGTAGCACCCACGCTGCGGAGCGTTGCGATCACCTTGATGCGCTTGTCTACAAACGTCGAGACTGCATTGGCAATCCCAACGCCGCCGATCAGCAACGACGCAAGGCCGATGAGCACCAGAAATTGGCGCAAGCGTTCCAATGTGCGCGTGACTTGCGGGGACGGGTTATGACGGTCAAGTGAAGAAAATCCCGACTCGGGCAGTGCTTTCTGTAGGCCTTCGCGAATGGTCTTCAGATTTTCGCGATCTCCGGCCGCGCCGTCGCCCTGATCAACAGCGTAACGCCAACGCACCAATGTCCCAGGCTTCACCAACCCTGTCTTCTCAAGCGTCGCGAGAGATACAAAAATCCGCGGGCCATAGGTCAAGCGGTCGGCAACACCGTCGGGCTCCGATTTCAGAATCGCGCTGACTTGAACCTCAGCCTCGCCCATCCGGAAGCGGTCGCCCGGCTTTAGCCCAAGGCGCTCGAGCAACATGGCGTCCGCGACCGCGCCACCGCCCGCAATATCAGCGGTGAAGGTTTGGATGCCTTCGGTCTCCACGCTGCCAACGAGCGGATAAGCGGCATCGACCGCCTTGAGTTCAACGAGGGCCTGATCGCCACCGTCGAGGCGGCGGGCCATCGTTCGCATGGTTGATGTTTCGCTGGTTCGTCCAAGAGCCTCAATAACGCGCTTTTCCTCGGGCGTTGCCCTGGCGTGCATGCGCGCGAACGCAAGATCGCCGCCGAGAATTGCTTTTCCCTGGCGGTCGAAGCCGGCGCTTAAGGCATCTCCTAGCGCTCCAACCGCCGCAATCACCATGACGCCAAGTGCGAGGCAGGCGATAAAAACTTCAAAGCCTTTGAGACCGCTTCTGAGTTCCCGTCCACCGATACGAAAAAGCGCGAGCCACGGCGTACTGGCTCCAACAATCGTCGGCTCTGGTCCCGGTGCAACCGCCATCAAACTACCGCCCGCGCCGGTGACGCTTTCTTGCTAGAGTCACTCGCTATTCTGCCGTCGTTCATGCGAACAACACGTTCGGTCATATCGGCCAAACGTTCGTCGTGCGTGACAAGAACGAGTGTCGAACCGGTTTTCTCCTTCATGCCGAAAAGAAGATCGACAATTTGGCGGCCGGTTTTGCCATCGAGATTTCCGGTTGGTTCGTCGGCGAGAATGAGGCGCGGCCGCCGGCTCAAGGCGCGCGCAATGGCAACGCGCTGTTGCTCGCCGCCCGACAGTTCCGCTGGAAAATGATCGATGCGAGAGGTCAGGCCCACATCGCTCAACAACTCCCGCGCTGTGTCAAAGGCACCCGCTACGCCGGCCAATTCGAGAGGCAGAGCAACATTTTCGAGTGCTGTCATGGTGGGTACGAGGTGGAACGATTGAAACACAATACCGATTTCAGCACCGCGCAGAAGCGCCAATTGGTCTTGACTGAGACCGTTGAGGTTTTGCCCTACAACTGTGACTTTGCCGCTGGTCGCCCGCTCTAGGCCCGCGACGAGCATGAGAAGCGACGTCTTGCCAGATCCTGATGGACCGACGATGGCCACCGACTGGCCCGCTGCCAATGACAGCGATAGCCCTCGCAGAATTTGCACGGCGCCAGCGCGGCTTGTCAGCGTCAAATCGACGTTCTCGAGGTCAACAATGATTTTGTCCAAGGCCGCGTCTCATCCTCACATTGTCTAGGCAGGTCTTGCCCCGCACACGATCGGCTTCTATTTGCATAAGCGTACCATTGAAGAAAAGCTAAGGCGGAAACATGGAATCGACCTCGCATCGCAACTTTATAACCAGCCCCCCACCCATGCATTCTCTTGCTTGCGTTATGACCATTGGACTGCTCTTGCTGATGCCCCGCATGGCTTTTGCCCAATCCTCCACTCAATCTGCAACAGGGCAGATCACAATCGTTGCCTTCGGCGATAGTCTGACGGCTGGATATCTGCTATCGCCCTCTGCGGCTTTTCCAGCCCAACTGCAAGTGGCCCTTAAAGCCAAAGGATACAAGGTGGAGATCGTCAATGCTGGCGTTTCTGGCGATACGACAAGCGGAGGATTGGATCGTATAGAATGGACGCTTCAATCCCCAGCGGATGGCGTCATCCTTGAACTTGGTGCAAACGATGCACTTCGCGGCACAGATCCAAAAGTCCCGCGCGAAAACCTCGACAAGATACTGACAGTTCTCAAATCAAAAAACCTTGAAGTTCTTCTTGCCGGGATGCGCGCGCCCCAAAACTGGGGTGCGGACTATGCCAAAGCTTTTGACGCAATCTTTCCAGAACTTGCCGCCAAATATGCGGTCTCGCTTTATCCGTTTTTCCTCGACGGCGTGGCGCTCGATCCGGACTTGGTCATGCAAGACGGCTTGCACCCGAATGAAAAGGGGGTAGCTGAAATCGTCCGGCGAATTCTACCGCAGGCGGAAGCTATGGTGCTGAAAATCCAAGAACGCAAGACAGCCGCCAACAAGTGACGACAGACATAGATTGATTGCACCATGCCACGGCTCTTTACTGCCATTGAACTCCCAGACGATGTTCGAGCGGAACTGCGCCAGCTGCATTTGCCGATGCCGAACGCACGCTGGCTTAGCCCGGAAGACTACCATCTGACACTGCGTTTTGCTGGCGACATCAACATTTCATTGGCCGAGGAATTTGCAGCCAATCTCGCTGAAATAGACACGGACGCTTTTGAGATTCGTCTCTCCGGCCTCGGGGCATTCGGCGGCAACGATCCCCATAATGTGTGGGCCGGTGTTGAGCCATCACACGAACTCGAAGTTCTGGCCCGCGCTCATGAAAAAGCCGCGAGAGCCGCAGGCCTGCCGCCCGACACGCGCATGTTCAAGCCTCATGTCACACTCGCACGTCTGAAGTATTCTAGCGCGGAGGCGGTTGCGCGATTTTTCACGCGCTTCGGAGGTTATCGATCGGAACCGATTTACGTCTCTGAGTTTGTCTTGATGTCGTCAAAGCCAATGACCGGCGGCGGGCCATACGGTGCCGTCGAGAGTTTTCCGTTGCGTGGCGGAGTCGTCGCGGCTGATGACGACGGTGCCCTCGGCTAGAGCATCATCGGACCGGACGGAATCGTTAATGCGATTCACCGGGCCGATAAAGTTGCTCTAGAATCATGCCGTGATTCAATCAAAACCGGACAGACCCTAGGTCGCAATCAGTCTACGATCCATTTGTTCTTGGATTTGGATGGGTCAAAAAAATCCCCACCCCGATGCGGGCTGAGAAGCCGGCTGAAAAGCTACTCTTCGTGCGACCACGCGCATATCTCTTGTTTTGCGGCGGTGAACGACAGCCTTGTCTGGCTTGATGCGAATGGGCTCGTAAGTTTCGATTGTCTTTTGCGCAACAGTATCTGCTGTTGCCTGCTCGACATCGAACGACTCCTGCGACACTGCTTCCGCCGATTTTCCCGAAGCATTTGTCTTTTGCAATTCGCCTGAATTTGTTGCCGCAGCAGGCTCCGCTTCTTCATATTGGCGATGCCGGGCGGCTTCTTCGTAAGACCACGGAACGGGCTTGCAGGCACAGCCTTGCACGAGTGCCTTACGATACCCGAAAGCATGGGGCAGTTCTTTGTAGTTGCGGCCCGCGAGATCGATCATCGTTTCCGTGCTACCGCCGTTCAGCGAATAGTAAAACAGACGCGCTTCGGTTCCACACGCCGACCGGCATGACTTGGCGTCTGCTGCAAAATTGCGCCGCTTCGCATTGTGCCGGAGCGGAAAGTAGAATCCATCGCACGAACGCACGCACATCGTCCGGTAGGGACCGCCGCTGTCGGGCGGGCCGATCTCGTCGTCGCTGCCGGGATAAGACTGCTGATAGGGTCGTGGCCGGTACTCAAAACGGTGCGAAGGGATTGTCTGTGTCTGGGCCCGTGCTGGCAACTGAGGCCCGGATTGGCCGCCACCGAAACCGAAGAGCTTCTGGAAGAACGACTGGGCGATAGCGGGCGGTGCCATTGAAATGGATAACGCAATTGAAACAGCGCAACTCGTGAGCGCTTGCCGGATACGCATGACTGGATACTCAACCCACTGGCCTTGAGCACGAGAATACTGCCTTGCGCTCGTCGAGCGGTACCATGATGCGAGTATCGCAAATATTCACTGAACAGAAAGCGGAAATTGCCGATTTCTTTCAAAGTGCAAGCACAACTTTGCCCTGCGCTTCGCGACGCTCGATAACCGCCAAGGCCTCGCCAATTTTTTCCAATGGGTACGTTGCATGAATGCGTGGTTTCAATCGGCCCTCTGCGACCCAGTCCAAGATTTTCATCATCCCCACTCTATGCGCTGCTTGATTGCGCCGCACCGAGTCACCCCAATAGACACCGATGGCTGAAGCACCCTTCACGAGCAAAAGATTAAGCGGAAGTTTCGGTATCTCGCCCGAAGCAAACCCGACGACCAGAAACCGGCCCTTCCACGCGAGCGCACGGATGAGCGGTTCGGCCGCGGCGCCACCAACACAATCGTAAACGACGTCTGCACCCTTGCCGCCCGTGAGATCCCTGACTGCGTTCTTGAGATCCTGACCCGGAAAGAGAATACCCTCGTCTGCGCCCGACGATTTGGCGGTAGCGAGTTTTTCCGGCGACGACGCAACCGCGATGACACGTGCACCCATCAGCTTGGCAATTTCGACGGCCGCTTGTCCGGCGCCGCCTGCAGCACCCGTGACGACGATCGTTTCGCCACGCTGCAATTCGCCCCTTTCGCGAAGGCCATGCAACGCTGTGCCAAACGTCACACTAAGCCCGGAGGCCACAGAATCCGAAACGGCGTCTGGTATCGTGACGAGCGCTGACGCATCAACCGCCAGCCTTTCGGCAGCGCCACCCCAGCCAACATATGCCATGACCCGCTGGCCGCACCGGAACTCCGATACCCCCGGCCCCACACTGTCAACGAGCCCGGCGATCTCGGCTCCGGGCGAAAAGGGGAGTTCGGGCTTACTTTGGTACTTCCCCTGCGTCATAAGAATATCAGCAAAATTGAGGCCCGCAGCCTTCACTCGGACGAGAACCTGACCAGGCCCGGCCACGGGATCGGGCGTTTCAAAGATGCCGATGCCCGGAATGCCATCGAGACTATTGCAAAGTGCTGCCCTCATGTCAGACCTCCCCGTTATGGTATTCAGCCGGACGCAACTTAGCTCGCAGCCGCTTCCTTTAACCGCGTCGCCCATCGGCGCCAATACATACGGCAAAAAGTCTCAGTCCCATGACGCAAAATTTTAAAACGCCTGACCCCGAAACGCTTGACCCCAAGTCGCTACACCCCATGACGCGAAGTCCATCCGATTCCTGGCCGCCAAGTGCCAAAGGTTACTTTGCCATCGGCGCCGAGCGGATGTCCAAATCGTTGAACCTTGGCAACTTGATGCGTTCGGCCCACGGCTTTGGCGCAAGCTTTACGTTCACGGTCGGTACCAATTATCAGGCGCTTGAGGCACACGCCGACACGTCCAAAGGTCACTTGCACTTGCCGCATTACAATTGGACGAGCCTCGACGATATGGCGCTTCCGCAAGGATGCAAGCTGGTTGGCATTGAACTCATTGACGACGCCATTGATCTGCCGAGCTTTCGCCATCCTCTGCGCGCCGCCTATGTGCTAGGACCCGAAATGGGCTCACTTTCAAAGCCGCTGATCGAGCGCTGCGATTATGTCGTCAAGATCCCGACCAGCTTTTGCGTCAACGTGGCCATAGCGGGGGCCATCGTCATGTATGATCGTGTGAGATTGCTCGCCCGATTCGCCGACCGGCCGATACGCGAAGGAGGACCTTGAATGCGATCACGACGATTTGTGATGTTAGCTGCTGCTGGAGCAATTTGCTTTGCGGTCCCGCATGCGCACGCTGATGATGTCTCCAAGCTCGCTACACTTATTGATTGGGCCCTTTATACGGATGGCATAAGCCCGCACAAATTCTGCTTTGTGACAAGCGAACCAAAATCCAGCGAACCGGCAGATACTGCGCGCGAAGCTCCACGCATCTATATTTCGGCTTGGCCAGTGGAGGGCATTAAATCGGAAATCAGCGTGAGACTTGGGTTTCCCCCCAAGAAGGCCAGCGAAATTTCAGCAAGCGTTGCGCCGGCATCGTTCAAGTTTTTTGCTGCCGATGAACGCGCCTACGTTCAGGATCAGACCCAGGAGCTCAAACTTGTCGAGGCCATGAAGAAGGGGTCGAAACTGACCGTTTCTGCCACGACCGCAACTGGAACAGCAATCACCGACACATATTCCCTCGCGGGCTTGGGCCAAGCGTTGCAGGAACTGCAGAAAACCTGTTTCTAATCGAAGGCGGCTGCCCTCGACGGCTCTATCGCCCAAACATCTGTTGCAAGCGCTCGGTATTTTGTCCCGGCCTGATCGTCTGGTTCTGCAATTCATCAGAGAAGAACCGCGGCCGTTCGCCCGAATTGACTTTCTCAATGTCTTTGATCTGGCCCGTATTGGTCTCAACACGAACCTCGCGCGTGACCGTCGAACCATCCGAGAGAATAGCAGTGACGCGAAGATCGATGTCATCCGTACTCGCAGGCCACCGGCCAGCAACCATGTCTTTGCCAAGGCGGCCAAGCCATTGCGGCAGCGGCTTTCCATTTGCCTGCATCACGCGGTACTCCGTTACTTCCGCAGAACCCGCACTGACTAACCCAGTGAACTTAACGATGAGGGTCTTTTCGCGAACGATCGATTCGAAAACGAGCTGAGTACCGAGCGACGACGCAAGATCGCAAGTCTCCGTGCTGAACCGAAGCGAGAAGCCCGTCGCGCCTTGGACATTCCAATCGTCAAGACCCGCGGAACGGCCGTACTGCGCAAACACATTGCCGATTTCTTGCAGGCGAGCTCGATCGAGGGCACCGGTTTGGACCACCAGCGAACCGTTCACAAATTCGCCCAGTCCATCGAGCGAATCGACGCGATTGGCTGCATCTAAGATGACACCGTCGGCACCGAGGCTGCCGGCAATGCTGCCAAACCCGCCGATTTCGCGCACCGCATCAACAACCGCGCCCGATACCACGAGTCCATTGCCAACAGGAACAATCACGCCGCCAACTGGAAGACCGTCTGTGCGTGGCACTTCGCGCACGTGCCCGTCTCCGGCAACAGACACGTAGATCTTTGCCGAATCGAGGCCACCCTGGCCGTCAGTAACCCAATAGGTGATGACGACATCGCCAGAGAACCCGGGCATTGGTACGAATTTCACAGTGCCGTCGCTATTGACCGAGACATGGCCGTTCGACGCAGAAACGGCCGCGACGCGAAGCGCGTCACCATCGCCATCGCGGTCATTGCCAAGAACATTGACGTTTACGCTTTCGCCCGGCTTCATCACGACGCGATCGTCTTTTGCATCCGGCGTTGCATTCACCGGCTTGACGTTAATCGTCACCGTCTTCTCGATCGTTACGGTGCCATCGGAGATCGTATAGGTAAACGTGTCGGATCCGACATATCCATGCGCTGGCGTATAGATGTACTTGCCATTCGGAAGCACAACCACTGTTCCGTGCGCCGGACGCGTGCTGCCAACACCGTAAGTTAGAGCATCGCCGTCCGGATCGCTGCCCGCTGGCAGTTTTCCAGATGCTGGCGTATTTTTGTCCGTCGTAATAGCCGCGTCCACACCGGTGGGCGCATCGTTCACTGGTTTCACAGTCACCGTCATCGTCCGGGTAACGGTTTCAGTTCCGTCCGTCACCGTGTAGGTGAAGGTATCTGTTCCGTTGAAATTTCTAGCTGGCGTATAGGTGAACGTCCCGTCCGGATTGACGACGACAGTTCCATGCTGTGGCAGTGTGGAGCCCAAGCCGTACGTCAGCGGATCGCCATCGGGATCAGTGGCCGCTGGGAGCGTAGACGTAACCGGCGCGTCTTCGTTTGTCGTTGTCAAGCCATTGACGGCAACAGGTGTGTCGTTGCCGCCTGTCACGGTTATGGTCAGCTGTGCGGTCGTTAAACCACCATTTCCATCGCTCACGGTGTAGGTCACCGTTTCCGTGATCGAAACACCAATCGGCAGTCCACCAGCCAGCGCGTTCGGCGTAAACGTATAGGTGCCATTGGCCTGAACCGTGATCGATCCGTAGGTCAGGGACAGAGGCGAGCCCGCTGCAACAGTGCTTGCCCCACTTTGAACCAGCGTTACTTGCAGATCGTCGCCATCGATGTCTGTGTCTGCGCCGCCCACACCCGTTCCGGATGTGATCACGCCCGCGATCAAATCGCCGGATACGGGAGTACTATCTGGACCCGAAATCGTATCATTGACCGCGTCAGGCGCATCATTGACAGGTGTGACTGTCAAGGTAACGGCAGCGGTATCAAACCCGCCATTACCGTCGCTGACGCGATAGGTGAAGCTGTCGGTTCCGGTGTAATTCGGGGCCGGTGTGTAGGTAAAAGTTCCATCGGCGTTAAGCGAAACCGTGCCGTGCAGAGGCCCCACAACCGGTGACAACCCGTTTAGTGCATTGCTATCGCCATCGACGATCGTGATCGTGTCGCCATCGACATCTCTATCTTGACCTGGTGAACCTGGCGTCAGGTCACTTGAGACGAAACCGTCTTCGGCGAGCGTGTATATATCGTTGACCGCGTCAGGCGCATCGTTCGCACCATTAATCGTTATGGTGACGACTTGTGACGTTCCATCAGCGGACAACACCGTGAATGTCTCAATCAGAGTGTCGCCAGCTCCGAGCGCTTGAATAATCGGAGACAAGTTCGCCGCAGCATAGGTCCAATCACCATTGGCTGCCAGCGTAATTGTTCCGTAGGCTCCAGTTTGGCTGCCTGCTTGGAAGATCGATTGGCCTGTATCAGGGTCTGTAGCAACAAGCGTTCCGGAGGCTTCAAGCAGACCATCGGTATCACCGTCTACGTCTTCAGTTACCGAACCTGATATCGCTCCGCTGATAACAGCCGCGTCGTTGGTACCTGTTATGGTCAACGTCAGCGTTGCTGTATCAGTCAAGCCGCCATCGCTCAGCGTATAGGTGATGACATGAGTGCGATTAGCGCCAAACGGCAACGCGTTTGTAGCGGCATTCGGCACGAAAGTGTAAGAACCGTCGGATGCAATCGTCAATGAGCCATATGTCAAAGGCATTGTTGCGCCAGCAGGTCTGACGATCGCGCCGCTCTGGAAGGTCGACACTGCAAGAGCATTGCCTTCCGGATCGCTGTCGGTACCGCCAACGCCAGCACCCGAATTGATCGCACCGGTTATGACGTTCCCTGTGAGCGTCAAATTCTCTGAGCCACCGTTCGTATCGTCAACCGCAAACGGCGCATCGTTGCCAGGCGTGACTGTCCCTGTGACGGTGGCCGTGTCTGACAGTGTTCCGTCCGAAATCGTGTAAGTAAAGCCTGCCGGTCCGTTGTAGTTGGCCACCGGCGTAAAGACGAGCTGGCCGAGTGCGGTCAGCGAGACCGTGCCATTGGTGACGGCAACGGGGCTGCCAACAGCAATTAGATTGCCATCCACGTGGGTGATAGAGAGAGTGGATTCGGCGTCGATGTCGCTGTCGTTGGTGCGCACTGATATCGTGACGCTGCCATCTTCGGTAACAGTGAAATTATCGTCGTTTGCAACAGGGGCATCGTTCTGGGGTGCAATCGTCATGTTGACGGTGGCCGTCTCGGTCACGCCGCCGGAGGTCACCGTATAAGTGAATGACGGCGTGCCGTTATAATTCGCTGTGGGAATATAGATCAGCTGGCCGCTGGCGTTCAGAGTGATGGACCCGCCCGTGACAGCGACCGCCGCTCCGCCAACCGTGATCGCCAAACCGTTTACGGCCGAGATCAACGGCGCACCGTTCTCGAAGCTGTCGTTGGCGAGCACAGAGAGGGTCTGCGCCGTCGCATCCTCAGCGAACGTATAGCTGTTACCGGCGATATCCATGAGCGGCGTCACCGTGATCGCAATCGTGCTAGCTACCGCTGGCGCTACGCCGTCGCTGGTCGAGACTGTCAGATTAATCGGCGCCGCAGGCGTGCTGACATTATAATCGCCAACTGGCGTGTATGTG
Organism: Hyphomicrobium sp.; assembly: GCA_031419475.1. GTDB lineage: Bacteria > Pseudomonadota > Alphaproteobacteria > Rhizobiales > Hyphomicrobiaceae > Hyphomicrobium_B. Next base: position 1,697 of record JANOKW010000066.1, on the reverse strand, counting down.
ATTGACGTCAGAGCCGCATTAATCTGCGCTGCCGTCCCCGCAATCGTCACGGTCCCCGTGCCGTTGTTCGTGATTGCAGCGCCGCCGCCAGTTACAACCGACAACGTGCCCGTGTTCGCCGGCAGCGTCAGCGTCGTCGTCAGAGGTCCGCCGTCGATATCGGCGACCGATACGCCTGCAATCACAAGGTTCGTATCTTCGGCAACCGTTTGAGCGCCTGGAACCGTGTTCGCGGGCGCATCGTTGGTTCCGGTCACCGTGACGGTGATGGTGGCGACCGAGGTTCCGCCTTCGCCGTCGCTGAGCGTGTAGGTGAGGGTTGTGACACGGGTGACGCCTGTTGCCAGATCGTCGAACGCGGTGCCGGGGTTGAAGGTATACGAGCCGTTAGCGAGCACCGTGAAGGTGCCGCCGTTGGAACCTGCGACCGCCGCGCCGACGTTGGCGCCAAGACCGCCGACGGCGGAGACGGCAAGCGTATCGCCATCCGTGTCGCTATCGGCGCCATTGCCGTTGTTGGCGAAGACGCTGCCAGAAAGAGATTGGTTCTCGGTTGCCGCCAGCGCGTCGTTCTGCGCTGTGGGCGCCGGGTTGGTGACCACCCAGGTGAAGCTCTGCGAGGTCTGCAAGCCGCCCGTATCGGTTGCCGTCACGGTGACGGAGAACGGATCGATAGTGCTGGCGGAACCATCAATCGTGCCGGAGATCACGCCGGTGGTGGGGTTGATCGAAAGACCTGTTGGCAGACCCACAGCCGTATAGGTCCGCGTATCGCCCGAATCGGGATCGGAGAAGTTGCCCGAGACGTTGAGGCTGATGACGTTGGCATCCGCATTGGTCTGGTTCGGCAGCGCGGTGGAAGTTGGGGCATCGTTGCCCCCCGTGATGGTCAGCGTCAGCGTTGCCGTATCGGTTCCGCCTTCGCCGTCGTCGATAGTATAGGTGATGGTCTCGACCACCGAAACGCCGTTGGCGAGGCCGTTCGCCGCCGCGTTGGGATTAAACGTATAGCTGCCGTTCGCCGCAATCGTGATCGATCCATAGGTCAGCACCAGAGGCGCCCCGGCGGCGGCTGACGACGCCCCGCTCTGGATAAGAGTAACGAGAACCGTATCGCCATCCGTGTCGCTATCGGCACCGCCAACGCCTGTCCCCGACGCGATGGTCCCCGTCAGCACGTTGCCGGAGAGCGTGGAGGAATCCCCGCCCGCGTTGGTGTCGCCCACAGCCACCGGCACAGGATTGTTGACGGTCAGAATAAAGGTCTCGGTGACCGACCCGCCGGCGCCATCAGCGCGCGTCACATCAATCGTATATGTCCCTGTCACAGAGGCCGAGTTGTCAATCGTCCCGGAGATGAGACCGGTCGCGGTATTGATCGAGAGACCAACGGGCAGTCCCACAACCGAGTACGTTGCACCCGGTCCGTCCACATCCGAGAACGCCGCAGCCGTTGCAATCGACACAACCTGCGCATCGTTGCGCGTCACGTCGGACAACGGCGCCGCCACAACCGGCGCATCGTTGGTTCCGGTCACCGTGACGGTGATGGTGGCGGCCGAGGTTCCGCCTTCGCCGTCGCTGAGCGTGTAGGTGAGGGTTGTGACACGGGTGACGCCTGTTGCCAGATCGTCGAACGCGGTGCCGGGGTTGAAGGTATACGAGCCGTTAGCGAGCACCGTGAAGGTGCCGCCGTT
>JANOKW010000065.1:0-9562 GCA_031419475.1 Hyphomicrobium sp. | reverse complement strand
CTAGAGCAGATTCCACTTGATGTGGGTCAATGCTGATAGCCGGCATGCCGAAAGTAGTTGGCGCATTCGTCTGGCGCAAACGATTTGACGAGCTTGCCGATCAACTTCCAGAGTTCCGTCACTGTGCGCTTTGCACCCTTGCGCAGGGCGGCTTTGAGTTTCGAGAACGCCATCTCGATCGGGTTGAGGTCGGGCGAATAGGCAGGTAGATAGCGCACTGTTGCACCAGCGGCGGCGATGGCTTCGCGCGCCCCATCGACCTTGTGGGTCCGCAGATTGTCCATGAAGACGATGTCACCCTTCGCCAGGGTCGGCACGAGTACCTGCTCGATATAGGCCATGAATGCGGCGCCATCCATCGCGCCGTCGATGACATAGGGTGCTGTCAGGCCGTCGACACGCAATGCTGCAATGAGGGTTAGGGTTTTCCAGTGGCCGTGGGGGACACTCGCAACGAGCCGTGTGCCACGCCGGCAGCGGCCGGAATGGCGAACCATCTTGGTCGTCACCGACGTCTCGTCGATGAAAACCAGCCGTGGCGCGCGCAAAGAGGATTGCCCGGCCTTCAGCTCGGCGCGAGCCGCGGTGACATCAGGACGATCCTGCTCGGCGGCGTGCAACGTTTTTTTTGAACGTGATGTTGTGACGTTCGTAAAACCGCCAGATCGAGGTTCTGCCAACCTTCAGTCTCTTGGCCGATGCAAGCCGCGCACCGATCTCATCGAGTGTCAGATCGGGTTCAGCGGTGACGAGATCGAGCAGCCACTGCTCTTGGCTCTCCAGCGGTGAGCGGCAGTGGCCGGTACCAGGCTTCGCCGCGACACTGCCTGTTGTCTCCCAGCGGTCCATCCAGCGGATCGTGGTCGATGCCGCGAGATCAAAGAGGCGCGCGGCCTCGCGACGGCTCTCACCGGCCTCGACCAAGGCCACAACACGATCACGCAAGTCCGTCGAATAGCCCTTCGCCATGATCGCCCCCGCCGTTGCCAGTGGCGCAGACTGAATCTGATTTGCGGTCGCCTGTGAATCCTCCTGTGTGCAAAAAGATTCACATCAAGCGGAAACTGCTCTAGCAGCGCGAAAGGGCTCGCCCACGACCTACGAAGTGCCATCATCCCTAACGCGCCTGCCGATAATATCTATTACCCGCGTTCAGCTCTTAACGCTCCCGCGCAACTTACCGGCATCGGATGACCCCGGCTGCCTCAACCCGCGCTATACTTATCCCACCCCGCCTCGCATATCGGCGGACAGTCTCGAGACCGTTTAGGGCTGGGGGGTGGGGTACGGGAGATCTTTTGGGCGCAAGGAGGTAACGGTCCAAGGCCCAAAAGCAGAGTTAGTGTGTGCGACAGTATCAGCAGGCCCCCTGCTGGCGGAGTAAGGAGCCGCGCGCCGCGCTATCTTAATGAGTGCCTGTAGTGGAGCGCGTCGAGGCGCCACTTCTTTTAGAGCACATGGCACCCAGGTGCCGGCGCGCTCCACATCCGCGTTTTATAACGCCGGCGAGAAACGCGCGGCGGTGCATCTGTTGCCGCGCTCGACGCGCCGTGCTTTGCCAAAAAGCCTTTGGTCCGATTGACGCTGCGAACGGCGCCGGCCTACCTTAATGGACAGCGGGGCCGGTCGATCCTTATTGGATCGGTGGAAAATTGGGTGAGGGCAATTGGAATGGGTAAGCGTAATAAGAAGCGCGGACACAAAAACGGCGGTAAGACGAACAGCAATGGTAAGCCAGCGCAGGAGGCAACCATTGGAAAAGCTACTGCTACAACAACATCAAAGGCGGCCATAGGTTTAGCGGCGGCCCCGTCTGCGGCGAAAACCGCCGCGGAAATGCCCACGCAAGGCCGCGTACCCGCTCGGCAAAATCTATTCGCACGGGATTTTTCCCATGTGACCGCCGTTCTCATGCGCGCGCCGAATTACAAGAATTTGCGCATCAGCGATCTTGAGTGGCTCGTTATTCCGCCGCTGTTGGCCGGGCAAAGCAAAGTGGCGCTGTCGCGATTTCAGAAAGATGGTCCGATCGTTCCGGTCGCAGTCGCGCTTTGGGCGCGCGTTTCGGAAAATGTTGACAAGCGGTTGAGCGAAAACCCGGAAAAAGCGCCGATGCTCCGGGCCACCGACTGGACGAGCGGCACGATTTTTTGGTTGATCGCGTTGGCCGGCGAGCCGAAAGCGCTCGCGCAATTTCTCCCCCAGCTGCAGGCAACAGTGTTCAAAGGCCGCCCGGTCAAGATGCGGATGCAGTCGAAGGACGGCAAAACGGTTGTGCAGACCTTGCAGGCCCCGGCGCCAGTTAAAGGATTAGCTAAAGTGTGATACGCCGGCCCTGGCAGGACAAACATTGCCGGCGGCTCGAACAACCTCCGCCCAGCCGGTCGAATTATGCCCGGTTGCGAAATAGACGGTCCCGGCTTTCGGCGGCCGCAATCCTACTCGGCTTTCTTGAAGAAGGCATCCGCGCGCATGCCGGGCAGCAACAGCACGTCGCCCTCAAGATCGATCGTGACTTCGCGCACTTCCACGTCGGTTGGCCGGCGCGCGCCGCGCAGTGCGAACTTCGGCGAGGCGAGTGTCGGCGCCATCTCGGTCACGGTTCCAGCGAATTCCTTGCCGGGATAAGCGCCGCTCTTGACGATGACCTTGCCGCCGATTTTCACCTTCGACACGTCATGCTCGTCGAGTTCGGCCTTCAGGCGGACGACCGACATGTCGCCGATCACAGCGAGCGCTTGTTCCGGCGAGGGCGAGACCATTTCGCCGGCTTTGGCCGGGAGCTGCAACACCGTGCCAGCAACCGGGGCGCGAATGCGGGTTTTTTCTAGCAATGCTTCGGCAACGGCCACATCCGAGCGGGAAGCCTGGAGCGCGCTTTCGAGACGGCTTGGGGCCGGAACGTCGGCCTTAGCTTGGGCGACAGCGTAGCTGCCGCGTTCCTTCTGCAGTTTATCGCGGGCGCTTGAAACGTTGCGGCGCGCGTCCGCCACGCGGTCGGCGGAGCCGGACCCAGAGCGTTTTGCCTGCAATTCGTATTCGAGTTCGAAGCGCGCGTTGGTCACCTGGCGTTCGGCGTTGAAGACGGCGTCTTCGGCTTTGCGTAAATCTTCGCGCGCCTTGTCGAGGGTTTGCGCGTCGCGTTCGCGCTTGCGCGATGATGCCTCGGTTTCAGCGGCCTGCAGGCGGGCGCGCGCTTCTTCGTCATCGAGACGGATCAGGAGTTCGCCCTCTTCGACAGCATCGTTGGTCTTGATGGTAACTTCAGCGATGCGGCCAAGAAGTCCGGCGCCAACGCGCACCTGGCCAGATTTCGGCTCGATACGTCCGGGTGCGGCGGCGACCCACGGCAATTCAGGCGGGGCGGCGGTGACGGCCACGGGGGCGGGTTTGGCGACCGCTGGCGGAGCCGTCACTGAATCCGTGCCGATGAAGCGGCCGACGTTCATGGCGCCAAGTGCTCCGGCCCCGGCGGCAAGCGTCAACATCAGAAGCGAACTGCCCAAGTTCATGCGGGCGCGGGCCGGTCGGTCTTCGGCATCATCATGTGTATTCGTCACGGGGTGGTCTCCTTGGAAGACAAAAAACGGATAACGGAACGAAGGCTTTTCCTTCGTCTATAGCGAAACTAATGAGCGTGCGGCGCGGGCGCTGTACCGGCGGTGACAACCAAAAGCGCAAAACCAAAAATCAGTCATCACGTTAGTCCGTTCTGAGTGACTCGCAAAGGTGCAGACGTAAGACCCGCGTAAAAAGATTAGGGCCTCATACGTTTGGGGCCCGGGAGGCTGGCTCCCGGGCCCTGGTCTGTCGCTAGAACCGGCTGTTAGGTTCAGCCCCGGCGCGCCTATCTGCAACTCACTGGCAGATCTGCTGCAAGGTCCAGCCTACAATCTTGCAGTCAGAGTGGCCGTTCGAGCATTTGCGGATCGGCAGGCGCTGGTAGTCGCAGTAGGAGTTGCCAGCGTGGCCCGAGTAACCGTGCAATGACTGTTTCGACTGGTAGGTCTCGATATAGAGTTGCTTACCGCGTCCGCCGGCATCAGCCGAAGTGCTGGTCAGAAACGACGTGCCGCAAATCGTTGCGAGAGCCGCGGCAACAGCGAATGTCTGGTTGATGGTCTTCATGGCTTAGGTCCTCCTGGGGTGGGCCGCTCGGGCCCGGGTGATGTCCGATGAAGAGGACTTTACTGGCGGTCCGCCCGCCCGGCTGTTCCGCCCGGAACAGGGAATAGAAATAATCAGCGCAGGGCAGGCGACGGCAACGCGACGGGGCAACGCCGTCATCCGTTACAAAACTATCGAGCGATAACGCGCCTTTGACCCATTCTCACGAAAGCGCGAGGGCTGAAACTTTGCACGCATCGCGGGCGTAACTCCTGCCATGGACCGGTTGTGGTCCACCAACAACCCCAGGAGAATTCAAATGAAAAACTTTGTTAACGCTGCTGTTCTCGCCGCTGCTTTGTTCACGGGCGTTGCAACCGTTTCGATCTCTGCAAACGCTGCCAGCACGAGCGTGATGCACGCCTATTGGATCGGCCGCTAAACCGGACCTCCCGGACCTCAATGCAAATTCGCAAAAACCAATCCTCAAAATTGAAATTGGAGTTACCCCATGAAGACGCTCATCGTTACAGCACTCGTCGCACTTTCGTCGCTTACGGCAAGCGCGAACGCCGGCCTTATGATCGACGCCACGCAGGGTCCGATCACCATTACGGTTGACGGCGGCCGCTAAACCGGTTTGTCACAACATTGAGCTTGGCGCGGGCGTGCATGCCGCCCCGCCACTCGCACTTTCTCGTTAATGAATTCGGCTTCGTGATCCCGCGTTTCCCGCCTTGCGTATCTGTGCTATGCTGAAATCGTGATGATCGGGGACGACAAAACGCGATGCGGAAAATACTGGCGACGGTTATCAACCTTGTGTCCATTTGGGTATGCATGTGGTCTGCGCCCATGAGTACAGCTGCGGCGGAAACCGCCCCGGGATCTGCGTTTGACTTTTCTTTTACCTCAATAGACGGCAAGCCGATGGCGCTGGCCGATTGGCGCGGCAAGGTGTTGCTCGTAGTCAATACGGCTTCTTTTTGCGGATTTACAAAACAATACGCAGGGCTGCAGTCGCTCTGGTCCAAATATGAATCCAAAGGGCTCGTTGTCGTCGGCGTGCCATCGAACGATTTTGGCGGCCAAGAGCCCAAAGCCGAAGGCGAGATCAAGAAATTCTGTGAAGGCGCTTTCGGCATCACGTTCCCCTTAACCGATAAGCAGTCCGTCACGGGGCCAAATGCGCATCCGTTCTTCAAATGGGCTGCGGCCTCGGCAGGAGAAGGCGGGGCGCCGGCCTGGAACTTTCATAAATATCTGATCGGCAAAGACGGGCGCTTGTTACGTTCTTTCTCTTCCCGCATGTCGCCCGAGTCGGACGATTTGATCCGCGAAATCGACAACGCCTTGGCCACGACGGCGGCAGCCGTCAGATAGTCCACGACGGCGGCAGCCGTCAGATAAACCACGACGGCGGCAGCCGTCAGATAAACCATGGGAACCGTGGCGGAAGCGCACGTTTGTGCGCGTCCATATGGCAGAGCAGGCAGAACTGGGCTAGCAGAGGCAGAGTGAACAGCGGGGCAACGGGCTCCCGTTCGTTCGAGGTCCAACATGCGGCGCGCAGTGAAAAAAATGAAACCACAGTTCACGCGCCGGCAGGTCATGCACGCGACTGCGGGCCTCGCCTTAACGGTTGGTATCACGCACAACGCTGCTTTGGTTGCGGCGCTATCGGGGCTTGAGACGCCGGAGCTCGGTCAAGCCGCCGCGTTCTCATTCGAAGACCTGCAAGCGCGTGCGGGCAAACTGGCAAGCCTACCCTACACGCCGCCTGTTGTTCCTTCGCCCGAGACGCTCGCTGAAATCGATTACGACCAATTTCAAAGAATACACTTCCGGCCGGAGAAGAGCTTAAAGCTCGACCGCGACGGAAAATTGCCGCTGCAATTATTCCACCTCAGCGCGTACGCAACCGAACCGGTCCAATTGCATATCGTCGAGGCTGGCACGTCGCGCGAAATCATTTACAGCTCGAAGCTATTTGAAAGCCCGCCAGATCATCCTGCGCATAAATTGCCCGATGGTGCCGGCTTTGCGGGGTTCCGTGTCATGGCGCCAGATCTCAAAACGGATTGGTTTGCGGCCGTCGGTGCGTCGTATTTCCGTTCGTCCGGACCCTACAACCAGTATGGCCTGTCGGCGCGCGGCATCGCCATCGATACGGCCATGCCGCATCCGGAAGAATTTCCTCGCTTCACTCACTACTGGATCGAAGGCAGCAGTAACGCGCGCGCGCCCTTAACGATCTATGCGTTACTCGACGGGCCGAGCCTGACCGGTGCTTATCGCATGACACTCGAGCGGCTGACCGACGCACGAGATGTGCATCGCGTGGTCATGGAAATCGAGTCTGTGTTATTCGCGCGCAAGGACATCGCCCGGCTCGGCGTTGCACCGTTTTCCAGCATGTTCTGGTATGGGGAAGCGAGCCGCATTCAATCGGCCGATTGGCGGCCCGAGATCCATGACAGCGATGGGCTTTCGGTGCTGACCGGCTCGGGCGAACGCATTTGGCGCCCCATCGCCAATCCGCCCAAAGTCATCACCAGCGCATTCATCGACAAGGATGTGCAGGGCTTCGGCTTACTGCAGCGCGACCGCGACTTTGTGCATTATCTGGATGACGGCGTGTTTTACGAACGCCGCCCGTCTGTTTGGGTCGAGCCCCTAGACAAGTGGGGCGAGGGCGCCGTGCACCTTGTGGAGATTCCAACGGAGGACGAAACAAACGATAACATCGTTGCCTATTGGGCGCCGGCCGAACCATTGAAGAGTGGCGAAAGCCGCCGCTATCGCTATCGCCTGACATGGCTTGATGAGCCGCCGTTTCCGGAAGGCGTCGCGCGCGCAACCGGCACATGGACGGGCATGGGCGGCAGGCCGGGCTTTAAACGGCCCGATGACGTTCGAAAATTTGTCATCGATTTTCAGGGCAAAGTATTTGACGGCGTCGGGCGCAACGATGGCGTCGAACTCGTTGTGACAGCCTCTCGAGGCGACGTAACGAATTCTTATAATCACCCGGTGGTCGATCAACGTGAGCGCTGGCGCGCCTTTTTCGATATCAAGGCCGGCGGCACTGAGCCCGTTGATCTGCGCGCGTTTCTCCGCAAAGGGAGCGTGGCTCTGACAGAGACATGGATCTCGCAATATTTTCCGTGATTGTAGTTCTGCCTTGGGTGATCTGCGAGCAAGTCAGAGTTTGCGAGAGAGCTTGCGAAAGCTGCTCCATCGTATTGGCTGGGAGGAGTAGCCCGCCGTTTTCCCGCGACAGGCATGACAAAGCGCGGAACGAGCGCGGATGCAGCTTAAATGCAATGACGTGAACGGTCAGCTTGTGGGCTTTCGATTTCAGTTCATGCGCGATCTGGCAAGGATAGCGTCCGCAGTTCTCTTCTCCGTCCGTCAGGAGTACGATGACGGCGGGCTTCCTCGTGTACTCGAGTGCGACCGCTGCAGCTTCGACAGCTGAGGAGAGCGGCGTTTCGCCTTCGGTTTTAGTCTTGTCGATTGCGGCAAGAATTTCGTCGCCGGCATTGGCATGAGGCGCGACTTCAAGTGAAAGTTTCTGGCAACGCGCATTTTCGCCCGGTCCATAGATGACAAGACCAAGATTACGGCTCTGGGCAGCGAGCGGAATGATTTGATGCGCGGCCGCGCGCGCAAGCTCCATGCGCGTTGCCCCTGATTCAGTCGGTTTGCTCATGGAACCGGACGAGTCGAAAACGATGATCGCGTCGTCCCGGCATGTGCTGACTTCAGCTGCACAAAGCGAGCTGGGGAGAAACACGGCATATGCAGCTGCACGACAAGCGGCGCGCCAGCGCTTGTTAATTCCGGTCCTAAACATCCCAATCGTCATGAAAGACCCTCTCCAACGTGTCAACCTAACAACGTGCTAGGATGGGCGCCAGATCAGTTGAGAGGCCAGTGAGTAAATCGCGTGTGGCTCCAAGCCCGGCCTTCGATGGCGCGCTTCATATCGATCAGCTCGCAGGACCGGTCTCAACCGGCAAGTCGGTTCCGTCCTGGCCCCATTCGGCCCATGACCCATCGTACACAGCTGCGTTGGTCTGACCAAGAACCGCAAGTGCAAGAGCGAGCATGGAAGCCGTCACACCAGACCCGCATGTATTGACGACAGGACGGTTGACGTCGATGCCAACGGCTTTGAAGAGCGCGCCAAGCTCGTCGGCGGATTTGAACGAGCCGTCGGGGTTGAGAAGGGACTGCGATGGAATATTTTTCGAGCCCGGAATGTGACCTTTGCGAAGGCCCGCGCGGGGCTCGTCATCCCGGCCCTCGAACCGTCCTGCGGGACGCGCGTCAACGATCTGCGCGCCAGACTTCTTGAGTAAGGCCTTCATGTCGTCGAGGTCGCGGATGATTTCGGTATTCTGCAGCGGTGTGTAGTGGCGTTCGGAACGCTTGGGCGGCTGACCATCGTCGACAGGCCGGCCTTCGGCCTTCCACTTTTTGAGGCCGCCATTCAACACGGCGACATCTTGATGTCCCATGGCGCGGAAGGTCCACCACACGCGCGCGGCCGAGAAGATGCCGCTGGTATCGTAGACGACAATTCGAGCGCCGTCGCCAATGCCCATCTTCTTCATGCGCGAGGAAAACTTGACCGTCGAGGGCAGCATATGGGGCAGCTTGGACTTCTCGTCCGATAAGTCCTCGATATCGAAAAAGAGTGCGCCGGGAATGTGCTCCGTCAAATATTCGGCCTTTGGATCGCGCTTGGCGGTCGGCAAATGCCAGCTGCCGTCGAGCACGATAAGGTCTGGGGAACTGAGATGGCTTTGCAACCAGTCTGTCTCGACAATCCAGTTTTTGGCAGACTTCGTCAATGGAACCCCCATTATCGCCAGCGGGAAAGTGCCAGCAGATGCAGCACATAGGCAAAAGTTAATCGGGCCGCAAGGATCACCTTCGTGTGATGAAATTGCGCCCCAACTCTGGCCCGCGTCAACAAACGTATCAAATTCGTACGCGGATTTACCCGATGTTAACGGGGAACACCACAATGTGGCTTTGCAAACTTAGAAGTCTGCAGGCGTCCGGATAATCGCGTGCCTGTCCAAATGAGGGACTTAGCCAATGAATACGAAGCTAATGGCTGGCATTGCCCTGGCAGCAATTACCGCCGCTGCCTCGCTTGCCGGCACTGCTTCCGCAGCTGATCTGGGCGGCGCCCCGATGGCTGGCGCCCCGATGGCTGGCGGCTCGATGAAAGACGGCTACGTGCAGCCGATGCCGGAAGTCTCGCGCGGCGCAGGCCCCTGCTACGTCCGCGCTGACGTTGGCTACTCCTGGGCCCGCGACCCAGACATCAAATGGCCGACTGGCAGTGAAGACATTTACTTGGATGCAGCGGGTAATGAGCTGTATCGCACGTTCACACAAACGACGGACGAGGTTACCAATACCAGCCGCGAAAACG
>JANOKW010000064.1:0-6290 GCA_031419475.1 Hyphomicrobium sp. | reverse complement strand
AGACCTTCCGGGGATTTGCATCTAGGCAAGCGGCGCCTAGACGGTGCATCGGCATGACGAAGTGGCGAAGTGTTTCCGGTTCCACGCTGCACTCTGATGCGGCCTGTTCCAGCGTTATTATCTCGGAGAGCTGGTGATCCTTGACCATGCTTAAACCTTGCTCAGCGCGAACGCTGCCCATGCGTTCATAAGCTCGCGACGTTTCTCCAACAACTTGCCGCGACGATAGGCGGCCTCGACCTTGTTACCGATGGCGTGAGCTAGCGCCATCTCTGCTACTTCGCCGGGGAAATCGGTTTCTTCTGATGCCCAATCGCGAAACGTGCTGCGAAAGCCATGCGCCGTTGCTTCAATCTTGAGGCGTCGCAGCAACATCGTCAAAGTCATGTCGGACAATTGCTTGTCGTTGGCGCGCATCGTTGGGAATAACAGCGTGCCGTCCGGCGTCATCTCAATGGCGCGCTTCACGATCTCGATTGCACGCGGTGAAAGCGGGACCACGTGCTCGCGTGTCGCCTTCATCCTTTCAGCCGGTATCGTCCAGAGCTTGGTGGCAGAATCGAATTCGGATCGTGGTGCGCCGCGTACCTCGCCAGATCGTGCGGCGGTCAGTATTAGAAATTCAAGGGCAAGCCGGATTGTCTCGTTGCTGCATTCAGCGCGTAACTTGGTGATGAAGCCGGGAAGCTCGGCAAAGGGAAGGGCGGCAAAGTGTTTGACGTTGTGCCCTTGCTTCGGCAAGCCGATGCTCGCCATCCGGCACGGGTTCTCGCCACTGCGATGGCCGGCTGCCGTGGCGTGGTCGAGAACGTTGCCAATCCGCTGCAACACCCGCCGCGCCGTCTCCGGTTTCGACGTCCAGATCGGCAATAGCACTTTGAGAACGTCACCGCTTTGCACGCGGTTGACCGGCAGCGCCCCGAGTGTGGGGAATGCATGGGTTTCCAACGTCGCCAGCCATTGCGCCGTGTGCTTGCCATTGCGCCATGTCCCGAGCCGCGCCGTATGTGTGCTCTCCGCCATCGCCTTGAATGTCGGCATCCCGTCGCGTTCGGCTCGCCGTGCTGCAACCGGGTCTTCACCGGTTTTCGCCTTGCGGCGGATGTCATGCGCTAAGTTTCGGGCATCGGCCAACGAAACAGAAGTCGTGCCGCCAAGGCCAATGTCGCGCCGCTTGCCGCCAGCCTGGACGCGCAACACCCAGCGCGATGACCCGACCTTTCGATCAGAATCGGCCGGGGCGGGGTCCACAACCAAATAGAGGCCATTGCCGTCACCGTAGCGGCCGGGATCGCGGACCTGTCGAACAAACGTAGCGGTGAGGCCGTGCGACCTGGCCCGTGGCTTGAACGCGAGTACGGTTGCCGTTTCCCCCATGTTCCGAGCGCCCCCCGCCTTGGTTTCGTACCACACCCCGTACCACACTTCGCCAAGGATGGCAGCGAACATGCGTGGACTGGCTGGCACCAGCCTGGAGCAGAATAGCACCTGTAAACGTTGGATAAAAGCTCGATTTATGGATGGTGGCGGACTATTGTGGACTACCCTGGATTCACGCTAGTGGCGGAGGGGGAGGGATTCGAACCCCCGGAACCCTTACGGGCTCGTCGGTTTTCAAGACCGATGCAATCGACCACTCTGCCACCCCTCCAAGCCGCAGACAGGATCACGGACCCAAGTTCAGCGGCGGGCCTCGTTCCTAACTGGTTCGCGCGCTCCCCTCAAGGCGCGCATGAGCCGCAGTCGAGCCACACTCAATCCCGGCCGCTGCAGCCTGCCCGTTCCAAAAGTTGTCTTCGTTTACCGCCCGCTAAGCCTATTTTGCCATGGTTCAGGCAACGTTCGGCCAACCTCGGTGGGTAATTTGGCGGGACGGGTCGTGGCATGCGTCGAGTGGGTTCCTGTCAAATGTCGAGTGGGGTAGATTTTGGCGTAAAGCCGGTTGCGGGCTTGGCGCTGTGCGTTGCCGCCGTTCTGGCCGCGTGTTCAGGCTCCGCCACAGATACCCCGCCAAAATCGCTTGCTAGCAATGTTCGGCCCGCCCCCACGCTCAACCGGCCGCTGTTCACCGAAGACGAATATGGCGTCAGCTCCAGCCCGCGGATCGCCGATCATCGCGGTCCCACGCGCAAGGGCGGCGGCACCTTCAAGCTTGGCATCCCATATAAGGTGGCGGGACGCTGGTATGTGCCGCGCGAAGAACCAGGGTATGACCGCAAAGGCACCGGTTCCTGGTACGGCGACGATTTCCACGGCCGCAAAACCGCAAACGGCGAAATTTTCGATATGCATGCGCTGACCGCCGCGCATCCGACATTGCCTCTGCCGTCCTATGCCCATGTGACGAATTTGGCGACGGGCCGCACTATTCTTGTGCGCGTCAATGATCGTGGCCCCTATGTCAGTGATCGCATCATCGATCTGTCGCATGCCTCGGCGCGGGCGCTCGGTTACGAAAATCGTGGCCACGCCCCTGTTCGCGTGCGCTACGCGGGACGTGCGCCTTTGAATGGCGACGCCCGGCGCGAGCGCCAGTATCTGGCTTCACAACATTGGTTCCGTGGCGGTGCCCCGGCTGTTGCGTCTCTTGCCCCGCCAAACGCACCGCTTGAAGTGCCCGAGCCTTTCCCAGCGGGAACAGCCGGGCGCTGGTCGCCAACGGCCTATCGTTCGGCGCTGGCTGGCAAACCCATAACACTTGCTGTGGCACCTCCTAGAACGCCGCCGCACCGCTACGCCGCCCTGCCACAGCGGACCGGCAGCGTTGACACTGGTTATGCAACACAAACTGACGCTGGACATCTCGGTTGGCGCGCGTCTCCACAAGCGCAACCGGCACCGGCTTTCCGCCCTGAAAACAATACTGTGCCACGCCAAGCCTTAGGCGCAGCTCCGGCCCCCATTCGATCCGCCCCCATCGGGTCTACCCCTATTCGATCCACCAATGGCCCAGTCTACGTTCAGGTCGGCACGTTCCGCGACCAGGCCAACGCCGAACGCATGCGTCGCGGCATCGGCCATATCGGTCCTGTCGAAGTTGCCCCGGTCGCCGCAGCTGGCACGTCCGCCTATCGGGTCCGGATCGGCCCGATGTCGGCGCAGGACGCCCGGTCAGCCCAGGCACAAATTTCCGCTCAGGGCGTGACCGGGAGTAGAATAGTTCAAGACTTCAGTGAATAGGGCGCTTCTGGACCGTTGACAGGATCTAACCTCGCCCTCGATAGTCACAGGAGTGCGCCGGCCTGTTTCCTATTTCAGGATTGATGATATTGTTCTTATTGCTGATTTTTTTCCGCCCATTAATGCGCTTCACGTGCTTGATGGCAGTAGCGATGACGGCTTTGGCCGCCGTCACGCATCCCGGTTATGCAGTCGGGGCTGATTCCCAAAATTACGTGACCAAAGCGCAGCGTGCGATCCTTATCGACGCGGGCGACGGGTCGGTGCTTTTCCAGCACAAGTCTGACGAACTGGCGCCCCCCGCCAGTATGAGCAAACTCATGACGCTGGCGCTCGTGTTTCGCGGTCTAAAAAGTGGTCAACTGAAAACGTCCGATGAAATTCTGATGAGCGTCAACGCCTGGCGCAAAGGAGGGGCGCCCTCCGGCACTTCCGCCATGATGGTGCCGGTCAACACCAAGGTGACGCTCGACGAACTCATCAAGGGCATCGCCATTCAATCCGGCAACGACGCATGCATCGCCGTTGCCGAAGCCATGAGCGGAAGCGAAGCAAACTTCGCCAAAGCCATGACGGAGGAAGCGCGCCGCATCGGGCTCACCAAATCGACGTTTGTCAATTCAACCGGCTTGCATGACGAAAATCACTTAATGACGGTGCGTGAACTGGCGCTACTTGCGCGGCACATCCTCACCCAGTATCCGGATTACTATCAGGTCTTTGGTCAGAAAGAATTTCTGTACAAAAAACACAAGTTCTACAACCGCAATCCGTTGCTGTTTCTCGGCATCGGCGCGGATGGATTGAAAACCGGCCACACGGCTGAAGCCGGCTTCGGCCTCGTGGCGTCTGCGGTCCAAGAGGGGAAGCGTCTCATCGTCGTCGTCGCCGGCCACGCCAATGCTGGAGAGCGGAAAACTGAAGCCGCTAAACTCCTCGAGTGGGGGTTCAAGAGCTTCAGCCAGGTGAAAATTTTCGACGACGGCGAGATCGTCGGTCAAGCCCGGGTGTGGGGCGGCACACGCATGTACGTACCCTTGAGCGGCAAAGGCGCGGTTAAGATCTCGTTGCCGAAGTATCCAGCGAACCAACGGTTATCGGCCGAGATCGTCTATAAGGCGCCTTTGAAACCGCCTGTCAAAAAAGGCGACCAAGTCGCTGTTTTGAAGGTCATGAGCACGTCGAGCGCCGCAACCGAAGTGCCGCTTTATGCGACCGAAGACGTGGAACCTGCCGGCGTCATGCGGCGCGGCATCGATACGCTGGTTCTCATGGCGTTGCGGCGGCTAGCCCTCTAAGATCGGCTGAAATTCAAAAAGGGCTCACTCGCCATGAAGCGTGGTCTATTCATAACGTTTGAAGGCGGAGAAGGGGCGGGTAAATCGACCCAGGCGAAGCTTCTGTCGGCCCGCCTTGAAGGCGCTGGTATTCCAACGCTCGTGACGCGGGAACCCGGCGGTACGCCGCTTGGCGAAGATATCCGCGGGCTGATCCTCAAAGATCGCCCTCAAGATCCGGTCACCGAACTCTTGCTGTTTGCCGCCGCGCGTGCCGAACACATGACGGCGCTCATTCGCCCCGCGCTTGACGATGGAACGTGGGTCATCTCAGACAGATTTATGGACTCAACCCGCGTCTACCAGGGGCGCCTCTATTCCGTTGAACCCGAGTTGATCAAGATGCTCGAACGGTTCACGGTCGCGCCTGATTTCCCCGACCTGACTTTAATTTTGGATCTACCGCCGGAAGCCGGTCTTGAACGCGCCAGTTCGCGCGGCACGCTTTCGCGTTACGACGCAGAACGCATTGAAACCCATGTGGCACTTCGTCAGGGCTTCCTTGAGATTGCGGAAGCCGAGCCCAAGCGCTGCGTGCTGATCGATGGCAGTTTGAGCGCAGACAGCGTCGAGACGGCCGTGTGGCAGGCGGTCGGCGACCGCTTGCTTGCGAAGGTACTTTGAGTGGCCCGAGCTCCCGCACTCACAGATAACGAGGCGCTGCCTGAAGCAGATAAGCTCGATGGCTTTCCGCATCCCCGCGAAACGGCTGTTCTCGTGGGCCACCCGTCGGCCGAACAGATTTTTGCGGACGCCCTGAACTCCGGGAAGATCCATCACGCCTGGTTGCTCACCGGTACAGAAGGCATCGGCAAGGCGACGCTCGCCTATCGCGTCGCCCGTGCAGCGCTCGCGCGTCCCGAAGATCGCGATCCCTTCGGCGGCAGTCTGCACATCGAGGCGAGCTGCCCAGCCTACCGGCAAGTCACCGCGCTATCACATCCTGGCCTCCTGGTTATTCGCCGGGGCTACGATCAGAAGGCCAAGCGGTTCTCAGCGTCCATCTCGGTCGATGACGTGCGCCGCCTTCGAAACTTCCTGGCGCTGAGCGCGGAGCAGCAAGGCTGGCGCGTTGTCATCGTCGATAGCGCCGACGAGCTGAACGTCAATGCCGCGAATGCGCTACTCAAATCGCTTGAAGAGCCCCCACCCAAAACAATCTTCCTCATCATCTCGTCGGCGCCGGGGCGGTTGCTGCCGACCATCCGTTCGCGCTGCCGCTCACTTGCACTCGCCCCGCTCGGTGCGGACGAACTTTTTAAAGCTGTGCGCGGCGCTCTTGAAGCGGCGGGAAAGCCACCAATAGCACTCGCCGATTTTCAAGCCCTCGCGCCATTTGCCGGTGGCAGCCCGCGCCGGCTTCTCGCTATGGCGGACGGCGGTGGATTGGCTCTGCAGGCGAAAATAACCAAGGTCTTCGAAGCTCTGCCAAGCCTCGACATGCGCGCCGCTCACACTTTGGCGGACGAACTGCAGCCTGCTGCCCAGGAACAGAAATTCGAGCTGTTTTATGATCTTTTTTTGAGTTTTCTGGCACGGCTCGTGAGGGCTGGCGCCGCCCAAGAGGGCGAGCGGTCTGAAGTCGCGCTCTCAAACCGCATCCTGGGAGAGGCCCGGCTTGCCACGTTTGCCCATCTGTGGGAAACACTGGCCCGCGACAAGGCGGACGCCCTCGCGCTCAATCTCGATCGCAAGTCGCTCATCCTCGACACCTTGTCCAAGCTTGAGGCGGCGGCCCGCAGCTGACGCGCGCGATTTTGGAATCGCGATTTA
>JANOKW010000063.1:0-11029 GCA_031419475.1 Hyphomicrobium sp. | reverse complement strand
TATTGAGGCCATGCGCGACTATTTCAAGGGGCCGAAATCCGATGGGCGGCCCGTTATCGTCGATCCTCGCAAGCTTGCGCCCGATGGATGCGAGCCGAGTTTTGCCGACGGCGGGGGCGACGGCTGATGCGCTTTTTTTCCTGGACGTAATTTATTGTCTTCTTACATCATTGCGTGGCCACGCCATTAGCCTGCGGTGACTTATAGGGCTGTCGTGGCGCTCCAACTTCGCGACGGTCCGCTTGTTCCTGTGTGGTCAGGCCATCATCAGGCGCGACCTTGCCGCGCGATGCGCGAACATTTCGGCCTTTCAGGCGACGGCGCGATTTGGCTTCACGTTGGAACGTTCCGTGATGGGGCTCATAGGCAAGTAGCGTCCGATTGGACACGTGACATGAGCGTCTCGGCGAGATTGACGGCGCCGATCCGGGCTCCGTCGATTGGACGTGGAAGAACCGCAGCGCCGGGCGCGTGTTTCTCGCCCACACGCTGATGACCGCCGACGGGATGGTGGCTGTCGAATGTACCCTGCGCGCGCGACCTGACGTTGTTTTAATCGAGCCGCATCAGATTCTCACGAATGCGCCTGCGCCGACGCCCGTCTCCGACAACCCCTTCAAGTTCAAGGTGCGCACGCACCAAGCCGACGCAATCGCCGACCTAAGCGTCATCCCGGATCGCGTGTTTGGTCTCGATTTCACCGTCGAGCGTAAGTGCAAATACTTTTTCATCGAGGCCGACCGCGCCACCATGCCGGTGATGCGATCGAGCCTGTTGCAGACGTCGATCTATCGCAAGTTCCTGGCCTATGCCGCTGGCGGCGGGGCCACCAATACCTTCGGCAAGCAGCTCGGCATCGGCAGTTTTCGTGTCTTGACCGTCACCAGGCGACACGCGAAAGCGGCTCGCGGCAGTTCCTTTTTACCGATCGCGAGGCCCTGCGCGCGGCTTCGGACGTGTTCACCCTCGAATGGCTGTCCGGCAAAGGCGATCGTGTGCGTCTGAGCGACTGATTCTACGATCGTCATCCAACCACATTACGAGGCGACGCCTGTCGCGCGACAGCAACGCGTCTCGACACAGCTAGGCGCGTCAGAAAATGTGCCAGACTTGTGCGATCATTTGCCTTCGATCTTGATGCCCCCAAGGTCAACCTTCACCTTGGTCTGCTGGCTGTCATAATAGAGGTATCCAAGCACAACGACGGCCACGGCCAGCGCCCCAATCAAAATCGATTTCGAATCCATTGTTCGTTCTCCTCTGCTGGCGTGATGCCGGTATTGCAGCCAAACGTCAATCCACCGTGCGCTTCCATCCTCGACATTTCTCCCATCAGCCTACCGCGCTCCGCCCGCGCTATGCATCAAGCGCAGCGACGGCCACGGCACGGTATGACCGCTTGACGCGCTCGGCGGGCGCGCACGAGCCTTTCTCGTGTCGGCTCCAAAAATCATGGCCGAAGGTAGGCCCCACCAAAAATCATGGGGAGCAGCAGCCCATCAAGTTGCGGCGCGCACAAGTTGACGAGTGGCGTGCCGCGACTACGATGACGATAGTTTTGCTCTCCCTGCCATGGCTTGAGAACACCATGACTCGTCGGGCAAAATCACGGCTGGTTTAGTGCGTAAGCAGGACGGATTTGGGCGGATTGACGCCGGTGCTCGCATAGCCGATACTTGGTCATTACTGGCACGAGATTGAATGGAGGTACCCAATGCATGCGCGCGTCGCCTTCTTCCGGCTGAAGTCTGGCTCGTTCGAGCAGGTGGTCCGCACCGTCAAGTCCTCCGGAGGCCTGCTCGAGATCTTCCGCGAACAGCCCGGGTTCCAGTCCTACGAACTCATTGAGACCGGGTCCGGGCTTGTCTCCGTGTCGCACTGGGATACCTCTAAAGACGCGGACGCTGCGTCACGTATCGCCGCCGCGTGGGCTGCCGGCCACATCGACAACCTGGTCAATCTAGTGCAGAGCGACGTGGGCGAGGTCGTCCTATCGACGCTGGCCGTGGCCGCCGCACGCTGAAGAAGCGGAACGTGCGGCGCGACAATCAAGGTGCGAGGGCAGCGTCAAAACCGACGAGCTGCCGCGTGGGCGGTCGATGTCTAAGTCTGGCAAGAATTAACGAGGTGTACACGTAATATTTTGCGCAGCGCAGTTCAAATTTGGCTGCTATCCCTCAAGTGCCAACTGGCACAGGACATTCTGCCCACTCTTGGCCCGAGGCTGAGATGGCACAGCAAAGGTATTCCGTCGGCAGTCGGGGCTTGAGCTGCCGGAAATCACAACGCGACTGCGTGACTTTTGCGGGACTGGGACCCGCACGGTGCTGAACTGATGGGCAGACGTTGCAACGGGCGGCCCTATAACTTATTGACATTGCTTGCTTTAGATACGATAGGTCGGTTTCCTAAACCGTAGGTCGCAGGTTCAAATCCTGCCGGGGTCGCCAAACCGTTGGTGAAACGGGCCACGGTGGGCAATGCCGCATAGTTCCAGAATTTTTGCTGGCATGATTGGCCAATTTTGGCTCTGTTGACGACGAACGAAACGGACCGAAGCCACGATGCAGGGCAAGATCGAGATCGCGATCGCTGATAAGAATCCGGTCGTGCGCGCGGGTCTTGAGAATTTGATTTCTAAAGACGGCAGATTCAACGTTACCGGGCTTTATTCGACCGGCGCGGCGTTTCTGACGGCGAGCGAAAAAGCCCTCTTTCAGGTCGCGGTTGTCGGTTGGTCGCTGCCCGATATAGACGGCGGGGTCGTGCTGAGCGAAATCAAGAAGCGCCAATGGCCCTTCCGCGTTATCATCTACACAGGCGAAACCGGGACTGACGTTTTGCGGCGCGCCATTAAGGGCGGGGCGTGGGGGTTCGTGTCGAAATCCGAAGAGCCGTCTGTACTTTTGGAAACGATCACCGCTGTTGCGCGCGGCCGCTTGTCGCTCCCCTATATCGACATCGATCAGCTGAACTATGATCCCCTCGGAATGTTAACGACACGGGAGCGGGAATTGCTTGCCGCACTTTCCAACGGCTGGACCAATTTGCAGATTGCGGCGCGCACAGGAATTACACGCAACACGGTGAAATACCATCTAAAAAACCTTTACGACAAACTTGGCGTATCCAACCGCGCCATGGCAGTCGCGCTCTACATGTCATCACCTCGAGATCTCAATTAGACTGCATGACTTGGCACCGGTGTCGCGGTGGGTAGTTTCTCCTACCCCGATGCCCACAATTCCCTCCCCATCAGGGTGTTGCAGCACAGGAGACCCTCCCACAGTGTCCGGCCGTGACTTAGTCCAAGCCGGAAGCCGCATTAAAGCGGCGCCCCAGAGAATTCAGGCCATTGGCGCCACCCGATCATCGTCGGCCCGGTCTTCAATGGTTCAACGACAACATGCGCGGAGGAACCAAAATGCAAGCCGTGACGCCCCACCTCTTTATCCCTGGCCCAACGACTATTCCCGATAAGGTGCGCATGGCGATGAACCTTGCCATGGAAGACATGCGCAATCCGGAATTCCCGAAGTTCACGCTGCCGATCTTCGAAGACCTCAAAAAGGTTTTTAAAATGAAGGACGGCCGCGTTTTCGTTTTCCCGTCGTCTGGTACGGGTGCATGGGAATCGGCCATCACGAACACGCTTGCCGTTGGCGATAAAGTATTGATGTCGCGCTTCGGTCAGTTCTCGCTACTCTGGGTCGATATGGCCGAGCGCATGGGTCTCAAGGTTGTGCTGTGCGACGAAGAGTGGGGCACGGGTGTGCCACTCGAAAAATATGCCGACATCCTTGCTAAGGACACGGCTCATGAAATCAAAGCCGTTTTCGCAACGCATAACGAAACCGCAACCGGCGTTTCGTCTGATATCGCAGGCGTCCGCAAGGCGCTGGACGCCGCCAAGCATCCAGCACTTCTGATGGTCGATGGTGTGTCGTCGGTCGGCTCGCTCGATATGCGCATGGGTGAATGGGGCGTCGATGCTTGCGTCTCGGGATCCCAAAAAGGCTTCATGCTTCCGACCGGCCTCGGTATTCTTGCCGTGAGCCAAAAAGCGCTTGATGCCAACAAGTCGCTTAACGGCCGCATGAACCGTTGCTTCTTCTCGTTCGAGGACATGATCAAAACCAACGACCTCGGATACTTCCCCTACACTCCGGCCACCCAGCTTATTCGTGGTCTGCGCGCGTCGATCGATATGATCAACGAAGAAGGCCTGGATAACGTTCTTGCCCGGCACGCGCGCCTGGCACGTGGCGTTCGCGCCGCTGTCGATGCCTGGGGCTTGAAGCTCTGCGCCAAGGAAGCGAAGTGGCATTCGGATACGGTGTCGGCGATTCAGGTGCCCGATGGCATCGATGCCAACAACGTCTTGAAGACCGCGTTCTACCGCTACAACACTTCGCTCGGAACCGGTTTGAACAAGCTCAACGGTAAGGTGTTCCGTATCGGCCACCTGGGTGCACTCGACGAATTCATGGTTGGCGGCGTGTTGTTCGCGGTTGAAATGGCGCTGAAGGACAGCGGTGTCAACATCAAGCTCGGTTCGGGCACGGGCGCAGCAGCTGAACACTTCAGCAAGACGGCAACGCGCTCGGCGACGGGCGTCACGACCACTAAGGCAGCCTAATTTTTTGCGCCCGGCCCGGATGCGGCTGGGCGCTCTACACTTTCCGCAATATGACTGAGGTGCTGGCGTCATTATCGCTGGGCCTCGCGCTCCTCTCAACCAAGAAAATACTCAGGGAAGGCCCCGACACATGAGCTACACGCTTTATCCCCTCCGCAAGCAGCGCTTGCAGCGCTCTTACCTCGCGGTTCCTGGCTCCAACACGACCATGATCGATCGCGCGCTGAAGAGCGCCGCAGATTACGTGTTCCTGGATTGCGAAGACGCCGTTGCGCCGCCGGAGAAAGAACAGGCCCGCAAGAACATCATCCAGGCTCTGAACGATCTCGATTGGAAGGCGGCGGGCAAAAGCGTTTCGGTGCGCATTAACGGTCTCGACACGCACTACATGTATCGCGACGTCGTCGATATCTGTGAGCAGGCGGGCGCCAATCTCGACACCATCCTGATTCCGAAGGTCGGCGTCCCAGCTGACGTCTATACAGTCGAAACTATCGTCAGTCAGATCGAAGTCGCCAAAGGTTTGCCGCATAAGATCGGCACCGAAGCCCTCATCGAAACCCCGCTCGGCATGGCCAACGTCGAAGCCATCGCCTCCGCCAACAGCCGTCTTGAATCGATGCACTTCGGCGTGGCAGATTACTCAGCCTTTAACAAAGCGCGTACCGTGGTCATCGGCGGTTTAAATCCCGACTACCCGGGCGATCAGTGGCATTTTCCGCTATCGCGCATGACAGTCGCTTGCCGCGCGTTTGGTTTACGCCCAATAGACGGACCGTTTGGCGGCATCGACGATCCGGATGGCTACAAGGCCGCCGCCCGCCGTGGCGCCGCGCTCGGTATGGAAGGGAAATGGGCCATCCATCCGTCGCAGATCGAACTTGCGAACGAAATATACTCGCCGACGGCTGCTGAAATTACGCGTGCCGAACGCATTCTCGTCGCGCTCAAGGAAGCTGAAGCCCAAGGCAAGGGTGCGGCTTCCCTCGATGGCAAGATGATCGACGCGGCATCTGAAAAGATGGCGAACAACCTTCTTGCCACTGCGGCCGCCATCAAGAAAAGCGAAGCCGCTCGCAAGGGCTAAGCGCAGCTTGAACTCGTCAACACAAAATTTCTAGGAGGTCCGAACATGGACAGTCATGAGTATCAAGCCAAAGAACTTCTCGCGAAGTTCGGCGTTCCGATCCCGCGTGGCGGCCTTGCTTACAGCCCCGAGCAGGCGACGTATCGCGCTAGCGAATTGGGTGGCACCGTTGTCGTCAAAGCCCAAATCCACTCGGGCGCGCGCGGCAAGGCCGGCGGCATCAAATTTTGCAAGAACGAGCAAGAAATCGAAGACGCTGCCGAGGCCCTTCTGGGCCGCAAGCTCGTCACGCATCAGACCGGCCCATCCGGCAAGCTGGTGTCGCGCCTCTACATCGAAGAAGCGACGAACATCGACAAGGAAATCTACCTTGGCTTCGTTCTGGATCGCGCGTCCGAGCGCGTGATGGTCGTAGCGTCCGCCGCTGGCGGAATGGATATCGAGGAAATCTCGGCTAAAAAGCCCGATTCCATCATCCGCGTCAGCGTCGATCCGGCTGTCGGTATGCAGCAGTTCCAGGCGCGCGAAATCGCCTTTGGCCTCGGCGTCGATCCGGAGATCGTGAACAAACTGGTACCGGCCGTTATGGGCTGCTACCGCGCGTTCCGGGACCTCGACGCAACCATGGTTGAAATCAATCCTCTGGTCATCACCAAGGAAAAGACCGTCGTGGCGCTCGACGCCAAGATGTCGTTTGACGAAAACGCGCTTTTCCGCCGACCTTCAATCGCGGAACTGCGCGACAAGAGCCAGGAAGATCCGCGCGAAACCTACGCGAACGATCGCGGCCTTTCCTACGTCGGCCTCGACGGCGATATCGGCTGCATCGTCAACGGTGCCGGCCTCGCCATGGCCACCCTCGATATGATCAAGCTTGCCGGCGGAGAGCCTGCAAACTTCCTCGATATCGGCGGCGGCGCTTCGCCCGAACGCGTGACCAAGTCGTTCCGCGCCGTGCTGCGCGACAAGAACGTTAAAGTCATCCTCGTCAACGTTTTCGCGGGTATCAACCGCTGCGATTGGGTTGCAAAAGGCGTGGTCGATTCAATCAAAGAATTGAACATCACCATGCCCGTGATTGTGAGGTTAGCCGGCACCAACTTCGAGGAAGGCCGCAAGATCATTGATCAGAGCGGTTTGACTGTCATTAGTGCTGAAACACTCGGCGACGCCGCCGCTAAGGCCGTCGCCGCCGCCAAAAAAGTCGTGTAATCCGGGAGATCCTCAGTCATGGCTATCTTTATCAATGAGAATACTCCGATCCTGATCCAGGGCTTTACCGGCCGCATCGGCACGTTTCATGCTCAGGAAATGATCGACTACGGCACGAACGTTATCGGGGGAGTCACTCCCGGAAAAGGCGGCACAACGCATCTCGGCCGCCCGGTCTTTAACACCGTCAAAGGTGCGGTTGAAGAAGCGGGCGCGGAAGCGTCAATCGTGTTCGTGCCGCCCCCCTTTGCGGCCGACGCCATCATGGAAGCGGCCGAAGCCGGCATCAAATATTGCGTCTGCATTACCGACGGCATTCCGGCCCAGGATATGATCCGCGTCAAGCGCTACATGCGCCGCTACAAAAAAGAAAACCGCATGATTCTGACGGGCCCCAACTGCGCGGGAACCATCTCGCCCGGCAAGGCCATGCTCGGAATTATGCCGGGCCACATCTATTTGCCCGGACGTGTTGGCATCGTTGGCCGTTCAGGCACGCTCGGTTATGAAGCCGCCGAACAGCTCAAGAACCTCGGCATTGGCGTTTCGACGTCGGTTGGTATCGGCGGCGATCCGATCAATGGTTCGTCTCACCGTGACGTCATCGAGCATTTCGAAAACGATCCCGATACCGACGCGATTTTGATGATAGGCGAAATCGGCGGGCCGCAGGAAGCCGAAGCCGGGCTCTGGTCTAAAGAGCACGGTAAGAAGCCGCTCGTCGCGTACATCGCCGGCCTTTCTGCACCGAAGGGCCGCCGCATGGGCCACGCAGGCGCGATCGTTTCGGCGTTTGGCGAATCGGCGGCCGAGAAAGTCGATATTCTCAAAGGCTGCGGCGTAACCATTGCGGCAACACCGTCCGAGATGGGATCGTCGATCGCATCCGTTCTCGGCAAGTCTAAGAAAGTTGCCTAACTAGCGCTGGCATCCGGTCTCTGCGAGGCCGGATGCTCGTTTGATTTGATCGATGGCTCGGCGGCAGTTCAAGCGGGCTGATTGCTCGGATAGAATACAGAAAATCTGAAAGGATCTGAGCATGCAGGCTAAAGCAAACGAGGCTCAGCCGCAGAAGCTTGACGAGTTCGCGCTGCGCGACGAGCTGAAGCGTCTCAGGGCGCAGATCCCCGATAATCCATCGCTCAATCCCATTCTCAACGTAGCCTTCGATCTGTCGCGACGGCTGGAGTCGGGCACGATTGCCTACGAGGAACTAAAATCGCTCGCAGGGCGCATCATGGATCGTGCCTGCATTCACCGCGCGGGCCGACTGCGCGAGCGCATTGGTTACGTGGATCAAGCGGCGACGCTCAAGGATTTCACGAGTTACGTCGAACGTATTGCGGATCAAACAGGTTCGCTTGAAGCCTTCGCCAACCGCTGGCAGCGCGCACGTACCGGTATCGTTTTGACGGCACATCCGACTTTTGGTCTGTCGGACGATCTGTATAAACGCATGGTGGAAATTGCCGTTGCCGATCCGTCGAGCAAGACCCCGACCATCGGCATGCCGCACCGGCCGGCACCCGGCATTTCACTGGTGCACGAGCACAAGTGTGCTCAGGACGCGATTCACAATTTGCGCAATGCGTACGAAGAACTCCTGCATGGGTTCTACAGCGTCGCAGCACAGAAATTCGGCGCCAAAGCCTACGCTTTGCGTCCCAAGCTAACGACGTTTGCCTCGTGGGTCGGTTATGATCTCGACGGACGCACGGATATTGCTTGGAATTTTTCGTTTAAGGTCCGCCTGCAAGAGAAGCGTGCGGCACTTATCGATATCCGCGAGCGCTTTCTGAACCTGAAGCAAAAACTGGGAGACGGCGACGCCGCTCAGCGAATTGCGCGCCAGTTGACAGCCAAACTCGATCTCGCAATAGCCGCTGTTGATGAGCAAGCGAAAGCACTCGAATCCGTTGGATCGGATTCCAAGGCACTGGCAAAAGCAGCAAATCTCATCACGAAAACCGACGGCTATAATCTGACGTCCGTAGAGCCGCTTGTGACGTTACTTTCGTCGCTCATGGACGCGTCAGAAGCGCCGCAAATGAAACGGGCGGTAGCCGCTCTGACGGGCCTTGTTGAGGCAACAGGACTTGGCTCGTCGCACATCCACTTGCGCATCAATGCACTCCAGCTGAACAACGCTTTTCGCGCTTATGTGCATGAGCCGTGGACGCGGGATTTGACCGAGCGTCAGGCGCTTGCACGCATCGTCGAGATGATTAGAACGTGCCAAAAGGAAAGTGTGAACTTCGCGACGCTGGATCTTGAGACGGCGACAGCCATTCGCCAGTTCGCTCTTGCCGCTCAAATCCATAAGCATGTAGATCGCGAGACGCCGATCCGCTTCTTGATCGCCGAGTGTGAGTCGCCTGCAACCGTATTGATTGCCGTCTTTTTCGCCAAGCTGTTCGGGGTTGATGGAATTACCGATATTTCCCCGCTGTTTGAAACGCCGTCCGGGCTTGAGAACGGCGCGCGGATCATGGAACGGTTGATCGAACTTGAGGCGTATCGCGATTACGTGCGCGGCCGCGGGCGGTTGTCCGTTCAAACCGGGTTCTCGGATGCTGGCCGCTTCATTGGCCAAATTCCAGCGACTTTAGCAATCGAGCGGTACTATCACGGGCTCGCGGATATCGTTGCAAAGTCCAAGCTCGACGGCGTTGAAACGGTAATTTTCTCGACCCACGGCGAATCCATGGGACGCGGCGCTCACCCTGACGATCTGGCGACGCGCCTGCACTATGTGTTCTCGGACGAAGCGCGGCGCCGTTTCGCCAACGCCAAACTGCCAGTGAAACACGAGACGAGCTTCCAGGGCGGCGATGGCTATATGTTCTTTGGCCACCGGGCGCTGACGACGCGCGCCTTGGCAACGATCGTGATGGATGGAGAAGTACCAGCCGCTGAGCCCGACCCGTTCTATTCGGATCAAAACCTGAGCCTCGATTTCTTTCTACGCCTCAGAGGCTTTCAGCAGTCGCTTTTTGCCCACGACGGCTATCGGGCGGTGCTCGGTGCCTTCGGTCCCAACATGCTGTTCAAAACGGGATCGCGTCCCGTAAAGAGGCAGGGGGAACATACCTCTGATCGCGGGAATCCCGCTCGCATGCGGGCCATTCCGAACAACGCGATCCTGCAGCAGTTCGGCTATATCGCCAACGTCGTAGCAGGTCTTGGAACAGGCGTTGGCGCCGATCGCGACCGGTTCTCAGTGCTCGCAAAGTCGTCACCACGTTTGCAGACGCTTCTCAAGATGATTGCGCATGGCAAAAAGCTTTCGAGCCTCAATGCCATGAGCGCGAATGCAACCGTATTCGACGCAGGTTTCTGGGCCAGCCGTGCCTCCTGGGGCAAGGAAGAACATCTCGAAGCGGCGTTCAGGTCTTTGGCTACATATCTTCTGACGGATAAGCGATGCGGCGCGATCAATCAACTGGTGCATCACTTACGACTTGATGCCATTGACCTGCATGCGATCCTGGAAGATCAAAGTCTCGAAGGGGGCAGGGTGCCGGACGAGCATCGGCTTGAGCTTGATCTACTCCAGGCAATTCGTTTGGCGTTGATCATGCGCATCTTTATCTTGGCAGCTCAGTTGCCGCGCTTCACCCCGCAAGATGGCCTGTCTCACGACCAGGTTCTGGCGATGGCACTGGGTCTCGAAATTCCTGAAGTCATCGCGATCATGCGACAGGCCTTCCCGCATGGCGCCAAAGATCTTGCCGGCGTTGGC
Source organism: Hyphomicrobium sp. (assembly GCA_031419475.1). Taxonomy (GTDB): domain Bacteria; phylum Pseudomonadota; class Alphaproteobacteria; order Rhizobiales; family Hyphomicrobiaceae; genus Hyphomicrobium_B. The sequence goes on along the minus strand of JANOKW010000063.1, from coordinate 349 downwards.
GAAGCGGCATTCGACGAGCAGGCAAGTTATCGTCCGCGCGGCATTGACGATTACGGGCGTCTCGAAACGGAAATTTTTGCGCCGATGGAAGAAGCCTTCGAATTCGTGCGCGAAATCGGCACTGGCATATCGCATCACTTCGGTGCGTTTGGCTGAGTCGATCGGGCGCTACAGCTTGTCTTTTCGGACGAGCCGCGCGGCCTTGCCGGGCCTTATACCAACCTTCATTGATGCTGACCTGTGAGGACCCAATCGCGGGTACCGATGGAAGCGATGCGGCCGGTTTCGGCGATGAGCTTGTTCCAAGCGTCGCAGCACGCATCGCAGATGTCTTTGTATCCTTCGAATA
>JANOKW010000062.1:0-11963 GCA_031419475.1 Hyphomicrobium sp. | reverse complement strand
ACGCCAGCGTGTTCGCACCAGAAGGCTACGTTCAACCAGCGAGCGCCCGAATCGAGACCCGTTGCGCCATCAACCACGCGAAGAGCGCCGCCATCGAAGGTCACGCTGTTTGCTGGGAAGAGAGTGCCGGAGAAGTCCGTGAGGAGTGCTGCGTTATCACCAGCCAAGCTCTGCTTGCCAACCGTCAACTTACCAAGCTGGTCGGACTGGATGAACCAGTAGGAGTTTTCAACCTGAAGACCCCAGTTCTTATTGGGCAGGCCATTTTCAGTCGCAACCAGCGAGCTCGGTCCGTTGGTGTAGATCCACAAGCTGTAACCGGCCTTCCAGCCTGGCGAGATCGTGGCCGAACCCGTGAACTTGAAGTTCGACGACTAGTCGTTGTTGTTGTCGACAACGTAAACGTTGCTCTCGATGCCGTCGTCAAACCAGTACAACTGGCTCGAAACCCAACCCGTCACCGTCAGAGAAACCTTGCGGTTGCCCTTGCGTGCGGTCGTGGCTTCGAGTTCGGCAATGCGCTCTTCGAGGTCGGCGCAGCAGTTTCCGCCGAGGTCGGCAGCAGTTGCACTCGTGGCCATTGTGCCTACGAGGAGCCCTGCAGCGGCGAGTGCGCTAAGGCTATACTTAATCATTCCAACTTCTCCCGTCTTATCTGTTTGGCCGGCGTTTGCGATACAAGAATTTGTACCGGGTCGGTTATTCTGCTTCTCTCGAAGCAGATGTCGGCTCCGCAAATAGTCGTTGCGTCCACCGGCTGACCGGGAAATTGCTCGATTCCTGCCAACGCAACAATCTCGGAATCGATTCTCAGCAAGACGGCTCAACCCATGTGGCGCCGAGGCAACTATTAATCGCCGTTAAAAAATTAGAGAAGAGCATCGTAACAATATGATAATTATGTGAAAAAACGTAAATTGTACACTGCGAACTGATGAACTCGTGTCTGGCTAAACTGTCCGCCGGTCACAGGGCCGAGAGCCGCTCAAATCTGTGGATACGTCTATGGACTTCGATGGGCCGAAGTCTATGGGACGACTTCGAAGAGTCGAAGTTGTCCGGAAGACCGCAATTTCGCCAGTGAATTCCGAATGTGAATTACGCTTAATCCAGAGGTGTCTGCAACGTCGCCACCGTCTCGTGGCGGCGTGCTGCGCGGGATTGGATGAACCGGCGCGAGGCAAACGCCAAGAGCACGACGACGAGCGCCATGCTATGCGTCATCAGCACCATTCCTGGCCGCGATTTGAAACTTGCCAAGACAAACTGTTCGTAAAAACTCGGATGGAAGCGCTCGACCTGCCCAAAGCTCCAGCGATATTGATCAAGCATGGCGTCGATCAGCAGATAAGCATTGGATAAAGCGTTGCCGTTGATCCATTCGAAAGCCGCGATGCCGAGTGCCGCGAAGGTTCGGGCAATCCAATTTAGCCCTTCGACTGCGTGGTCGTAAATAAAGAGCAGCGCGAAGATGGCGATGTGAACCGTCACGAAGAACTGCCACAGGAAATCGATCTGCCCGCGCGCGTCCATGATGGCTTGCACCAGGGTTGGTTCATCCAGAGAGGTCATCCGCCCGCTACTCCCCACAGATCCGTGCCGCGTCCCGCTGCCCGTTCCTCATCTATAAACGAGCCACTCGTATAGACGAGACCTGATGGACTGCCAAACGATAGACGTTCCCAGCCTTTTGATGCCAGTATTGATGCCAATAACGAAGCAGCGTTGCTGCCATTTGTGCCGCCCATTTGTGCCAGCCATTGCGATGTGAAAGGGGCAGAGGGTAACAAGCAAGGGAAATTCGCCACAATCGGCTGGTAGCCGCCGGGATCGGGGAACGCATCGCTGCATTCGGCGTATACGCAGGTGCATAGCGATCGAATAGGCGTTGAGGGGCATGAGCACTGAACCGATGGATCGCAGGACGGTCCTAAAGACAACTTGGGGTTTAGCTGCCGCAATTGGGGCGGCGCGCGAAATCGCGCTCGCGGGGGCGGCGTTTGCCGCACCGGTTGGCGGGACAGCGCAAAAGTTCACCAACGACACAGTCAAGGACCTCGCCAAGACTTTGGCGGCTGCAGATTTCGCCAAACCTGCGCTCGAGCTCCCTGATCCCTTCAACAAATTGTCTTACGACCAGTATCGCGACATCCACTTCCGGCCCGAACAGTCCGTTTGGCGCGGCGACAAGCTCGACGCCGAACTCCAACTTTTCCCCATGGGTTGGCTCTACGAGACGCCGGTCGAGATCTGGCTGGTCGATAATGGCGAGGCGAGCGCGCTCACAGCCGACGGCCGCCTGTTTTCGCTCGGTCCCTTAGTTGGAAAAGGTAGCGACGCCGCGCCCTACGGCTTTTCGGGTTTTCGCATTCATGGGCCTCTCAACCGCGCCGACTATCTCGATGAGTTTGTCGTGTTCCAAGGCGCAAGCTACTTGCGTGCGGTCGGGCGCGGTCAGAACTATGGCGTATCGGCGCGCGGCCTTGCTCTTAATACGGCTCGCGCGGGGGGCGAAGAGTTTCCTTTTTTTCGAAGCTTCTGGATCGAAAAGCCGAAGGCCTCGTCTGGCGAGATCGTGGTCCACGCGCTCCTCGATAGCCATTCGGTGACCGGCGCCTATCGCTTTGCCATTCAGTCGGGCGAAGCGACAGTCATGGATGTCGACGCCTCGATTTATCCGCGCAAGAAGCTGGCCCACGTCGGTATCGCGCCGCTAACGAGCATGTTTCTGCACGGTCCCTCGAGCACGCGCGGCACGAAAGACTTCCGCCCCTCGGTGCACGATAGCGAAGGGCTCGCGATTCTCAATGGCAGCGGTGAACGGCTGTGGCGGCCGCTCTCAAACCCCAAGATGCTGCAAACCAGCGCGTTCTTGGACAAGGATCCCAAAGGCTTTGGCCTCGCGCAGCGCGACAGGACGTTCCGCAGCTTTGAGGATCTCGAAGCGCACTATGAGCGCCGCCCAACCGTCTGGGTGGAACCCAAAGGCGCATGGGGCGAAGGTTTTATCGAACTCATCGAAATCCCGGTTGAAGACGAGATCCACGACAACATCGTTGCCTTCTGGAAACCAGTCAATGGTCTCGAGCCAGGTGGTCTCTATGATTTCACCTACCGGCTGCACTGGAGTGATGACGTACCGGCCGCATGGAGCGGTGCCCGCGTCGCTAAGACGCGTATTGGTGCCACAAAAACAGACGGCATCGGCTTGTTTGTCATCGATTTTGAAGGCGCCGCCGTTAAGGAGTTGCGTGATCTTCCTATCGCCGAGTTAACGGTCAATCCTGGGTCGAGTGCCAATATTATCGTTCAGCGTAATCCGGAGATTGCCGGCGTAAGGGTATCGTTTGAGTTGAACCCAGGTGACGCCGAACTCGTCGAACTTCGCCTTTCGCTTAAAGCAGGCGATCAACAGATTTCAGAGACGTGGCTTTACCGATGGACCAAGCTGTAAACGAAAATTTCAAAAGCTCCCTGCCAGTCTCGGCACAGCCAGACTCTGCGCAGCCAGACTCCGCGCGGCCAGACTCTGCATGGAATGTTGGCTTCGTGCGCCTTCCAGCGCCCGCGCCCCTGCAAATGCCGGAGCAGGACTTTGCAACGCGAACCCGTCTCCAGGCTGAACCCCGCCGCCGCGGCTATTGGGTGCCGCGTGCCGCCATTTTCGCGGGCGCCGGTGTTCTAACGGCAGCTTTCGCCTACGAACTCTACGGCATTCTCGCTTTTGGCTTCATGACGCCGCTGCAGTTTGTGTTCTTAATTCTGTCCACGATGTCTTTCGGATGGATTGCGCTCGGGTCGCTCAGTGCGGCTCTAGGCTTCCTGCCCTTGTTCGCCGGAGAACAGGCGAACTCCATCGCGCCGCGCAAAGTCGCAGTGCCGCTTGTCAGCCGCAACGCGCTCCTCTTTCCGGTTTATCACGAAGACCCGGCCCGCATTGCCGGGACTATTGAAGCAATGGTGCGCGATCTCCAGCACTTGGGCGCTCAATCCGCGTTCGACGTCTTCGTTCTCTCCGACACGCGCGGCCAGCCGGACGGCGCACGCGAAGATCATGTTTATGCGGCTCTCGCTGCGCGCATGGCAGGCCTGGCCAATCTCTATTATCGCCGCCGGGTGCAAAATACGCATCGCAAATCCGGCAACATTGCCGATTGGGTCGAGCGTTTTGGCGCGGGCTATGAGCACTTCGTCATTCTCGACGGCGATAGCGTCATGTCGGGCGAAACGCTCGTCGCGCTGGCTGGCGCCATGGAAGACGATTCCAAAGCGGGCCTCATCCAGACCGTGCCGCGTCTGGTCGGAGGGCGCACGTTGCTCCAGCACCTCACTCAATTCTCGTCTGCCACCTACGGCCCGGCCGTCGCCTCTGGCATCGCCTTCTGGCATCGCGACCAAGGCAACTACTGGGGTCATAACGCCATGATCCGCACGTACGCGTTTGCCTCGGCCGCCGGCTTGCCGGAACTTTCCGGCCGCAAACCCTTCGGCGGACACATCCTCTCGCATGACTTCGTTGAAGCGGTCCTGCTGCAGCGTGCCGGCTGGGGCGTGCACATGATTCCATCGATCGAAGGCTCCTATGAGGGCCAGCCGCCCAACATCGTCGATGTCGTGGTACGTGACCGGCGCTGGGCGCAAGGCAACCTGCAACATTTGGCCATCCTGTCCCAGCCGGGGCTTACCGCCATGGGCCGCGTGCATTTGGGCCTGGGCGCGATGGCCTATTTGATCTCAGGGGTTTGGGCCCTTTCGCTCGCCGTCGGCATGGTGCTCGCCATGCAAGGCGGACAAATGATCCCGAGCTACTTCCAGGACTCCAAGACACTGTTCCCCATCTGGCCGATCATTGATCCTGGCGCCGCCTTAAGGCTGTTCATGGCAACGCTTGGCGTCGTTCTGCTGCCCAAGGGGCTTGGCCTCATTCTGGAGTGGCAGCACTCGGCCAAGTCCCGTGATTGGAGCCGCGCCCTTCGCAGCACCATAGGGGTCGCTTATGAGACCGTTTTCTCGATGCTCATTGCGCCGATCCTGATGCTCACGCAAACCGCCGGATCGATCCAGATATTCGCCGGGCGCGATTCAGGCTGGAGTGCGCAAAAGCGCGATGACGGTCGGCTCGGCTTCGAAGACGCCATGTGGTTTGCCCGCTGGCATACGGCCATTGGTGCGGTCATGGCCATCATCGCCTGGAAAGTTTCCCCAGGACTGCTCGGCTGGATGGCCCCTGTGATTGGCGGCCTGTTACTGGCGGGGCCTGTCAGCTGGTTGACGTCGCGTCCAGCGGATCGCTTTTCGCGCTGGGCTCTGGCGACAATGGAAGAGCGGCGCCCGCCCGCCATCGTCACGTCGGCAGATCTCTCAGCTATCCAATGGACCGAGCGTGTGGCACTGCTGCCACCCAACGATCCCATTTTGCAAGCGGCCTAAATTTTTGCTCCAACCGCCGCACCTCCAGCACCATCTCCGCCGCTTTTAAGCGAGCGATACAACTCCTGAAAGATCTCGCGCACGCGCACCGGCTCGCTGTCAAGAAACGGCAGCGGACGCGTCACCTCAATGGCCGCCACGCCAAGCCGCGCCGTCAACGCGCCGTTGAACGCGCCTTCGCCAAGTCTGCGCGACAGGCGCCTGAGCGCATCTTGGCCCAGGAACTGCCCAAGCAAATCGTCGGTCATGGCAACGCCGCCTGTTGCCACGATGTGCGTGACGACGAGCCGTCCGAGACGCAACGCACCGAGCGTCCCTGGCCGCCCGCCATAAGTGCCAGCGAGTGCGCGGAACATGCGCACGTTTTCGACCAGCACATAACCCATCGCGATCCACACAATCGGCGACAGCGCGGTCACCGTCGCAACCCGCTTTGCGGATTTGAGGATGAGCCCACGCGCGTGTTGGTCGAGGGGCGAAAGCATCTCGCGTTCAGCAACGCGCATCAGTTCGCCCGGAGCCAGCACGTCATTGACGTGCTCGGAAAGGCGGGCAAGTCCCCACTTCATATCGGCCCGCCCGCGATAGTGGCGCGCCAGCAGCCCCACGGCTTCGCGTTCGCGCTTGGGGTCGCTGGCGGCGATCGCGTCTTTCACGAGTTTGCGCAGGCGCGACAGGCGGGCCAAACGGCGAAAGCCCCACAGTTCACGCAACATGAGAACAAGACCGCTCAGCGCGATCACGCTCATAAGGACGAAGCCGGTCCAACCCACCCAGTCATTGCGTTCAAGTGCCACGGAAACAAAGCGCGTGAACCAAAGGCCTGCGGCGAGCGCCGCGAGCCCCGCCATGGCCGAGAGCATGAGACTGCCCCAGCGGATGCCGCGCTGAAGATCGCTGGCCGAGAATGTGCGGACGGTTGGCACCGCCTCGCGGGCGAGCTTTGCCCCCTCCGGCGTTTCGAACAAGTCGTCATCGCCCTTGGTCTTGAAGCCCGGATCGTCGATCTTGAAAGCGCGCGGTGCGCGGGGCGGCGTATTCGGACTGGTCATGCAAGATCCTCCGCGATCAGGAAATCGAGCGCGCGATCGAGACGGATATGCGGCAACGCGGGGGCTGCGGTATCCGCACCCTTGGGCTTCAGTCGCGGCGGGGCAAAACGCACGAGCTGCAAGGAGCCTTCCTTGGCATGGCGCGCAGCGCCGAGGGCGGCCGCCGGACTTGCTGGTAAATCTCCCGGAAAAATGGCAGCTTCCGTCCTACCGTCGAAGACAGTATCCCCAATGCGTTCGCCCGCCAGCGGTGTGCCCTTGAGGCAGGGCAGCACGTCCTTGCCGCTCTTGATTTCGCTTTCGCGCGTGGCGCGCAGGGCGGCAAGTGCGAGCGCTGAAACGCCCGCACCTTCCGTTTCCGCCCGGCCGGATGCGGTATCGACGATGTGCTTCAAAATGGCGGCGAGGCGGTCGTGGCTGGACGCTGGCAAGTGATCGGCCTTTGTTGCCGCGAAAAGAACCTTCTCGATGCGCCGCCCCATGATGAGCGACAACCAGCTGTTGACACCGGGCCGGAACGCTTTCAACACGCCATCCATCGCCCGGTCGAGATCGGCGAGTGCGTCCCCACCTTTGTGCAGCGCGCCCAGCACATCAACGAGCACGATCTGCCGGTCGAGACGTCTGAAGTGATCTTGAAAGAACGGGCGCACAACCTGCGCTTTATAGCTCTCGAAGCGGCGGATCATCATGGCAGCTAACGATCCCTTGGGCGGCGCTGCCGCTGAGGCCAGCGGCATCGGAAAAAACGTCAACAAGGGCGAACCATCAAGATCGCCGGGCAATAGGAAACGCCCGGGTGCGAGAGTCGATTGGCCTTCGTTCTCGCGAACCGCGCGCAGATAATCGGTAAAAAGCTTCGCGCCGTGCAGCGCGGTTCTCTCGTCTTCGCCGGCACCCGGATCGGTGCCCGCCAGAAAATCCAGCCAGGGCTTCGCGATTGCAGCACGCCGGGGATCGCGCGCGAGCGTCAGCGCTTCAGCCGAAAACGCGTCATAACTTTGTGTGAGAAGCGGCAAGTCGATCAGCCATTCGCCTGGATAATCGACAATATCGAGGTGCAACTTCGAGAGACCAAGCGCGCGCTTCAGACGATTGCTGGACGTATACTCTATCGTGACGCGCAGTTCTGAAACGCGCCGCGTGCTATCGGGCCATGTCGGGGAAACGGCTTCAAGGCACGCCATATGCGCCTCGTAATCGAAGCGTGGCACCGCGTCGTCGGGTTGCGGCTCGAGATAAGCACGCACAATCCGCCCTTCCGCGTCAGGCGCAAAAAACGGCAACCGACCGCCACTCACGAGATTGCGCACGAGCGCGGTGATGAACACGGTTTTGCCAGCGCGCGCCAATCCGGTTACGCCGAGGCGTAGCGACGGCGTCAAATAATCGGCGAGACGGCCGCGCACATCCTTGATGAGATCGGGCAAGCGATCTGGGATGAGCTGCGACAGGCGGTCGGGGGAAGGCGGATTTTGCAATGGCGCGCCACAAAAACATAAGGGGACCGATGAGGTCCCCTCTAACTGACGCAACTTGAAGCTGAGAGCAAGGCAGGGTCGTCATGCTGTGGCCGCGCTTGGGGCACCTAATGGGAGGCTTGCGCAGCCTGATACCCTGTTAGCCGAGCACGACCACGGCAATACCCGCCGCAACAACGGTCAAACCCATGAGCATAATTGCGCCGCTTCTGAAGAACTCTGCCATAACCCGCTCCTTAAGCGGCCGCAACCGGCCACTCGAAACATCACCATTACGATTCACGATAACCTCCGCATACTAGCCACGGAGCGTTGAATGAAGGCTGAAGCCTTAATTCATCTCCTGTTCACCATACGGGCTGCCCTGCGCCATAGTTTCAAAAGGTACAGCGCAAAAAATGGGTGTGCTGGCGGCCACTTAGCCCCTTAGCCCGCTACTTGACCGGATTGGCCGCCAGCGCTCGGTGTGCCCGCGTATTCTGTTCGTCTGATGTTCGCCCGCGTGTTCTGTTCGCCTGAGTGTTCTGTTCGAATGCAGGCAGCATAGCTTCACGCGGCTGCGAAAATGGGGCGCTGAACAGCGCTTCAAGGAATTTGAGTTTCAGGCCGGGGCGGGGAGTGGGGGGAGCCGGCTCTGATGCCCGCCTGCCCGCCGCCCCGCTTTCGGCTGTTGCGTCAATGTGCTAAACTAAGAGGATGGATACAACGCAACAGCAGCTTGAAACGCTCTTCGCGAAGGTACGAGCTTTGCCGGAGGCTGAGCAGCAGGCGGCGGTCGAAGCATTACGCGAAATAGCGGACGTTCCCTATCAGCTTACGGAAGAAGAACTTGCGGTGTTACGTCCGGCGTTGTCGCGTACTTCCCGCCAAGACTTCGCGGCCGAAGGTGACGTGTCCGAGCTACTGGAGCGGCCATGGCGCAAGCTACCCGCTAGCGGGCCAATATCGAAGACATGAAACTGCGGTTCGACGATCAGGCCATAAACGACCTGATCGAGATCCGCGATTATATTCTGGAGCACGCGAGCGAAGCTGCCGCCAACCGAGTACGCGCACATTTTCGAGACCGCTTTCACCGGCTGAAAATCACCCCATCACTTGGAATATCATCGACAGACGCCAACGTCCGCGTGTTGTCGCCTACAAAGTACCCATATCGCATCTATTTCACAGTCCAAGGCGACACGATCGTAATCCTGCACATCCGTCACACATCTCGGCGGAGCCCAGCGAGTGAACCGAGCGAGTGAACCGAGTGAGTGAACCGAGTGAGTGAACCGAGCGAGTGAACCGAGGTGCGTGCCGGCGCCCGCCCGCAGTCTCGCGCCTCTCAACTTCCGGACTTCGCCAGCCAGTCTTCCGCCTCCTGCAGCGAGAACGAAAACTCAGCGCCCGGAACTTCTGAGCGCACGCGCGAGCCCTGGGCTTTATGGATGATGGAAAAGCGGCCGTGGTGGGCACCCTTGCCCACCTTCTCCAAAACGTAGCCCTTGCTGGCGGCCACGCGGGTCGCGTGTTTTTCCTGGGTATTTGACATGCACTGGCTCCAACTTGGCAGACTCAATCCACTCTCAATCCACTCTCAATTCGCTCTCAATTCGCTCTCAATTCACGCTCAATTTACTCTGGCGACCTCAACCAAATTATCCGAGAATGACGGCGATCTCCCCAATCCGCCCCACTCTTGGCTTGAGATCGAATTCACCGACCCGTCCGAGCGGTTCAGCGAGCGCCAGTAGCCGAGCGTCGCAACCACGATGCCGGGGTTGACGTCATCCGTCACCCGCGCGACGCCCTCGAAATCGCCGCGGCCATTGAACACGCGCACCGGATCGCCATCGCGCACGTTGCGCTTGGCGGCATCAGCCGGCGAAATCATCACAAACTGTTCGCCTTGGCTTTTGATCTTGTGCGGTTCATTCGCATAACACGAGTTCAAGAAGCCGTGGCTCTTTGGGCTAATGATGTTGAGCGAGTAGAGCTTTGCCTGTTCCGGATTGGTCTCCGGCGTCTCGCGCGGCGGCACATAACCTGGCAACGGATCAACGGGGGAACCGTCCTGATTGCCGTCGTTCATCATGCGGAAGGGACCAGCGACGAAGTTCTTGGCGTCATGCAGCAGGAACTCGACCTTGCCGGACGGTGTTGGGAACTTGCCGTCCTTGTGCGGCGTGCGGCTGTCGACCGGGCCAACGTCGATCCGGTAGTAGCCGTGCTTTTTGAAGTACGCCATATCGATGCCGCCCATCTTGGGGTCGGCCCAATTAATGTAGTGGGCGCAAAGCTCGCTGTCGGTCATTTTGAAGAGCGGATCGTCGAAGTCCATTTCCTTGGCTAAGCGCCGCCACATCTCGCTTGTGGGTAAGCATTCGCCCGGCGGGTCGATCGCCTTCTCGTTATAGGTGAAGTAGAAATGGCCCCACGACCACATCATGTCCTCAGCTTCGCCCGCCATCGCGGCGGGGAGCACGATGTCGGCATACTTCGCCGTGTCGGTCATGAAGTGTTCGGCAACGACGGTGAAGAGATCCTCACGCTGCAGGCCCTTGACGATCTTGTTGGTCTCGGGTGCTTGGCTGACCGGGTTGGTGCAATAGACAAACATCGATTTGATCGGCGGATCGAGCTTCATTTCGCCGGTCAGCGCCGCGCCCAAGCGCAAATTATTGACGACGCGCACGCCGGGCTTATTCCAGTCGGCGCGTGAAACCTTGGCCCAATCGACGGGGAAGTCCCATAGCGGCAATTGTAGGAGGCCGCCGCCGGTATGCTTCCATGAACCGACGAGGGCTGGAAGCGCACACGCCGCGCGAATGGCCTGGCCGCCGCCAGCGCTGCGCTCCAACGCGACGCCAATGCGAATGACGCTCGGTTGAGCGGTTGCGAATTCCTTGGCGAATTTCTCGATGTCGGCGGCTTTAACGCCCGTCACCTTCTCAACGTACTCGGGCGTGAAATCGGCCGCGCGGGCTTTGAGTTCGAGATAGCCATATGTGTGATTGTCGACGTAATCCTGATCGACAAGTCCCTGTTGGATGATCGAATTGATGAAGCCCATCGCCAGCGCGCCATCGGTGCCGGGCTTGGGGCAAATGTGCCAGTCACCGGCCTTCGCCGTGCGCGATTTATAGCTGTCGATGACGACAACCTTGGCGCCCTTCTTCTGGGCTTCAAGCACGAATGGCCAATGATGCAGGTTGGTCGAGATCGAATTGCAGGCCCAGATGACAATGAACTTGGAATGCACGAAACTTTCCGGATCGACGCCGCCTGTTGGCCCGACTGAGAACAGATACGCGGTCGAAGAACCCGACGCGCAGAACGTTTTCTCATTTATCGTTGAGCCGAGCTTGTTGAAGAATGGGTCGCCCGAGTTGATGCCCTGTACGAGGCCCATGTTGCCGAGATAGCTTTGCGGCATGATGGCTTCAGAACCATACTTGGCGATTATTTCGCGCCAGTTCTTGCCGATTGTCGAAATTGCTTCGTCCCAGGTGATGCGCTTGTACTGACCCGAACCCTTCGGGCCGGTTCGAAGCATCGGATACATGAGGCGGTCAGGGTTTGCGTGGTGATCGTGGAAGTCCTTGAGCTTCACGCATAGGCCGCCGCGCGTCATCGGGTGGTCTTTGTTGCCGCGAACATCGACGAGGCGGCCGTTCTTCACCTCGTAGACCATCGAGCACGTATCCGGACAATCGTGCGGGCAGGCGCCGTGAAACAGTTCTGATTTGATCTGCTCGTTCATTTTCGTCCCTCCTGAATGCCGTCCGGATTTTCTTGTCTCTTGTCGTGAATCGGCGAGCCTGAAACGTCGCACCGAACGACATCGCACACAATCACAAAACGGCAGAGCATTTATCCATCTTGCGCTGCAGCAATCAAAACGGGCGGATTTCTCCGCCCGTTCAATCGGCCATCGAATTTTCTGCCCACTCAGTCTGTTACTCAGTTCGCTTTCTTGAACACGTTCGGATTGAACTGCAGCTTCTGCTTGTTC
>JANOKW010000061.1:0-1525 GCA_031419475.1 Hyphomicrobium sp. | reverse complement strand
CGCGAAACCGAAGTCGGCCTCGAAGTTACGAGCTACCTCCCAGCCGAAATCGACATGATCTAATTCGACTGCGAACCGAACGGTTCTAGAAACGGCGGCTTCAAAGGCCGCCGTTTTTGCGTTCTGGGGGCTGTCTCCAGGCCTGGCTATGGCAAGAGGCCTCGCCGTATTCGGCCCCAACAGCTATAAAGCACCATGACCCAACACGAAATGACCCAGTACGAATCGCTGAAACCGAATCCCCGCGTTAGCGTCGGCAATGTAATCTTCGCCAACGACGCGCCAATTGCGGTCTTGGCCGGCCCATGTCAGATGGAAAGCCGCGCGCACGCGCTTGAGATGGCCTCCGCACTGAAGGAAATCGCGGTGCGACTCGGCATTGGCTTAGTTTTCAAAGCGTCTTTCGACAAAGCCAACCGGACCTCGCTCGGCGGGCGGCGCGGCATCGGCCTCAAAGGTGCCTTGCCCGTCTTCGCCGAGATCAAGGAAACGCTCGGCCTGCCGGTCGTCACCGACATCCACGACATCAGCCAGTGCGCGCCTGTCGCCGAAGTGGTTGATATTCTGCAGATTCCAGCATTTCTTTGCCGGCAAACGGATCTTTTGATCGCGGCGGCCGAGACGGGCCGGGTGATAAAAATCAAGAAAGGGCAGTTCCTTGCGCCCTGGGACATGAAAAACGTAGTTGCCAAGGTGACGGGCAGCGGCAATGCCAATGTCCTCGTGACGGAACGTGGAACTAGTTTTGGATACAACACACTCGTTGTCGATATGCGGGCTCTGCCGCAAATGGCGGAAACCGGCGCGCCCGTCATCTTCGACGCAACTCACGCCGTGCAGCAGCCGGGTGGACAAGGGACATCCTCGGGTGGAGACCGCCGCTTTGTGCCGGTTTTAGCACGCGCAGCCGTCGCAGCCGGTGTTGCCGGGCTGTTCATCGAAACGCATCAAGACCCAGACAAGGCGCCGTCCGATGGGCCAAACATGGTGCCCCTCAGAGATTTCGAACGCCTATTGCGAGACCTCCAGGCGATCGATGCAGTGGTCAAAAAGCAGAAGAGCGCAGGCTAGCAAGGCCTCCGCTCTTGTCTGTTTGCTTTTGATCCAGCTGAGATGTGGGGAGTGCACCCGCAGCTCAGACAGTTCAAGCGCGTCTCATTTGCGGCGAGCGCTGACGCCGCGACATGTCACATCATATTTTCTTTGACCATAAGATCGCTGCTACCGCTTCAACATGGGCTTTGCTCGTCAAACCGCCGTATGGGCCGCCGTATAGGCCCCCGTATGGGCTAACTGGCGTCTTGGCAGCAAGGGTCACACAAGCAACCGGACCGCAATTGGCCGGAGACCTGATCTTTCCAACGCTGATGGCAGCCATGGCCATCGTCGTCGCAAAGAGGCTCATTGTCGAAAGGCAGGAGACATAGGCAAGGGCACGCGAGAGTACTTCATATTGCATCGGACCACCTCGATAAGCTGAAACAATGGGTGACGACACTTCCACTTGCAGTTCACCGGGTTTGAG
>JANOKW010000060.1:0-1693 GCA_031419475.1 Hyphomicrobium sp. | reverse complement strand
GCCTTCGCCGACGATGACGGAGATGACCGGGACGCCAACCATGAGCGAACAGTCGGTTGAGCGTGCGATCGCTTCGGCTTGGCCGCGTTCTTCCGCACCGATGCCGGGGTAAGCGCCGGGCGTATCGACAAACGTGATGATCGGCAAACCGAACTTGTCCGCCATTTCCATGAGCCGCACGGCCTTGCGATAACCTTCAGGCTTCGCCATGCCGAAATTGTGCTTGATGCGCCCCTCAACGTCGGAGCCTTTTTCGTTGCCGAGCACCATCACGGAGCGGCCGCGAAACCGCCCCATGCCGCCAATGATGGCTTCGTCTTCGGCAAAGTAGCGATCACCCGCGAGCGGCGTGAAATCTTCAATGAGAGTGTTGACGAACTCCAGGCAATGCGGCCGCTCCGGGTGGCGGGCAACGAGCGTCTTCTGCCAAGGCGTGAGTTTGGAATACATATCAACCAGAAGTGCGCGCGCCTTCTGCTCCAGTTTCGCGATCTCGTCACCGATCTGCACACCCTTGCCCTGTTGCTGCAGGGTCTTGAGTTCGGCAATCTTGGCTTCGAGCTCGAGAATAGGCTTCTCGAATTCGAGATAGGTGCGAATGGGAGTTTGGGCGCTCACGAATAAAGCCTCTTCAGCGTGACAGTGCCCGCCAAAAGGAGGGGGCTAGAGTCGGGTTTTGGCGGCGACATTCACCCTCGCGGCGCCGCCAAGTCAAGGTGACACGGGCGTGAGGAGGGCCCGCTCTGGGCTAGAGCTGGGGATGGTGGCAATTTTTCTAAGTAGCAATTGGGGTTAACGAACGTCTCCGGACAGTTTTTTGACCCATGGAACAAGGGCGAATAGGAGCAAAGCGGCGGCAGCAACCCATAGCGCCTGCGTCAAGAAGAATGAGGCAAGGCTCTGCGTGTTATCACTCTCGAACGATCCGCCGAGGACGCCCGCCAGTTTGTTGCCGAAGGCGGCAGCCAGGAACCAGATACCAAGCACTACGCCTGTCATTCGTGCCGGTGCCAACTTGGTCATGGTCGAAAGCCCAACGGGGCTTAGCAACAACTCGCCAATCGTCTGAAGAAAAAACAGCCCGCACAGCCACAACGGCGAGACTTTGCCATCGGCCGCGAGTTTTGCGGCTGGGATCATCAGCATGAACGACGCCGAAACGAAAACGAGTCCGAGTGCGAACTTGAAGGCGGGACTCGGCTGGTGCGATCCGAGCCGCATCCAGATCAACGCGAACACTGGCGCCAGCATAATTACAAAAATCGGATTGATGGACTGATACCAGGCGGAAGGAAACTCTGCGCCAAAAAGCGTGTTTGCAGTCATGCGGTCGGCGAACAGTGCCATGGACGTGCCCATCTGTTCGAAGATGGCGAAAAAGATCATGGCGGCAATGAACAACACGCCAATGGCCGCGATGCGATTGCCGTCCTCCGTGCCGCGCAGCGCGAAGAATGCTATGGCCGAAAGCGGCAGCGCCAGAAACATCCACCGTAGCCACTCAAGGCCTTCCAAGTCCGACGCGAGTGCGAGTAGAAGCAACACGGCTGTGCCAAGCACCGTCCACACGCCATCTCGCCACATTTTGCCGGATCCCAGCAACCTATCTTCGTGCGTGACGGGTTCGCGCAGGCTTTGTGATCCCCGGGCAAACAGGAGCATGGCAACGGTCATGCCGATGCCGGCCGCTGCA
>JANOKW010000059.1:0-3588 GCA_031419475.1 Hyphomicrobium sp. | reverse complement strand
GACGGCGGATGGCTCCTACGTCGAACGGGCGAAGGATTAATTTGCGGGCCGGTGTAGTTGATCGTACTTTCCGGGAAGGGCTGGGTACAACTTGCGCTCTTTTCATTATGGTAACTAAGTTGGCTATACTTCCTTTACTTTAAGCCATGGAAGTCCCGGCATTAAGGTTTGTCCCGTGGCACAACTTGGTTTGGTTGCTAACCCGAGTTTCGCATTTTGTGATGTGTTGAAGGACGATTGCGCGTGAATATCCTAGGGCTAGTTTACACTTCTCATGATGCCGGCCTGGCGCTGCTGACCGACGGCAAGCCGAACATCATTTTGGAAGAAGAGCGCTTCAACCGCATCAAGCACACGTTGAAGTATCCGCGCCAAGCCATGCACACTGTGTTTGGGCAAGGCGGCCGTCTCGACCTCTCGGACATCGATGTCATCACCACGCCTTGGAACATGGAGCGCATCCGCCGATCGCTATTGGGAGCGGTGTTCCGTGACATGCCGGCCAGCCTCAATCTGTTGCGCCCGGAAGCGCACCGCACGCACACGACCGGATTGCTCAATGTTCCGCTGCGCCTGAAGCTCGGTATGCTCAGTCAGTTTGGCTTGAAGAAGCAGCC
The DNA here is from genome assembly GCA_031419475.1 of Hyphomicrobium sp. Taxonomy (GTDB): domain Bacteria; phylum Pseudomonadota; class Alphaproteobacteria; order Rhizobiales; family Hyphomicrobiaceae; genus Hyphomicrobium_B. Next base: position 2,971 of record JANOKW010000059.1, on the reverse strand, counting down.
GCCAATTGTCCAAGTTGGGCACCACGAATCTCACGCCTCAGTGTTCTTTGTTTCGCCCTTCGAAGAGGCAACCGTTCTCGTGGCCGACGGTTATGGCGACGATGGCGCAACGAGCGCGTGGCTTGGCCGCGGCAACAAAATCGAGCGCCAGTGGTCGGACCCGATGTTTGACTCGCTCGGCATGCTCTACACTTGCGTTTCTGAGCACCTCGGCTTTCCGTTCTTCCAAGAGGGAACCGTTATGGCGCTCGCCGCGATGGGCGGGCCGGCGTACAAGGAAAAGTTTAAGGACCTGATCCATCTGTTGCCCGGCGGGCGCATCCAGATCGACAAGAGCTACATCAATTATCCGACCCATGGACTGATCGAGCCCTTCAAGCCGAAGTTCTATGCCGCCTTCGGTCCGCGCCGGAAATCAAGCGAACCCCTGACCGAGCACCACCACAACATCGCCTGGGCTTTGCAGCATTGGACCGAAGAAGCGCTGCTGCACATCACGCGCGAACTCTATCGCGTGCACAAAAACAAAAACCTCGTGATCTCGGGCGGCGTGGCTCTGAACTGCGTCGCCAACGGGCGCATCCTGCGCGATACGGATTTCGATCGCGTCTGGGTGCCGCCGGTGGCGTCCGATACGGGTGTGTGCTTCGGCAGTGCGCTCTATCATTGGCACAATACGCTTGGCAACAAACGTGACTTTGAATTGACGCACGCGTTCTATGGCAAAGAATATAGCGACGCCGAGATCGTTTCTGCTCTCGACGCCGCGGGCCTAAATTACGAACGCATGGAAGAAGATGCCTTATTGAAACGCGTTGCCAAAGATCTAAGCGAACAAAGAATCGTCGGGTGGTTTCAGGGGCGGGCCGAGATCGGGCCCCGCGCGCTCGGTAACCGTTCCATCCTCTCGTCCGCGACGACGAACGCGATGAAGGACTTGATCAACGCCCGCATCAAGCATCGCGAACCGTTCCGCCCGTTTGCGCCAGTTGTTCTCATCGAGCGCTTGAACGAATTCTTCGAATATGAGCACCCCGATCCCTTCATGACAGTGGCGCCGAAAATCCGCGCGGACAAGCTCGCGCTCATCCCAGCGGCCGCGCACGTCGATGGCACGGGCCGCATCCAAACGATCGAGCGCAAGGCCAACCCGCGTTACTACGGCGTCATCGAGGAGTACGCCAAGCTGACCGGTATCCCTGTGTTGCTGAACACGAGTTTCAACAGGCAGGAGCCGGTGGTCAACGCGCCGGCCGAAGCCATATCCTGCTATTTGCGTACCGATATGGATCGCGTGGTGCTTGGGGACTATTACGTCTTCGACCGCAATCCTGACGCTATCAAGCGAGCCTTTGAAAAATTCGGCAAAGCGGCGTAGCGGAGCCCCGCCCAACGCAGCCCGGATATGGATTGCAGGCGGCTTGGGAATGGCAACATCGCCGATCGCAACCCGAATGCTCACTGGCGCGCCCTTGAAGAGGCCCGGGAGGCTGCGTAGAAACGCGTGCGCGCGCGACGCGGGCGGATCAAGCGCAGAGATTGCATCTTTCGGGCTTCTCGGATGACGCACCGATACCGACACCGAATATCCAGTCCGGAACTTGTTGCGCAGGCGCGCTGGCACCTGACTTTCATCGATATTGAAGTAGACGGTTTGTGGTTCGCGGCCTGCCGCTACCCCGGACAACTCATTGCTCATCAGATCGTCGAGCGTTGCCGGAATCAATGGGGCGTGCATGCTGGCGCGCGGACCGGGCCGTACCGCTGCGCCTTCTCCCATTTCTATCGTTGCTAGGTCTTCAGTTGGAACCGTCGCTTCGACGAGGAAAGACTGGTTCGGCATCGTGACTTCAACGAGCGGCTCTCCGGCGATGACGCTCAGACCTGACATCTGGATTCTGAAATTGCGCAGATATCCGTCGTGGGGCGCGCGAATGTCAGCCCTTTCAAGCATGCGCTGACCGTCTTGCAAACGGCTCTTGGCGTCGCCGATCTTGCCAATCAGATCCTCGACGCGAGAAATGGTCGCTTCACGCCGCGACATCGTAAGCTCGTAAGCTGCGAGCCGCACGTTCTCTTTTTCAATTTCAATGTCGGCAAGGGCTGCGTCCGCTTCCGCAATCCTGGCTTGAAGGGCCAATTCCTGACGAGCGAGTTCTGTATCGCGGTTGACCGGAAATGTGCCCCGCGCGACCATGGCTGAAATGCGCCACCGCTCGGCTGTGAGATTGGCCAGCTGTTCAGTAATCTTAGTGCGAATAAATTTATGAAAATCTAGTTTGCGCGACAGCGTTTCGGTATGCTTGATGTTAGCTTCAAGTTTTTGCTTCTGGTATTTGTTTTGCTCCGTCAGGCTCTCCTGTTGTGCAATTATAAGTTCATTCAGAGATGCGAGAGCGGCCGGCGAAGTTTCAATGTCTGACAGCTGCGACGCATCGATCTCGATTGTGGCGCGATCCTCGAGTGCGGCATGCAAGGCCGCCTTAAGGACGTAATGCGCAGCAAGCTCCAAACGCAGCCGATCGATCATAGCGACAAACGCGGGTGGCCTGTTGTGGCCTCTGCGCGGCGCTCAGCATAAGAGTTGAGATCATCAGTGCGGCAACACCCGCAATTATGAGCAAAGGCAACACATTTTTAATCGAATTCAAATCCGTGTCATTACGCATCACGGTCTCCAACGGATTGCAACACGCCGCGTGCAAAAACGCAGATGCTGAGGTGTCGGTTGAATGTGAATTGCCGGACAAATGGCCCGAGTCGCCGCTTATGGTGAACCTGCCCCTCGACTTGTAGAGCAGTTTCAGTAATGAAACCGAGATTGTCAGTCGTTAAGGAACCTCTGACTAACTGCCGGACTATGGCACACTGATCTCGATGATTCGAGGGGGTGTCCGATGGCAGAGAACCAGCTGAGTTTTTCGTCACTCGATTACGCGTCGAAGAAAAAGACGACGAAGCGCGAGGTTTT
>JANOKW010000058.1:0-9696 GCA_031419475.1 Hyphomicrobium sp. | reverse complement strand
CCCGGCTTTCAAGGTCAACATAAGAGAATAACGAGCCTGAGTTCTGATCCGATCCGCGCATCGAAGCCCCCTTGCATTCCAAAGGGCAACGGAATCATATTCGCGAACCCTTGTCAGCAGGCGAGAAGTTCAACAGCCTGTGCAGGCAAAGGACGAATTGCATGTGTCTCATATCGTAAGTGCAGCCTGTTCAGGCGCGGAGGTCGATGCCGAGGGCGATAACGGCGGCCCGGCTCGTGGACATGGCCAGCGGTGTTGCGTTAGGGCTGCGCTACCGGTTATTACTCCCATGCGAAAGCGGATGACCGCTTGCGAAGGAGAGGTTCCGGCCGATGCCCGATCTCAAACTCATTGCGCTCGACCGCGAAGATCTGAGCGTAATCTCAACTCATTTTCAGGACGCGGTGTTTCGGGTCACAGATATGGCTTATCTGCCGCGCGAGAAGCGTTTTGCGGCAGTTGGCAATCGCTTCGACTGGGCCGTGACGCTCAAGAATACTGCAAAGAACAAGAATTCTGGCTTCGAGCGGCGCCGCTCGGGCCTGCGTATCGACAGAGTGCTTGACGCTAAGGTCCAGGGCATGGACCTCAAGGATCAGTCTCAGACACTCGCATTACTGGCAATAGGTTTTGAATCGGGCACCGATACCGATGCTGTGGAAGGTCATGTCACGTTGACATTTTCTGGCGGCGCGGGCATCCGCCTTATGGTGGAATGCCTCGAAGTCGAAATGAAGGATTTGGGCGGCGCTTGGTCGGCAAAACGTTCGCCCTACCATCCCGATTACGAAAACAATTGAAATTCCGGAAGGCGGCTCGAAACGGGGGCCGATCTAAACAGCGATGCCGATGCGTCTCACTAGCTCCGACCCAGGTTTCGCCAAGGCGTTTGTGACGCTTCTGTCGCAAAAGCGTGAAGTCTCGGCGGATGTCGATCGGGTTGTCGCTGAGATCATCGCGGATGTCCGGGCGCGTGGGGACGATGCCTTGATCGATCTGTCGACAAAATTCGACGCAATCGATCTCGCGAAAACTGGCATTCGCGTGAAGCCCGCCGAAATCAAAGAGGCAGTTGCGGCGTGTTCGGCCGTCACGCTCGACGCACTCAAATTTGCCCGCGACCGGATTCACGACCATCACGAGCGCCAAATACCGGCCGACGACATGTACCGCGATATGGCGGGCGTTGAACTTGGCCACCGCTGGACTGCGGTCGAGTCCGTTGGCCTCTATGTGCCGGGCGGCCTTGCTTCGTATCCAAGTTCCGTACTGATGAACGCGGTACCAGCCAAAGTCGCGGGCGTGCCGCGCGTTGTCATGGTCGTGCCAAGCCCGCGCGGCGAACTCAACCCCTTGGTGCTCGCTGCAGCTGAGCTCTCAGGCGTTGAAGAAATCTACCGCGTTGGCGGTGCGCAAGCGATTGCGGCTCTGGCTTACGGCACGCAATCGATAATCCCGGTCGTAAAAATCGTCGGTCCTGGGAATGCCTACGTGGCGGCCGCGAAACGGCAGGTGTTTGGCACAGTTGGCATCGATTCGATTGCGGGTCCCTCTGAAGTGTTGATCATCGCAGACAAGAACAATAACCCTGAATGGATCGCCGCCGATCTCTTGGCGCAGGCTGAACACGACACAGCGGCGCAGTCGATTTTGATGACCGATGACGCCACCTTCGCGCGAGCCGTCGAAGCCGCTGTCGAGCGCCAGTTGCGGACGTTGTCACGGGGGAATATCGCAGCTGCCAGCTGGAACGAATTCGGTGCAACGATTGTGCTTCGGTCGCTTGATGAAGCGCCAGCACTTGCCGATCGGATAGCTGCCGAACATCTGGAGATCGCAACTGCGGACGCGGAAGCTCTGAGCCGGAAAATCCGCAATGCCGGTGCCATTTTTCTCGGCAGCCTGACGCCGGAAGTGATCGGCGACTATGTATCGGGCTCAAACCACGTTCTCCCCACAGCACGCAGCGCGCGATTTTCGTCCGGGCTTGGTGTGCTCGACTATATGAAGCGCACGTCGATACTTAAGCTCGATGCTGACGCCTTGAAGCAACTTGCGCCTGCCGCCATGACGCTGGCGCGTGCGGAAGGCCTGGAGGCGCATCGCCGCTCGGTCGAAATCCGGCTTGATACGTCGGGCTGATCAGCAATGGCCGTAGCATCGAGCGAGAACGGGACGGGGCGCGACAAGATCGCCGCGATCACGCTTGACCAGAAGTCCCTCGGCCGCGCCAACGTCAATGTCGAACACGAGCGTGAAGTCGCCATCTTCGATATTCTGGACGGAAATTCGTTTCGCGTCGAAGGGATCGACCAAGGGCCCTATAATCTCAACCTTTCTGTCGTAGACGACCGGCTTCAGTTTGCGATTTCCCGCGAGGATGACGAAGCGGTGACCCATCATCAGGTGCCGTTGACGCCGTTGAAGCGGGTCATCAAAGACTATTTCTTTGTGTGCGAGTCATATTACGACGCGGTGCGCACGGCGCCGCCAGCACGCATTCAAGCCATCGATATAAACCGGCGCACGCTGCATGACGAAGGCAGTCAGATACTGGTTGAAAGACTAGCTGGCAAGATTGCCGTCGACGGCGATACGGCGCGGCGCTTGTTTACACTCGTATGCGCGCTCCATTGGAAGGGCTAGTCGAGGACCTTACTTGCGCGCGCCCAGATACCATGTCTCTTGCGCGCCAACGCCCTTGACTTCGATCATGCCGCGCGGCTGCATCTCGAATAGGCCTTCGAGGGCTTCGCGGCAAGTTGGACAAATCAAAATGCGGCCGGGAAGGCTCGCTTGTTCCAGGCGGCTCGCGAGATTGACCGGGTCACCCCACACGTCATAGCTGAACTTGCGTTTGCCGATGACGCCCGCCATCATGGGGCCCGAGGCCATGCCGGCCCGGATATTGATCGGCAAGTTCGTCTCAATGCTGATGTCGCGCGTTGCATCGATCATGTCGAGAGCCATATCGGCGAGAGCCACGGCATGATCGGGGCGCGGCTCGGGAACACCGGACGCAACCATATAAGCGTCACCTATCGTTTTTATTTTCTCCACGCCGTGGCGTTCGGCGAGATCATCGAAGCGGCTGACAAGCTTATTGAGGAGTTCCACCGTTTTTTCCGGACCAAGCGTGCGCGCCATCGCCACGAACCCGGAGACGTCGGCAAATAATACAGAGGCTGATGCAAAACCGTCGGCAATGGCGGCATCTGGCACCGCTTTCAAGCGTTCAACGACATTGTCTGGGAGCACATTGCGCAATACGGCTTCGGTCTCGGCCTTGGCACGCTCGGCAAGGCTGAAGGCATAGTACACCGAGGCAGCGATCAAGCCGAAGGCTGTTATGGCGCCCTGAACATAGTTAGCATTCAGAAATGCGTCATCCATCGGCAGCCATGCGTCCGAACGATGGAACGTGAAGTACGCATAGAGATGGAGGACTAGTGCGGTCAGCACCGTCCCCAAAACTAGCCACATCCGTTTAAGGCCAAAAACCACGAACGGCGCCGCTGAGAACGCGACGTACATCAACGGGGTTCCGGCCGTGCGCCCAAAGTAGGCTGTGAAAGCCAGAAGTGCTGCAAGTTCGGCGACCGCAATCAATATGGCTCCGGCGATGTCGCTGATGCGATGGGCAAGGGGCACCATCATCGCCATGGCGGCGAGTAAGATATTGATGATAATAACCGGCTTCATCTTGTCGAAATCGGCTGCCGCCTGCTGGGCCGCGAACACGAGTGTAGTGATCACGATCAGCAGTGCAATCATATTGAGGATCTTCAGCCGGCGCTGCGTATCGGGGGGATAGCCTGCGGTTCCGGCAGCGGCATACCGCGACAGGAGGCGGCTCAAGGGGGCGAGCAGCCCACTCAAAACAAGCCGTATGCGCGATAGCAGCGTGCGCCAGTTTTTCAGTTCCGGCGCCGTCATGCGTGCCACCAAGATTGCAGATCTCCGGTCACGTGACCCTCAAAGATTTGTCAGTCGACGCCGCCAATGCCGCTTAATGCTTCGATATCGCAGACGACATCGGACCCCTTGCGTGCGATTGCGCCTTCGGCTTCGAGGAGAGCGAGCGCCGCGTTCACCTTTGGCCGGCTGGCGCCGACGAGTAGCGCAAGTTCACTTTGTGAAATCGGCAGCGATAATGTCACGCGATTAGATTTTGTCTCCGGGTCTTTTTGCCGTGCGGATGCTAGAAAAAATCGGGCAAGGCGCGCTTCGATTGGATGCAGCGCGATGGCTTCGAGTTGCTCGTCGGCATCCCGAAGGCGCGCCGATAGAAAGCGTATGGCCGCCACTGCAACTTGCGGCTTTGCTGTCAGCAACCGGGCGAACGACGCCTTTGAAAGCGTCAGTGTCTGCACCTTGCCAACGGCGGTTGCGTCGGCAGAGCGTGCACGCCCGTCGAAGACGGCAAGTTCGCCGAATACCGAGGTTGGCTCGGCATGTGCGAATGACAGTTCGCGTCCGTCCGAAGTTAGTACCGAGAGGCGAACCCGGCCTTTGACCACGACGTGCAACTCAAGGCCTGGATCTCCGCGCGTAAAAATCACTTGTCCGGAAGCGTAGTTGGATTCCCGCATTTCCTGGGCGACGGCCTGTCGGCCCGCTTCGTCCAGCGACCCAAATAAGGGGGCTTTCGCGATGAATTCTGCGACTTCTGATTTTGAGACCATGTCAGCCTTCAAAAAGCACGAGTGAATGGCCTATAGATGCCTTGTTTCGATGGATGCCGCAACGCTGCCCGGCCACTTGCTTTTGGCGCAGCACCTCAGCATTGTTGGACTGTAGGCGGCACTGCGCCCAGTATTGGGGCGACGGACATCGGGGTTAATGATGATTTCTGCACTTAGGGCCAAGCTAATTCCGGCGTTTGGGAAACCGGCGGCGGCACCTAGCCGCGAGAGTCTGCGCAAGGCCCTGGCGCGCGAGCGGGCCAAGGTGAAGGGTGAGATTGAGCGGCCGCGCCTTGTGTTGGCCAGCGCAAGCCCGCGCAGGTTGACGTTGCTTGCCCAGGTTGGTGTCACGCCAGATGCACTACGTCCCTCGTCAATCGACGAATCTGCCGAACGCGGAGAAAGCCCCAGGCGCCTCGTCGCACGCTTGGCGCGAGCCAAGGCCGAAGCGTCGCGCGATCAAATCGCAAATGACGGGGACATTGCGGATTCATATGTTTTGGCCGCCGATACAATCGTATCCGTCGGCAAGAAAATTCTCATGAAGCCCGCACACGTCGAAGAAGCCATGGCGTCGCTGCAGCTCTTATCCGGGCGGGTCCACAAAGTCTTTACAGCGGTGTATCTTATCACGCCCGATGACCGTATTCGCTCAGAAATCGTCGAAACCAAAGTTCGTTTCAAGCATCTTTCGCGTTCGGAAATCGAGGCCTATATCGCGTCGCGCGAATGGCGCGGCAAGGCAGGCGGCTATGCCATCCAAGGACTGGCCGGAAGTTTCGTCAAACGCATCGACGGCTCCTACACCAATGTCGTTGGTTTGCCAGTCTCGGAGGTCGTCGCGCTTTTGAATGCTGAAGGATTCCCGATTCACTTCAACTGGCTGAAATTTGCCGAAGTAGATCGCGATTGATGTACCGGGATAAGCCGCATGCTGGATGACGAACCTGCCGCCAAATCGGGGCGCACACCGAAATGCCCGGTCTGCCGCAAACCGCCGGTGGAGGCCACTAGGCCATTTTGTTCCAAACGCTGTGCCGCCGTCGATCTAGGGCGCTGGGTAACCGGGAGCTACGTGATCGCAGGCGGGGACTCCGATAGCGATGAAGATGGTCAGGAAAACATGCCCGGTGCTAAAGAAAACGTGCAGAGCGATGATTAAACTGGAGTGCGGTTAGGCGACGCTTGCCAGCGCCTGACAGGCCCCCTATAAGGGCGCGACTTCGTGCTGGGCTTCGACCGGCGGAGAGATGCCCAGGTAGCTCAGTTGGTAGAGCATGCGACTGAAAATCGCAGTGTCGCTGGTTCAATTCCGGCCCTGGGCACCACTACGTCAAAAAACTTCACAGTTTCAAAGCGTTGACCAAAGTGGGGACCACTCCGCTGTCAAAAGTGGGGATCTTTCGTTCCCTTTTTGCTCGCCTTCGGTTGACGAAGTAGACGTGTTGCGCTGCCAGCCAGACGCTTGCGTTCTGCGGATTTCGTGTAGCGCTCCGCCTCCTTCACCGTCTGCCATCCGAAGATCGCCATGAGCTCGTGTGTGGTTGCGCCATTCTCTGCTGCGCGGGCGGCTCCAGCTTTTCGAAGACCGTGCGCTGAACACTGATGCAAACCTACCTCATTGCAACGACGCCTGAACCAATTTCCAAAACCGTTCGCCGTAAACGGACGTCCGAACTCAGTGACGAGGAATGTGAGATCCCCTGTGGGGCTTGCGGCTATGACCTCGTGAAGTATTGGCAGCACAGGCAGTTCAATCGTGACGGGCTTGCGATTGCGATTTTTTTGCGCAGCGATCTTAAACCAGCCGGCCGGCCGCCGATTTTCTTTTTTCTCACTGGGCTTTGCAAATGACGGCTATTTACCGAAGGTGCATCGTGATGAAAAGGGAATAGCCGTTACTTTTTCGCCGAAGATATAGGTTCAACGTGCACCAGAACGGCAATCACCTGACAGTGCCGCGGCTCATTGCAGAACTCCGTCATGCCGTCGAAGGACGGCACGCACGACACGTGTCAGCACAACAGGTGCGCCGGGCGCATCGAGGCCGTGCCGCATCGCGATCCTGCCGCATCCGGCGGCGCGCGACGCCGGTGTCGGGGTTCACGGTCCTACGCGGGGATAGTTTGAACATCACGGGGCTGACCGACACGGTGACAGGGGCGAACTCGCAGACGCTGGCTTATACCAATCCGCATAATTATTGACATGTGATAGCCCAGTCGCGGGTGGCGACGGAGGAAATGCGGCCAGTTTCGGCGATGAGTTTGTTCCAGGCGTCTGCTGCTGCATTGACGATAGCGGTGTAAGTTTCGAACACGCGGTTCGACAGATAGGTTTGGCGCAGGTACTGCCAGATGTTTTCGGCGGCGTTGAGTTCGGGGCAGCCTGGCGGAATGAACAGCGGCCGCAGGTTTAGGATGCGCGCCGATGCTAACACACGCTACGAGAAGCGATGGCGCCAACTCGGCGAATTGATCTCAGCGCTGGGCAAGGTAGACGAGCCGGTCGATATCGATTGGAACATCGACTCGATGATGCATCTGCGGCTCGACGGGCTTCTGCGCTTTAGCCCAGCGGCATTCGCTCGGGCCCAACGCCAGCAAATCGACATGGAATTTCTCGGTGACGACTGGGACGATGTTCATGGGTACATGATAGCACTGATGCGGACGCACTTGACGCCGGCTGCCGAGCGCTCAGGCATTTGCGGTGAACGGGTCCGCAAAGCTACAGGCGATTACTTTGAATGAGGCGCGAGGACGAGAATTTAGCGCAGCAGTCCACCATCCCTGCGACCCCCGGCATTGACGCGGTTCGCCTTCCGCGCCAGCCTGGGACCGAGGGAGAACCAGCATATGCAGACTTCGACACATACCCAGGCTATTCAGGCATCGCCGAAGCTCAAAGCTGATGTGGCCACGCTTGACACGCTCGCCGAGCTGGCGGGGTTCGATTGTAAGCTATTCGAGATCGCGTCCAGTCTGCACGTCAGCGTCGACGAGTTCCGGGCGTTCCTGAATGAGACGCCCGAAGCACGCGCAGCCATGAAGCGCGGCTACGATGAAGGAACCCAGCGCCTGCAGCGCTCGTGCGAGCATCACGCCGCGGCCGAACGCGCCCAGGCCGGAAAGCGCGACGCTCGAAAGCAACGGCCCGCAGCTTCAGGCGTACCATGTCAGACACGTCTGCCAGCTCAGTTCCAACGCTTGAAGACCTGATCGCGCGCGCCGGGCTGACAGGTTCGGCCGGCGAACTTGCGGCGGACATCGGCGTCGATGTTGCCACGCTGCGCCATCTGTTCGACTGGTCTGCCCATGCACGGGCAGCGGCCCAAGGTTCTGCCAACGCGGCGCTGGAGATGCTTTCGAAGCTCGGAGGGAAGGCGGCGCGGGCCATGAAGCGAGAAGTCAAACTTGCCGAAGAGGCCGCGTTGGCCGAGGCGCGTGCCAACGATCCCCTGGCCCAAGAACTCGACATGGCGTTTGCCGATCTCGACGGCGAGCTCCTCGCCTGCCTCGACGACATGGAATTCGCGCGGGACGAAGAAGCGCGTGCGCTGGGCTACCCGTGGGCTCCGCAGCCTCCGGGCTATCGGCACCCGCGCTACGTGCCGCCGCCGCCCGCGCCGAAGTGCGGGGCCAAGACCCGCAAGGGAGCGCCGTGCATCCGAACCGCCCAGCCCAATGGCCGCTGCCGCAACCACGGCGGGCTCTCGACGGGACCGAGAACGACCGAGGGCCGCGAGCGTATCGCCGAGGCTCAGCGGCGGCGGCACGCGGCACGCGCGGCCACCGCGTAGACACCTCACAATACACCGCAAAAATACCACTGCGCGCGGGTGTGCGTCATGGGGTATTATCGAGGAAGCCAACAGAGGGATCAGGATGACCACATTTACTCTTGAGCGGTTCGTCGATGCCCAGCGGGACAACTATTAGCAGGCCCTGGCCGAGATGCGTGAAGGCCATAAGCGCTCGCACTGGATGTGGTTCGTTTTCCCCCAAATGCGTGGCTTGGGCCTTTCCGACGAAGCAACGTTCTATGGCATCGCCTCGCTCGATGAAGCCAAAGCGTATCTCGCCCATCCCGTGCTCGTGCCGCGCCTCGACGAGGTGACGCGGGAGGTCCTCAAAATCAAGGGCCGCACGCTGCGCCAGATCTTTGGCTCGCCCGATGACCTCAAATTCCGCTCGTCGATGACGCTATTTGCGACCGCGGCGGGTCCAGGATCGATCTACCACGATGCCCTCGGCGCTCTTTGCGGAAACAGCTCGTGCGATAAGACGCTCACACTGCTGGAGACTACGAAAGACACAGCCTAGCAACAACGCGCGCCTGCGCGCGTCGAGGGGTGTTACAACTCTCATTTCGGGCTACATGGCGTAGGTCCGCGTGCTTGCCATGTGCTTGCCACGGTGGTTTTTATGGGCAAGAAACGAAGCGAATACGCAGCAAATCGCCTTGCCTAACGTCCTGTTCTATTTTGGAAAAACCGAATGGTGGGCGATGCAGGATTCGAACCTGCGACCCGCTGATTAAGAGACCGCACTAGCCTACACGGCTTAAACAATATCAATGAGTTGTTGGGACGCCCGTTGCGACAAGTGCCCATCCGTTCAGCACCGTGCGGGACCCAGTCCCGCAAAAGTTACGCGACCGGCGTTGCTCCTTTTTCGAAGCCGCCCGGCGGCACTCTCCGTGCTCACTCACCACAACAAGGGGAAACGCATGTCGATTTTCCAGCTCGGAACAGCATAACCCCTGACACATTGAGTAAGGCCTAAGCGTCGTCCCTCTCGCTGAGGGCAAAATAGGGATATGCGAACTCGGCTTCCTCTCAATCCATCTTATTGCAGTGTTTGGGTGCACCTAAAACGACTTCGTGCGGCTTCTTAGTTCCGTCTATCGGCGCAAATTGTTGTCCGAGAAAATTGAAAGATTCGCCTGGGCTGACAATCCGCGTCTTTGACGGACTGAGGGCTAAGCCCCTCTGACGCAAACGTCGTGC
>JANOKW010000057.1:0-14527 GCA_031419475.1 Hyphomicrobium sp. | reverse complement strand
AATGATCGGGCGCGAGCGAATGATTTCAACTTCGCTTTCAACGGTCGGGTTGTCGCCCTTGAGATCGGTGACGACGCTATCGAGGTTTGATACCAGTTTCTGGCGCGGATCGATTTGGACGATTGCAGAGGCGTCGAAACGATTTGGCAGAGCCAATACAACTGCAGCTGCAAGAAGTGCGGTCAAAATGGGCAATGCGACGATGAGCTTCCAGCGCTTGCGCACAGCCGCAGCCGCGCGCTCGAGGCTCATTCCCCCGCCGCCCTGTCCGCCTTCACTCAGTTCGTCGGGATTTTCTTCCATTCTCCCTGGCGCCTAGAACCGCAATTTCGCACCGATCATGAACCGGTTGCGATGCATGTCGCGCGAATCACTTTCCGACTCGCGCAGGTCATGTTCGTAGGCAAAGGTGAACAGCCAGTTTTTATTTAGATAGTATTCTAGCCCGAGCCGGGCCCCATAGACCATTTCGGAGGTGTTGGACGTAAGAGAAGCGTCTTCGCGGATCTCGAAACCGCTGTTGAGCAGGAGGTTGTGGTAGATCTCATAATCTGCCCTCACACTGAGGCCGGTCTGGAGCAGGGCCGAACCATCCGGGCCGCCCGTTTCATTGAGCCTTCGCGTTAGCGAGCCGTAGATCGTTAAGCGTTGCGTCGGCAACCACTGAACCTCAGCCTCCATGAGACTAACCATTAAGTTCTCGACGCCTATTTGCTCATAATCGCGCACGCCAAAGCCGCCAAGAATACGCCAGCGCAATAGCGGGTTCGTCTCGAAGGCAAGACCGGCCAGGGCTTCATAGCCAAGTGCGTCGGTATCGGTGCCACCGCCGCCCTTGTTGAGTGTCTTCAGGCCTTTGACCTTGCCGATGATTTCGTAGCCCGGAGAAAACCTGTAACCGGTCCGCAGTGTGGTGCTGTAAAGTTTGAGATCGCGCGGAACGAGGTCGAGATGAGAGCCATCCAAGGCGGTGGTATCGGCGAAGTCCCAGCTTTCGGCAGCGGCGGAAATGGTGCCGTAAAGCCGGCCAACATCGCGCGTAATGCCGGTTGCGCCGCGATTGTAAAAGACTTGGACAGGGCCGCGGGCTGCCGTCGGATATGATGGGCTATTGCGTTCCTGATGCGTCAGCGATGAGAGCACGCCAGCGGCAAGTGTGTGAGCATGATCGAAATGCAAAGCGCCGTCGAGCCGTCCTTGGGCGTTGGCGAAATCCTGATCCGAATTCTCTGCAAAACTGACGAGTTTGCCGTCGAGCGAAAAGTCGAGCGCGTGGCGCGGCAGCTGTGAGTTGAATTTAACGCCCGACGTCAGCTCGGTGCGGATGTCGCTGACCTTTTCTGCGTCCGTGCCAAAGATGTTGTCATCGAAGATCACGAGCGCCCCAGCTTCAGGAGAAACCATGTAGCTGCCCGCCCTGATGCCTTCTGGCTTGACGAACTGCCGGTTGCGGCCGGCCACAGTTTCAGCACCGAAGTTCTTGGCGTTCAGCCATTCTATGTCGTTCTCGCGTTTGGCAATGGTCGTCGTGTTCAGCCCGTCCTTGTCGTCGATATCGAGTTCGCCGGCACGGGCACTGGTATCGAGAAATAATACTGCAAGGACGAATGCCGAAGCACAGTTGCGCAGCCAGCCCGAAAGTCGGGATGGGGCGCGCCAAATTGCTGTGCTTCCGTTACGCATAACTCAAACGCTCGAAACTGAAACCCCGCTCCGGGGCGGATGCCGGATCAGAAGAACCTTTCGGGAATTTTGATGTTATCGCCGGGCAGCACAGGGATGTCGGCGGGCATTTTCACAGCCGCGTCTGGTTCGCCCTCGCGCCCAATATAGAGATAGGTCTGGTCCGCGCGATATGTGTAGCCGCCCGCCATGGCGACGACATCGCGCAACAGAAGTCCGTTCTTGTATTGGAACTCGCCGCCGTTCTTGACTTCGCCGTGCACATAGATCGGCCGGTAGTTGGTCATTTCGACCGACACTTTAGGGTTTTTCAGATAGCCGTCAGCGAGCCGCTGCGCAACGGCGTCGCGGAATTCGTTGAGTGCCAAACCTTTGGCTGGCAATTCGCCAATGAGGGGCATGGAAACTTGTCCCACGCCGTTGACCTCAAGTGGGCCGGATAGATTTTCTTCACCGAACACAGTGACTTTAAGTTTGTCCCCGACACCGAGGCGATAGATGCGCTGCAGAGGAACCTTGCCTGCGCGGGTGGCAAACTGCGGTCCACTCATGGCGATGGGATTGACGCAAGCGCCGGCCAGTGTCGCGCTCAATAGAGCTGCGATGGCAAGACGAACAAATCTCTCGAGCGGCAAACGCAAGACGGTTGCTCGAATACTGAATACGCATACGAAGGCCCCACCCAATAATGTGCGACCCCAATCATCAGGAATGGCGATTTCCGGTTAATTTCGAATTAAGAACTGAGACATCGACCCAAAGAAACCGATGTACGTTCAAAAAGCCGGGCCGCCGCGTTCCGGGCGTTAGTCCGCTCTTCAAGAATAGGATGTTATGGGTAGTCCTGGTTCAAAATCCTAGGGATGCGCGCGTGTCAAACGATGCCGCCGGAACGGCCGATAACTTCAGTAGTTTTTATGCTTCGAAGCCCAAGAGCTACTTCGCAGGAGCGCGCGCGGATTTCATCGAGCGTCTGCCGCGCGATCCCTCGGCCGCAATCCTCGAAATCGGATGTGGTTCGGGCGAAACCGGCGCTTTGGCGCTCGCGGAAGGATGCTGCGGCCGTTACGTCGGCGTCGAGCTTTTCGAATCTGCGGCCGCGCAAGCCCGCCAATTCTTGACGGAAGTCATAACCGGAAACGTCGAAACGTTGGCCTTCGATTGGCAACCGGCATCCTTCGACGCCATAATTCTTTCCGAAGTCTTGGAGCATCTCGTGGAGCCGGGACGCGTCCTCAAGGACTTGTCGCGTTTTGTACGGCCCGGCGGGATGGTGCTCGCCAGTTCACCCAACATTTCGCATTGGCGCGTGATCGGTGAACTTATCAACGGCCGCTTCAACCTTGAAGATCGTGGTGTCTTCGACCGCACGCACATGCGCTGGTTCACACCGCATACCTTTGCCCAGATGTTCGAGGAAGCGAGCTTCGACATTCACGAAGTTGGCCCCGTCACGCCGTTTAGCGCTCGAACGGAATTGATTTCCTGGGCCACGCGCGGCCGTTTCGACCACCTCTTCATGGCTCAGATTGCGGTGCAGGGCACGCGCCGCTAGGGGTTGCCATTTGCAATGGCTGCTATGCCCGCCGTCAGGTCGTACGAGCAGCGGACATCGCCGCTCGCTCCCGCCTTCAAAACTAGGTTTGGATGGCGGTAGCGCACCTCCCACAGTGGATTATCAATGTCCCATAGATCAACTTTGACGTGGTGGCCGCCTATGACAATTCGTGGCGCCGACCAAGGGTTTGCCGGTTTGCTGCGCTGGGTCCTTACGGCCTCTTTCTGGCACGTTGCTGCAGCGCGCTCCTGATAGGCGCTGATCAGGGCCTCATGCACGATGTTACGGTAATAGCGGTCCTGCGCCCAGACCTTCAGGCCGGCGAGGCCCGCCACCAAAATTACGATGATCCTGAGGGATGGTCGGGACATGTTGGGGCCCGGCCTTTGCGGGGTTGGCATTGCACGGCACCAGACAGTGCTCCTGTCATGGTGAAGAAATGGTTTCTTGCCGCACCCGCCATCAGCACTTCGATGCTGCTTCGGGCTTGTCAGGCGCGCGAGCCTCGGGCAAAAGCCATACCCTACCAAAGTCGATAGACCGGCGAAGATCCAAGGACGGACTTAGGGGAGCCCTGCAAAAATGAAAAAGAAGATCCTGATTACTTGGCCGCTGCCGGAAGCCGCTATGGCGCGGGCCCGCGCGACTTATGACGTCATCGCGCATGGCGACAATCCGAAGATTACTATCGACGAGATGCTTGAGACGGCCAAGTCGGTCGATGCGATCCTGCTGACGCTCAACGAAAAGTGCCGCAAGGACGTCATCGACAGAATGCCTGAGAACATCAAGTGCATCTCAACGTTCTCAATCGGCTTCGACCACATCGATCTCGATGCCTGCAAAGCGCGCGGCATCAAGGCCGGCAACGCGCCCCACGGCGTCACTGTTGCCACTGCCGAAATCGCCATGCTGCTGATCTTAGGGAGCGCGCGCCGCGCCGGCGAAGGCGAAGCTATGGTGCGTCAGCGCAAATGGCCGGGTTGGCAGCCGTTGCAGCTCGTCGGTCAGCGACTCGACAACAAGGTGCTCGGCATCTACGGCTTCGGCAAGATCGGCCAGGCGCTCGCGCAGCGTGCCCGCGGCTTCGACATGGATATTCACTACTACGATCTCTACCGCCAGCCGGTGGAGCGCGAAAAAGAATTGGGCGTCACCTATCACGACAGCCTCGACAGCCTGTTGAAGGTGTCGCAGTTCTTCTCGATTAACGCACCATCGACGCCGGAAACGCGCGGCTTCTTCAACAAGGCAACGATTGAAAAACTTCCCCATGGTGCAATTGTTGTGAATACGGCACGCGGCGATCTCGTCAACGATGAGGATATGATCGCGGCGTTAAAGTCGGGCCGTCTCGGTTACGCGGGTCTCGATGTGTTCGCTGGCGAGCCGAAGATCCACGAAGGCTACTACGATCAGCCGAATACATTCCTGTTGCCGCATTTGGGGTCGGCGGCCGTCGAAGCGCGCAATCAGATGGGTTTTGAAGCCCTCGACAACATCGACGCGTTCTTCGCGGGTAAAGACATGCCCTTCAAGCTGGCTTAGACTTACTCACCATTCGCAAACCCAAGAGTAAAGGCCGGGCACATAATGTGTCCGGCCTCTATCTGTTCTCGACTTATCCAAATCGTGCTCAGTGCACCGCCGCGATTGCAAGTTCACCTTCCTCGGCGTGCCCGATTGCGGCCTGCAAAGTATCCGTCAGCGCGATCGGCGTGCCGTCCGCCGCGTGCAGAGAAAATAAGTTGATGTCTTTCGGCAAACCTTCAATCATTGGAAACATACGCTTTGCGTCGTCCGACGACAGCGTCTTGATATAGGCTACTTGTCCGCCGCCGAGACGGGCGAGCTCAAGCTCGCTCATCAGATGATCGGCGCGCGTATCGACTGTCTTGCGCGAAGACTTTGATTGGGTCTTGGTGTTCATGACGCTGTTCCTCCTTCGGAACGATAACGATCACCACAATATGGGGATCAATCGGGCTTTTTCGAGTGGGCCGAAAGTCCATACCAAGGTTTGATCCTCGGACGATTCGGTTCAAATTGCTGTGTCCAGAAAGACTCTATGTGCGGCCTTTGTTGACGGCCGCAGTGCCGCCAATCTCGATGCGGCGCACAATCCGCTCAGGCTCAAGGCGGTGCAGATCGATGCACAGTAGTCCATTCGACAGGTCGGCCAATTTGACCTCGATCCCGTCGGCAAGGACGAACGTTCTCACAAACTGACGCGCGGCGATCCCGCGATAGAGATACTCACGCGCTTTGTCGTCTGCTTGCTTGCCCCGCACGGTCAGCTGATTGTCTTCAAGTGTGATGTCGAGCTGGTCGCGGGTAAATCCGGCGACGGCCAACGTGATACGTAACAATTCCGCGCGCTCGCCGTTTGTTGAAACCCGTTCGATGTTGTAGGGAGGATAGCCGTCGGCGGAGCCTTTGCCGGCCCGGTCGATCAAACGCTCTATTTCTTCGAACCCCAAGAGCAAGGGGTTTGATAATATTGTCATCCGTGACATACGAAAGCCCTCCGCCGAAGCGACCTTCCAGTTTCAGGAAGCCCGAAAACCTTCCCCGCGCCCGCCACCCCGAATTTTGGGCATGACGGATCGCACGACAGCTATATTGGGGCGGGCGAACCAATGTTCAAGTCTTGGAAACATAGCTGACAGGCCACGAAATCATGCAGTTCGGGCGATTTAGACCTGTGCCTTAGTCTTGCTCGACTTTTTCCGTTTGTGGAGGGCAATGAATTGGCAAGAGTCACGGGAGAAAATGTATGAAAACTGGATTTCGAGTAGCTGTCCTGGCTTTTGCACTGTCCGCGGCCGCAGCTTCACTCTCGCTAGCTGAGGAGGTCAAACCCGAGGCTACTCCGGCCCGAGCTGCGGACGCTTCAGCGGCGCCTGCGGCAGATGCGAACGCCGATCCAGCGGCAGCCCCGGTCACACCTAGCGGCGGCGATGTCAAAGCCACCGACAGTCCTCCCGAGATCGAACTAACGGCCGAAGAAAAGGCCGAGCGGGACTCGCGCAAAGCTTGCAAGGTCAATATTTGTGCCGCCTTTCGTAAACCATCGGCAAGCGGGTCCGACATTAGTTGTAATGTTGTGAAGAGCTGGCGCAAGGAACAGCTCGGCAAGTTGGTCGGCAAATTGAAAGTGAGCTGGCCTTATGGCCCGGTGCGCTGCACGTCGGCCGTCAAACTGAAGCGCGCCGATCTACATAAGGCTATGACGGACGCAAAGTTTGAAACACAGCTCGACAAGCACGAGGTGACGTGTGTCGTTGATCGTGTGACCGAACCCGCCGCCGACGTTAAATTCGACTTTTCGCCGAAAATCACCTTTGAAAAAGGCGTCGCTATCGATGCCAAAATCAATTGGGGTAAGCTCGAAGCGCCAACCCTCATCAAAGGCGCACTGTGGACCGCAACGGCGGCCGATAACACGGTCAACATCTTGTCGAGTTCGCTGGTCGAGGATATCAATAGCTTCATCGGCAAAAAGTGCGATGAAGTGAAGGAAGAATGGGCGTCGAAATAATTGGAGCTGTTATAGTGGTTCCGGAAAAGTGGGAATCGGGGTTCCGAAAAGAAGCACGACAAGACAAAGTGCTAGGTCCGTTCGTGATTCAATCAAAACCGGACAGACCCTTGAGCCTGACAAGGCCCAAAAAACTGAGAGAAACACAGTGGTTAGCGAGCGCCGACCGGTCGCACTTTTCATTGTCGGCGCCCTGTCGCGTACTGACCGGTCGTCATAGCCGGAAGTGCCGGCTTAGGGTGAAAGCGCCGCCGTTTTAAACCGCGCCTTCGATTTCACTTCGCAGCTGGTCAAGTTCGAGCCAAGCCGTTTCGGCCTTTTCCAGGGCCGTCTGAGTGGTGGCGAGACGCGCCGACACAGCATCAAATTCGGCACGATTGCGGGTGAAGAGGGAGGCGTCTGACAGCTTGCCAGCAAGTACGCTGATCTCGGTTTCGAACTTACGGATTTGGCCGGGGAGCGTTTCGAGCGCGTGTTTTTCCTTGAAAGATAATTTGCGCGCGGGCTTTGGCGTTGATGGCGCTGCAGTGGCGCCCTGGCTATGGGGCTGGATGCGTCCAGGCGCCTCTCCATTAGCCGCCGCGACCTTGGCTGGCTCTAAGCCTTTACGCTGTTCGAGCATGTCGGAATAGCCGCCCGGATATTCGCTCCAATGCCCATCACCTTCAGGGGCGAGCACGCTGGTCACAACGCGATCAAGGAAATCGCGGTCGTGACTGACCAGCAGAACAGTACCCGGGTAGTCGGCGAGCAATTCCTGCAAGAGGTCGAGAGTTTCAAGATCGAGATCGTTGGTCGGCTCGTCCAGCACCAGCACGTTCGAAGGCTTCGCGAGTGCGCGCGCCAGCATCAGCCGCGCCCGTTCGCCGCCGGAGAGAACGCGCAGCGGCGTCAGCCTTTGTTCGGGCAGGAACAGGAAATCCTGCATGTAGCTCGCAACATGGCGCGCTTTACCGTTGATGATGACCTGGTCGCCGCGCCCGCCGGTCAAGGCGTCTCGCACCGTCCAATTGGGATCGAGTTCGTCGCGCTTTTGGTCGAGGGAAACGAGCTCCATATTGACGCCGAGGCGGATTGTTCCGCTGTCGGGTTCTTCAGACCCCGTTAAAAGCTTGAGGATCGTCGTTTTGCCGGCGCCATTGGGGCCAACGAGACCCAGCCGGTCGCCGCGCATGACGCGGATCGAGAGGTCTTTGACGAGCGGGGTGCCGCCATAACTTTTAGTTGCGCCTTTTGTCTCTGCAATCAGGCGGCCGGATAGCCCGCTCTCCGATGCGTCAAGCCGGACGTTGCCTTGCACGTGGCGTTGCTCGCGCACTTCCTCGCGCATGGCGCGCAGTTCTCGCACCCGGCGCACGTTGCGCTTGCGCCGCCCCGTAACGCCGCCATGCATCCACTCGTTCTCGCGCATGATTTTGCGGTCGAGCTTGTGCCGCTCCTGCTCTTCTTCCTCAAGTGTCTTGTCGCGCCACTCTTCAAACGCTCCAAAGCCTTGATCCAGCTGGCGCGCCTTGCCGCGGTCGATCCAGACCGTTCTGCGCGAAAGGTTCTCCAGGAAGCGCCGGTCGTGACTGATGAGCACGATCGCCGAGCGCAAAGATTTGAGTTCGCTTTCGAGCCACTCTATCGCTGGTAGATCAAGGTGGTTGGTCGGCTCGTCGAGCAGAAGCACGTCGGGGCGGGCGACGAGCACCCGGGCAAGTGCCACGCGGCGCGCTTCGCCGCCAGAGAGCTGATCGGGGTCTTCGTCTCCGGTCAGGCTCAGTTCTTCGAGCAGCGCCCGGGCGCGGTATGGATCGTCCGTCGGTCCGAGACCCGCTTCCACATAATCCAGAGTCGTATGAAATCCTTCAAAGTCGGCCTCCTGGGGCAAATAGCGGATGCTTGCGCCGGGATGGGCAAAACGCTCGCCTTGGTCGGGCTCAACCAGCTTGGCGGCGATCTTCAACAAGGTCGATTTGCCCGAGCCGTTGCGGCCAACGAGGCAAATGCGATCTCCCGGGGCGACAGTCAGCTCCGCGCCTTCGAGGAGGGGCGTGCCGCCGAACGTCAGCCAGATGTTCTTCAGGGTCAAAAGAGGGGGTGCCATGGGGTGGGTGTAGTGCGCTGCAGCATGCAGGGCAAGCGGCGGATTCTCACAGTGTGCCTATCCCACATAAGTCCTGCTCTCTTCACATGGCGCGTTTAATCTGGTCTGATCCCGGTGAAACTCGTGCTGCGCTCGGGCAAATACCCGGTCAAGAGTAGGAAACCCATGAAACTCTACGCCGATCCTATCACAGTCAACTGCCGCAAGGTCATGGCCGGGCTCGATTTCCTCGGCGCACCCTACGAGCGGGTTCATATCGACTACTTCAAGAGCGAGCAAAAGTCGCCGGCTTATCTGGCCATCAATCCCAACGCCACGCTTCCAGCTCTCGTCGATGGAGATCTCGTGCTCTGGGAATCGAACGCGATCCTGCAATACGCCGCCGACAAAGTTGGTAACAGCCGCGCGTATTCGCTCGATCTTGGCAAGCGCGCCGACATCAATCGTTGGCTCTTGTGGGAGTCGTCCAGCTGGTTCCCGAGCGCCTATGTGTACCTGGTCGAGCACTGCGTGAAACCGCTCTTCGATCAAAAGCCCGATGATCAGGTCCTCGCCGCTCAAGATGTGCAATTCCACAAGCTTGCAGGAATTCTCGATGCGCGTCTCGCCAAGAGCAAGTGGCTGTGCGGCGATGAGCCGACGATCGCCGATATCGCTATCGCCGCGCCGATGCACTTGCACCAGTATCAGAAATTGCCGCTTGCGCCCCACAAGCACCTGACGCGCTGGATGACGGACGGCATTGAAAAACTGCCCTGCTGGGAGCGCTCATACGTTGGGCCTGGGTTCACGCTGACGCGGAGTTGATTACAAAGTCTCACGGCGCAGCGCTAAGAATCTGCGGCGAAATTCTGGCTGAACCGGTTTGACCGGCAAAAAGACGAGGACGAATGCATCATGCTGCACTCTGTAAAAACCAATTTAAATTACACCGTCGATAACGGCGTTCCACCGGATTACTACTTCTATGAGCCCGACCCTTCGGTAATACGCAATCCACCTGGAACCGACACAAAAGAAGTCGAGATTATTAATGGTTGGCCAAAACTGAACGAGTTTTCACTTGATCGCGAAGGCTTCGAGCTCAAGCCGTTTCCCGCTAAGTTTTCGACGTATGATGACGACGCATCCGTTAAATCAGAATTCTATCCACAGATCGAAGACTTCGTAGCGCGCAACACAGGCGCTAAACGCGTTATCATTTTCGACCACACCATCCGCAAGCGCTTGCCGGCAGATCTCCAGGCACAAACGACGACGCAGCGCCCAGCCGTGCTTCTCGTCCACGCAGATTATACGGCCAAGGCCGCCGTCCAGCGCGTGCGCGATATCGTCCCCGACGAAGCCGAAGAGCTGCTCAAAGGCCGCGTCGCGTTCTACAACGTTTGGAAATCGCTCTATGAGCCGGTCGAAGAATTGCCGCTCGCCATGTGCGACGTGACGTCAGCGACGGACGAAGACCTGTTGCGCATGGAACTCAAGTACCAAGAGCGCACGGGTGAGATTTACGTCATGCGCCATTCGCCTAATCATCGATGGTATTATTTTCCCAAAATGCAGGTGGATCACGCGCTTTTGTTGAAGACGTTTGATTCAGATACCAGCCGCGCCCGATTTATGAACCACAGCGCGTTTGAAGATCCGACCACGCCACCGGGCGCCCCAAAACGCGAAAGCATTGAAGTGCGCACAATGGCGTTTTTCTAACGGGCTGCTGATTATTGGGCCTCTCGGCTATTGGCTGGTTGCGCGTGCCGCAACCGGCCACCGCCTCACAACGATTTGTTAATGATCCTCGCCCAAAGTTAAAGGGCAATTGTCATCCGTTCGCCCGTGGCACGGCCATCAAGCGCGTGTCATGCGCGTGATCGATCGAGGCTAACAGTTAAGTCCAATGCTGATCTTGGGTTGTCTGCTGGCCGCTTCGGTGGCTGTAATCATGATGCTGTTTGGTCCGGCAAAGAAGCCGCCAGCAAAACCACGCTTAGGCAAGCAGCAAGCCCGTTTACGGACTAACGGCGTTGGCCAAGCACCCGGTCTAACGACCCAGGAAACCAAGCGGGCGACCCAGGAAACCAAGCGGGATCAAGGCTTCGGCCGCCGCTAAGAAGCTCCTGCAACTTCAGATACCCAGCTCTCGATAGCCCTACAGCGCCATCGTGCGCGGCTCGAGTTCGCTTTCCTTAGCGATGCGCTCATATTGCTCGGCGATGGTCTTGATACGATAGGTTCGCTCGCCGCCTTCAAATGGGAGTTGACGCAGGATCTTGTATTCCCGGATCGATGCTGGGATCGTCGCGCGTGCTGGGTTGAAATTGACCATCTGGCCAACCTTGAACTTAAAACTTGCCACTCATCATCTCCTTGCCGCTTAAGCGGCTCATCATCGGCTCATCGTAGGCCCGCCCAGAATCAGCTCAGTGTCAGTTCACTTATCTAACCAGAGCTGGCACGCTGACGGTTTTTGCGACGCGTGCAGGCGCGAATGCATCGCAATCGTGCTTAAGATGCCTTGCGATGGGCGGAACTGCTGAAACAACATAGCACAGTAAGCCCGTGCTGCGGCCCGGTATCTGCCGCCATGGCGAAGTGACGCGATTAGCGTCAAAATCACCAATAAGCGCGCAAAATCAACAGCACCTACTAATCTTCCCCCCGTTAACGCCATAGCGGCTGGCCTGGCGCTCGCGGAAAAAGTCCTCGTAGCTCATCACAGGCTCGCCGGGATGCAACTTCTGCCGGTGCGCCACGTAGGCTTCATAATCCGGCACGCCGACCATCAGCCGCGCGGTCGAAGCCAGGCCCTTTCCAAGCTTAGCCCCAAATTTGGCAAGGCTCGCGCCTTGAACATTGCAGAGCTCGCGAAAAAGCATCTCCTTCACTCCGCCGCCTGAAGCGCGGTTTCCCGCGCTGTGATGTTGGGGTTGGCGCGCGCCTCGAAAATCGCGCGGATGCCGAATACGATCATCGCGATCACGAGCGCCATCAACAGCGACGCCATGGTCGCGTTGACGTAGTCGTTGAACACGATGCGGTTCATCTGCTCGATCGTCTTGGCAGGCGCCAGCACTTCGCCATTGGCCAGCGCCGCGCCAAACTTTTCGGCGTGCGCCAGGAAACCGATCTTGGCGTCGGCATTGAACAGCTTGTGCCATCCGGCGGTCAGCGTGCAAATCGCCAGCCACGTCGCGGGGATTGCCGTCACCCAGGCGTACTTCTCGCGCTTCAACTTGAACAGCACGACTGTGCACAATGTCAGCGCGATACAGGCGAGCATTTGGTTGGCGATGCCAAACAGCGGCCACAGCGTGTTGATTCCGCCCAAGGGATCGACCACGCCTTGATAAAGGAAATAACCCCAGCCGGTGACCGCAATCGTGGTCGCTATGATGTTTGCGGTCCAGGATTTGGTGTTCTTGAAAGCCGGCGCGAACGAGCCGATAAGATCCTGGATCATGAAGCGGGCAACGCGCGTGCCAGCGTCAATCGTCGTCAGAATGAAAAGGGCTTCGAACAGAATGGCGAAATGATACCAGAACGCCATCATGGCCTTGCCGCCGATAGCACCGGACAGGATTTCCGCCATGCCGACCGCGAGCGTCGGCGCGCCGCCTGTGCGCGACAGGATCGTCGTCTCACCAACGTCCTTGGCCATCTGATCTAGCATTTCGGGCGTGACGACAAAGCCCCAGCTCGAAATTGTGGCCGCAGCTTCCGCCGCCGTCGTGCCAATCAACGCGGCCGGGCTGTTCATTGCGAAATAGACGCCGGGTTCCAGCGCGCACGCAGCTATCAGCGCCATGACGGCGACGAAGCTTTCCATGAGCATGGCGCCGTAGCCGATGAACGGCGCGTGCGCCTCGGTTTCAAGCATCTTCGGCGTCGTGCCCGACGAGACGAGCGCATGAAAGCCCGAGACCGCGCCGCAGGCGATGGTGATGAACAGGAACGGGAACAAGGCTCCGGTGAATACCGGCCCTGTTCCATCGATGAATTTCGTCACCGCCGGCATTTTGAGATCGGGCTGCACGATCAAAATGCCAATCGCGAGGCCGACAATCGTGCCGATCTTCAAGAACGTCGAGAGGTAATCGCGCGGCGCGAGCAACAGCCACACGGGCAGCACAGAGGCTATAAAGCCATAGGCGATCAGCATCATGGAGAGCTGCTCGCCTGTAAACGTAAACATGGGCGCGAGGATTGGATCTTCGGCGACATGCTGGCCGTAGATGATCGAGGCCATCAGCAATGCAAAACCAATGACCGACATTTCGCCGATTTGCCCGGGGCGGAAGTAGCGGCCATAAACACCCATCAAGACGGCGATTGGAATCGTCGCCATGACGGTGAACGTGCCCCAGGGCGAATGCGCCAGCGCCTTGACGACGACGAGCGCCAGCACCGCCAGCAGAATGACCATGATCATCAACACGCCGACCATGGCGATTGTGCCGGCCGTCTCGCCAAGCTCCGCACGGATCATGTCGCCAAGAGAGCGCCCGTCGCGCCGCGTCGAGGCCCAGAGCACAATGAAGTCCTGCACCGCGCCCGCGAAGACGACGCCGACGAGCAGCCACAGCGTACCCGGCAGATATCCCATTTGCGCAGCTAACACCGGCCCAACCAGCGGCCCCGCACCCGCAATGGCCGCGAAGTGGTGGCCGAACAATACGTTTCTATCGGTCGGGCAATAGTCGAGGCCGTCGTTGAAGCGCTGTGCAGGTGTTGGCCGCGAGGGGTCGATGCGCAGAACTTTGTGCGCGATGAATTGCCCATAAAACCTATAGGCGATGAGATAGACTGAGACGGATGCCGAGACCAGCCAGATGGCATTGATCGTCTCGCCGCGCGACAGCGCTACGACTCCGAGCGAAATAGCGCCAATCACTGCCAGCACGGCCCAGCCGATGTTGGCGCGCCAGTCAAACGTTGAGGTTGTCGTGTTGGTCATGAATCGCGTGTCCCAAATCGAGTGTCTAAAGTGCAGTGAATCAAGTGCAGTGTCTCAAGGCGCGCGGGCTGAATGAATGTTGCGCCTTTTTGCGCGCCGGACTTACGGCACGTGCTGAAGTGATTTGTCCGGCACATTAGCGGAAGCGATCGGCAATTTCATCCCGCGCGTGCAGCTTTCAATACCAAAGACCCGAGCAAAATACGCTACCTGCGGCCCCGCGCGCATGGATGCGCGGCTCATCCGAGTCACCCGCCCGCCACACGTCGTACTCGGGTACTACGAGGCGGCATCGAAGGCGTCCGAGCCTCCCGCCGCATGCGTTCCCGGAAGCCGCGGTGAGCGTCAGCAAAGTAATGCGGCTATGCGGGATCACGTCCTTTCAGTTTTCCGCGCGCCGTGATCCCCGGTCTCTGCAACTCCGCGTGCCGTAAAAGCCAATAACACGCATAGTGCCGATAAGGCGCATGAGCATGCAGAGCATGGGACAGCATCGCACGCCGAAATGTTCGCAGCAGGAGAGCCCGCTGACCCCATCAAGGACTTCCGCGTTATCGAGCTGGCGATGACCGAAGGCAGTGGCACGATGGCATTTGCGCCGAACACGGTGGAAGGTAAAGCCGGCGAGCAGATCAAGTTTGTAATCAAGAATACGGGCGCACTTGATCACGAATTCAAGCTCGATTCTTCCGAGCAAATCGCCAA
>JANOKW010000056.1:0-1941 GCA_031419475.1 Hyphomicrobium sp. | reverse complement strand
GCCGCCAGCGCCGCCGGTGCCGCCGACGGCCCCCGCGCCGCCGATAGATTGGATAGAAAGTCCCGAGCCGGAGGTGGATGTGATCGACACGCCGCTACCGGCCGCAGTCGCGAGGATGTCGGAGCCGCCAGAAACGGCGTTGTCGCCCGAACCGCCCGCGTCGCCAGGCAATCCTATGATACCAACAAAAACGCCTCCAACGCCGCCAGTTCCGCCGCTGTTAATGCCATCTGCTCCATTCGCGCCAGTGGCCGCGAAGCCGTTCGGCGCTTCCGCACCCGTGCACGTGACCGTTATCAACCCAGAAACTGGGCCGTTCTGCGAGCACGCCGCGCTGGCCGACCGGGGCGCGCCCGCCCACATGGCACCCGCCGCCACCGTACCAAGCAGCGCGCGCCGCCAGGTCAAGCCAGCGTCGTCTGCAAAGTTAGCCGAGCCGCACCCGGCGTCGTTACTGTAATTGTAAGTGAATTTGACCGGAGCCGATGGCGCGCCGTTGGAATTTTTAGTCAGCACAGCGCCCGCGCTGCCCAAGGGCGCACGATTGTTCTTGCCGGTCATGTGAGTTTGTCCCCGCGTAAAATTGTTAGCGATGAGCTGTTCAATATTTTTACGCGGTACAAACTTGTGGGCAGACTAGGTCACGCGTGGCGAGTCCGGAATCGCAGAATCGCAACCTATCTCGGTGCGCCACCATCGTGTTGCATTCGCGCATCACGAAAAAAAATGTTGTTCCGTAAACGCGGAAATGTACGCTAGAAAACTCCAAGCCATTATGTCCAAACCCGCAATCAAAACTGAGAGCACGCCGGCTTTGCAGGATGTGCGCTTGAAAGACCCGGACGCCGCGCTCGGCGTGGCGGTCCGCCTCTTTCTGCGCCAAGAGAGTTTTGCGCGGCTTTCCTTTGGCCACTGGGCCAGCACTTTGAACGGCCAGATCCTGCGTGATCACTACCGCTTTGTACTCTGCGGCAATGATGTCGTCGGGTTTTTCGGCTGGTGCTTGACAGACGAAACGCATGCAGAGCGTTGGCTCGCTGGGGCAGAATTGCCGTTTGAGCACTCAAAGAGCGGCGACTGCGTTGTCATCAACGGCTGGGTTGCCGAGATCCCTGCCGTCAATATTTTCATCCTTCGAAAAATGCGCGAGATAGGCCAAGGATGCAGATACTGCTATGCCAAACGCTATTATCCCGGAGGGCGTGTGCGCCCACTCAAACTGCAAATCGAGCCCTTCGTGTCTCTGAAATTGAACGATTGAGATTTGACCCATAAACTCTGTGTGCCGGTACCGCTGCGAACGTCGCAAAGGGGCGCGCGAAAGCGCAGAATCGCAACCCCCCTCGGTGACGTACCGCATGTTGCACTCGCGCATCGCGGGAAAAAATGTTATCCACGTAGGCCTATAAATCTGGAATAATGGCTACGAGATTTTTCCGAACCTTTTTTATTCAGACATGAAAACATGAACCAGTCCGTACCTTTGAAACTCGATGATCCACTCGGCGCCGTCATGGATGGGATGCTGCGGCACCCTTCGTTTGACGATGTGACACTGCTCTATCTCGACCGCATCCTCGCTTGGCGGCGCCAAATGGGCGTATTCAATCGCGTGGCGACGACTGCAGGGCTGCACGCCATCGGGTACGTGATCTTTCTGCATTTCGCCAATACGTCCGGCCGTCCGGAAAATGGCGCGACGTATTCGCGGCTTCTGGACATTTGCGAGGCGCGCCGCAATTGCGGTTCACGCGCGCTGCGCACCACATTGGTATTGGCCCAAGTCATGGGCTATTTGCAACCTGATTACGCACCATAGTCAGCCATTTTCTGGCCACGCGAATCTTCGATTTCTGACGTCTTCGCAAGGAGATGTGGCATGGCACGCAATCGGGTTCAATTCCAGAAGGGCCTCTCGGAGGCTAATTTCGGCGACCTTTA
>JANOKW010000055.1:0-6612 GCA_031419475.1 Hyphomicrobium sp. | reverse complement strand
AAAGACGCGCCGGCGAAAAAGTAAGGCACAGGGGTCAGACCTCTTGCAAGCAGCTCATGTGATTGAACTCGAACGTCAGTGGCAAGGGGTCTGACCCCGTTTCACAGGAATTCTCCCCATGTCCGCAAACGCCGCCGCGCTTCTTTACCTCGTCTCGGGGGTGCTGTTCATCCTCGCGCTGCGCGGGCTTTCGAGCCCGGCATCATCGCGGCAGGGAAATCTGTTCGGCATGATCGGCATGGCCATCGCGGTTGTGACGACGCTGGGCCTCGCGCAACCGTCGTTCTGGTCCTGGATCCTGATCCTGGCCGGCCTCGGCATCGGCGGGTTCATCGGCGCCAAGACGGCGCGCGAAATTCCGATGACTATGATGCCGGAGCTTATCGCGGCGTTTCATTCGCTCGTCGGTATGGCTGCGGTTTTGGTTGCGGCCAGCGCACTCGCAGCGCCAGCTGCGTTCGGTATTCTGGCTGATCCCGCTACCCCGAGTGCCGGAATCAAAGCCGCCAGCCTGCTCGAAATGGCGCTCGGCGCCGCCATCGGCGCCATCACGTTTACGGGGTCCGTCATCGCCTTCGCCAAGCTGTCGGGCCGGATGTCGGGCAAGCCGATTCTGCTGCCGATGCGCCATGTGATCAACTTGGCGCTGGGATTGTTCCTGCTGCTCCTCATTTACTGGTTCAGCACGTCGGGCGGTTCGGCGGCGTTGTTTACGCTCATCGTGCTCGCGTCGCTGGCCTTTGGCGTGCTGCTGATCATCCCGATCGGTGGCGCCGACATGCCCGTGGTCGTGTCGATGTTGAATTCCTACTCCGGATGGGCGGCGGCTGGCATCGGTTTCACGCTCGGCAACATTGCGTTGATTATCACCGGGGCACTCGTTGGATCATCGGGCGCTATTCTTTCCTACATCATGTGCAAAGCCATGAACCGGCAGTTCTTGTCCGTCATTGCGGGCGGCTTCGGCGGCGAAACTGCGGGACCGGGTGCTGCGGGCGGCGAACAAAAGCCCGTCAAGCTCGGCTCAGCCGAAGACGCGGCTTACGTCATGAAGAACGCCAGCAAGGTCATCATTGTGCCGGGCTATGGCATGGCCGTGGCGCAAGCTCAGCACGCGTTGCGCGAGATGGCCGAGACGCTGAAGAAGGCCGGCGTCGAAGTGAAATACGCGATCCACCCGGTTGCAGGCCGTATGCCGGGGCACATGAACGTGCTGCTGGCCGAAGCCAACGTGCCTTACGACGAAGTTTTCGAACTTGAGGACATCAACGGCGAGTTCGCGCAAGCTGACGCAGTCTACGTCATCGGCGCCAACGACGTCGTCAATCCGGCCGCCGAAGACGACAAGACTTCGCCGATCTACGGCATGCCGGTTTTGCAGGTGTGGAAAGCGGCGACCGTGTTCTTCAATAAGCGGTCGCTTGCGTCTGGGTATGCCGGCATCGACAATCCCGTGTTCTATCGCGACAACACGGTTATGGTGTTGGGTGACGCCAAGAAGATGACCGAAGAAATCGCCAAGGCGCTGGCGCATTAGCGGGTGGCGCTGTCATCCCGGCCGGGGTGGGCGCGCGCAGCGCGAACTCGGAGTGCCGGGACCCAGAACATCAAGCGCTGCAAGGTGGGTCCCGGCTCTGCGGCGCGCTTGAGGCGCGCCTCCGGCCGGGATGACACCCTCTCACCTTTCCGCTTTGTCATTGGTGAAGGCCAACCCGATCCCCTAGTTTCGTCTGGGGGACGGAGAACGCATCATGATTTTAAACAGTCTCGCCCGCACACCGGCCATCGCGCGCATTATGCTCAGTGCGTGGCTTGCGCTGTTAGTTGTGGCCGCCCCGCTGCCCCTGCGCGCCGAACAGTCGACGCTAACCGAACAAGCCACTACAGGACCGTTCGACGAAGTGTGGCGGCTGGTTCGAGATCGATTTTACGATTCAAAGCTGCACGGCCTAGATTGGACGGCACTCGGTGACACGTACCGTCCACGTTATGCGGCGGCGGCGTCGCCGGTAGAGCGCTCGGCGGTCATCAACGCCATGCTTGGAGAACTCAAAGCCTCGCACTTGCGCCACTACATCAACGACGATCCGAGCTACTACCAGTTGGCGGAAATCTTTTCCTATCCGTTGCGCGCCGAGATCCCAAAACACTTCCCCAGCAACAAGGTGATCTATCCCGGCATCGGCATTTTTACGAAGATGATCGAGGGTAAGACATTTGTCTACGGCGTCATGGCCGGCCTTCCAGGCGACAAGGCAGGGCTGCTGACCGGCGACGAAATCGTTTCTGCCGATGGCAAGCCGTTCGCGCCAGTCGGGTCGTTCACGGGCAAAAACGGCAGTCCCGTTTCACTCGAAATTCGGCGCGAAGCGAATGGCGAAACACGCCGCATTATCGTTGTGCCCGAAACGATAGAGCCGGGAGACGCTTTCAAATCGTCGCTGCGCGAGAGTGCCCGCATGGTCGAGCGGGCTGGCCAGAAGATAGGATACATTCGCTTCTGGTCATACGCAGGCAGCCGGTATCAGGACGTTCTCGAAGAGGAGTTGCGGTCGGGAAAACTGAAGGATGCCGACTCACTGATATGGGATCTGCGGGGAGGGTGGGGCGGCGCCCGTCCCAACTACCTCGACATCTTCGTGCCCCAAGCGATTACGATGACGATGACCGAACGCAACGGCAGCGCCGAAGCCGTCAACTTCCGATGGCGCAAGCCAGTCGCGCTTCTGATCGACGCGGGATCGCGCAGCGGCAAGGAAGTCCTGGCTCATGGTTTCAAAGAATTGAAGCTCGGGCCCATCATTGGAGAGCGCACGGCCGGTGCCGTTCTGGCGGCAACCGCCTTCATGCTCTCAGACGGGAGTTTGCTGGTGCTGGCGGTCAACGACGTCAGTGTGAACGGGGTGCGGATCGAAGGTGTGGGTGTGACGCCAACGATCGAGCAGCCGTTTGATATCCGCTATGCTGGCGGCAAAGACCCCCAGATCGAGCGGGCACTGGAGGAGTTGTCCAAGGCCCCGAAGGCTGATGAAAAGCCCGATATTTCCGCCCCTTAAGCAGCAAGTAGTTGCCCGCAAGTGACAGAAATGCGCCAAGCGCCTCTGCTAAGCTCCAGCCGTATCAGGGAGAATTCCGTGCTGCAGTCGAATACGCCTTTATCGATTCAGGCCGATCTGGCGACGCTTGAAGCGCTGGCTCAAACGCCGGCGCTGAGTGCCTCAGAACTCGTCAAGGCTCTGCAAGCGATCTACCAGAAAGCCGCGAATGCGGATTTTTCCGACTACGACGTCAGGGCGATTGGGAAGTCCGCGCCCGAAATCATGTACCGGTTGTTTGACGTGCGCATTGCCTTGCGAAACCGCATTGGCGAGTTCGAACAGCGCGGACTGATGACGGCAGACGTGCAGCAGGCGTTACGCGATTGCTTTCGCATTCTGCGGTATGTGACCGACATGGTCGGTGAAGTGAGAACCGGCAACGCACGCTACAATGAAGACGCGCTGGCGCTCCCGGCGTTTCGCGGGCCGGATTACAACACGCTCGTCAACTATGCGTTCTACAAGGGGCCAGATCTTCCCTTTAAGTCGGGCGACGTGATGCTGATGCGGGGGCAAGCACACAACAGCGCGGCGATCGCCCGCATTGGCGACGTCGATAGCCAGTTCAGCCACCTCGCCATGATTTACATCGATGACGCAGGTCAGCACTTTGTTGTTGAAAGCCTGATCGAGGACGGCGCCATCGTCAACACGCTCGGGCACTCCTTGGCGCACGGAAGTGCCCGCGCTGTGCTCTACCGGCACAAGGATCCCGTGCTTGCGGCGCGCGCCGCCAAGATGATCCACGATCACGTCGCGCCCACGCGCCAGACGTTCGCGCGGCGCATTCTCTACGACTTCTCGATGCGACTTGATGAGCGGCGGCGCTTGTTTTGCGCCAAAGTGGTGCGGCTTGCGTTTCAGATGGCGAGCGAAGGGCGCATAAACCTGCCGCGTTATCCGACCAAACTTGCCATGAAGAACCGCGACTTCCTCAACCGCATCGGCGTCACGGCGACGCAAACCTTCGCGCCGGCCGACATCGATTTGGAGACGTCGTTCGATCTTGTCTGCGAATGGCAGGATTATCGCGGCACGTCGAACATCCGTTTGCAGGACTTCACCTTCGATAAGCTGTTTGAGTGGATGGACCGCTATGAGTATCGTTTCGAAGAGACCATGATTATTCGCATCGTATCGCTACTCGGCCGGCTCACGTCGTACTTCTCGGATACGGCCAAGGACATCCTGGCGTCGGTCGCGCCCAAGGTGCCCATCAATATGCCGCGCAAGGCGGTGGCCACCATTGCCATGCTGCACAAGACGGCCGAGCCCATTGTTCGCGAACTGCGCGAACTCGAGGCCGCAACTGTTCGCCAGACCGGCCGGCCTATGCACGGCAATGAAATTTTTGAGGCGCTGGAACGCATCCGCTTACGGGAGGGGAGCCGTATAGGGTATTTGGTCAGCAAAGTGGGATGACGGAATGCGGTTGGTTTTAACACTCGCAATGGCACTTCTAGCGGTTTCGGGTGCAGCCGATAGCGTGGCAGCGCAGCAGGGCCCGGGCGGCTGGACCATTGTCGCCGGGGTTTCGCTCGGATGCGCCGATTTTCGCGGGCGCCCGGTGCAAACCTATGAGACCAGAGGCTTGGGCGATGTCGCCCACTCGGCACTCTATGGGCGTATTCCGGTCATCACACTCGATACAGAAGTGATGGCCACGCTGCCGGGAAAATTGCAAATTTTCTTTTATCTGCATGAATGCGCGCATCACGCGCTGGGGCATATGTTCGCTCCGCAGCCCGAATCCGAAAATGAGGCTGATTGCTGGTCAATCAAGACGGGGCGAGATCAAAGCTACTTCAATTTGGCGGACGTCTTGGCGTTTGCCAATCGCATCATAGCAAGCCCGGGGAGCGCACGCGGCCACCTGCCTGGGCCCGAGCGCATGGCGTATTTGCTGGAATGTTTCGAAAAACCCTGAGCCACTCTGAAAAGCACTGCATGATGAGAAGCTAGCGCGTATCGAGCTTCCGCATCTCGAGATTGGGGCCAGAGCCGATTATGTCAACTCCATCTCCTACACCTTCGACAAAGTGACGGAGATTGAAGTCGAGGAAGGCACCGATAGTTTCGTCATGGCCAACATCCAGGCGCGCTGCAGAGGGCTGATCGCCAATCTAAAGCGCCAGGGCCGCTCTGTGTTCGTCGCGAGAAAAATCTATCAGCCGGAAAAATCCAGCGTGGCCATGGAATTCAAACCCAACGTCAGCGCGTTGCTTAAGGCCAGCATCTTGAAAGGCATGTCGCCTGGGATCACGGCCAACTGGCACCGCAATAACATTGAGACGCGCGGTGCCAGGAACAAGGTCGTGGAAGTGAAGGCGAGCGAGTTTTAGAGGGGTTGTTATCGACTCCTGCGATGAAGGGTGTCGAGCTGCAAAATATAAGAGTGGCCCCAGCCGGCATCTCGATCAAGGGCCACTCAAAAACCGGCGAGTTACTTGCACGCCGTTACATATCAATTACCTTTCGGCTATTGATTGGCCTTTTCGGCGGCTGATTCGGCCTTGTCTGCGGCTTTGGTCGCAGCGCTCGCTGCTGCGTTCGCCTCATCATTTGCCTTGTTAATTTCTGCCTTTGCGCGTTGAACCTGATTTGCCTGCTTCTCTATCTTGTTGGCCACAGCCGCTACTCTTGCAGCGGCCTGCTCCACGTCATCTTTGGCGGCATCGTCTGACGAAGTTGTTTTGGTGACGGTCGGTGCTGCAGGATTGGCCGATGCGTCTGCGGTTGTTGTGGCAACGTCGAGCGATTGTTCAATAATTCTGCGCAAATTTTCCAGCGAACAGATGACTGCATAATCGGTCGCAATTGTTTGAGC
Source organism: Hyphomicrobium sp. (assembly GCA_031419475.1). Taxonomy (GTDB): domain Bacteria; phylum Pseudomonadota; class Alphaproteobacteria; order Rhizobiales; family Hyphomicrobiaceae; genus Hyphomicrobium_B. The sequence continues at coordinate 687 of JANOKW010000055.1, read as the reverse complement.
GATGAGTAAATCTTCGGTCAAAGAAGACGCAAGGAATAGTCGAAGTCTATCGATATCGACATCGAGCGTCGTCTCGTTCTCAGTGCTTAATTTGATCCGATAGACGCTCGAGCCATTACCTTGCAGTAGTTCGGAATGGAATTGCACGCCATACCGCCTTTGGATTATTAGGTCGAGACCCTTCTTGCTCTGGAAGTCGCTGAGTGCGGTAAAGACGTGCCGCTTTAAGGATTTCCGGAATGAGTAGAAGGCGTAGATGTCGGCGGTATATTTATTGAGCTGGTTACCGATAGAGAGTGCGCTTGTTATCTTTCCAACCAACTTGTCGGAGCCTGATATTGCGAGCCATGGCGATCCTGCGGCTAACGCCGCAGTAATGAGTTGATCGATGAAGTCCCGGTCTTGGCGAAACTGCTCCAGTTGCTCAAAGAAGTCGTGGCATTTGGTGTTCGTGTAAGTCAGGCTGGTAATGAGGTACTGTTCGACGTTTAGGCGGCTTCCTGTTTCACTATTAAGAACCGCTTGATTGCCGGCGTCGGAGTAGTAGGCAGCGATCTGCGATGTCTTGGGTATACCTACGCCATTATATCCAAACTCTTCAGAGATCGATCCGCACCCGCCAAGCAACACTCCACCCCTCACAGCAGCTGCGAGCTGCCGCGTTACAAAACGCGATACCATGTTAAA
>JANOKW010000054.1:0-5957 GCA_031419475.1 Hyphomicrobium sp. | reverse complement strand
GCGTATTCGAAGGATACAAAGACATCTGCGATGCGTGCTGCGACGCTTGGAACAAGCTCATCGCCGAAACCGGCCGCATCGCTTCCATCGGTACCCGCGATTGGGTCCTCACAGGTCAGCATCAATGAAGGTTGGTATAATCCCCCCGTTTTTAACGGGGCACAGCTGTCGGAGTTGTCAAAAGAAGTCCCAAGACTTTCTGCTGGTTGAGGTACACCGACTGTTCTGCGGACGGGGCCGCCAGTGGCGCACATGACCCGTTGCAGTCGTTTCGCGGTCACAGGAAAGGGAATTCCAGAACGTCAGCTATACCAGAATGCCGAAATTGCGGGTGTGCCAGAACATTCTGGGTCAAGATGAGACCAGATCTGGAATCATGATCCGTAAGCGAGGTCGCGCGATGCAACCTACTTGTTCAAGAGAAGCAGTTTGCCGCTCGTATTTTCTCAGGCGAGCACGGATCGGGTCCGGCCGATGAGCATCCAGGCTATGATGGCTCCTTCCAGAAGCGCGCCGCAAAGCAGAATTGCCAGTTCGAGTAACGCCAGTGGGATAGGCTCCTTAAGCAATGTCACGTAGATGAACCATTCCTGGAACAGCCAGTAGATTGCCCAGATTGCCGAACCGAAGAACAACCCCTTGCCCAACCAGGAACGACCGGGGATCGCAGGTGCAAGTTGTACAAAAGAGTAGCCCATGCAATCCACTCAGCACGATTAGGCCGAGGACCGATACTGCGATGTTCCGTTGCGCTGTGATCTCAATGAATAACGGACTCTGCCAGAGAGGATCGTAGAGCGCGGCTCTTATCGACGGGCTCGAAAATAGAATGCCGAGAAGCGCGTTTCCGGCGAAACCTCCAGCCCAACCTGCCAAGAGTGCATTGCCAAAGTTCTGCTTCATGCGCAGATCTTCCGGGTCCAGGCTTGCTGAGAGCGCCGTCGAGCCGACAAGGTCGGAGAACAGCACCGTGATTTGCCGGCGCTCGGCGGATTCGAGCGGGCCCAGCGTGACAGGTGTGGCGCATGCAGAACCCGCCGCAGGTGCGCTTCTATCGATATCTCTGCCTTCGGCAATCCAGCGGAGAATTTTGCGGCGATCGCCGAGAACAACGCCGATATGCGCGAGGTCCTGGTCCGTCAAATCGGGGAGAACGCTCAGATCGATGCGGTTCTCAGCAAAACACTGAGCGTACTCTGACACGCCCCGCTGCATGAGCCAGTCGGCCATCTGCTGCTGTTGCATGGTCGCCATCGACAGCCTCGCCGTCGCTGCACCAAATATCGGACCTGCACGCCGGGGAGTTTACCCCTGCTCCCGCACGAATGCACGTCCTTCATAGCGCAAACGGGCCCGCCTTGGTGGGGAATTCATGACCAGGGGATGCCACTCCCTAAAGGCGACAAGCCTCTACGCGTAGGCAATAATTTGCCCAGTGACCGTATCGACGCCACCGCTGATCAGGTCCGCAGCGTTCTCATTTACCCACTTGGCTGCAACCTGATTTGAGAGCACTGCCGAGGCTTCGTCGCTAAATAAACTCAGGGACGCGATTGAATCGTCGCCTCCCCTCACCACGTAGTAAGCCCTAAAGCCGCTCAACGAACTCATCATGTCCACCGCTCGGGGAATACGTTTCACGAGCTCATCCATGTTCTTGGGATCGATACGGTAACGGCGAACACTTGCGAACATTGCGTCCTCCCAACGTTATCCTGTTGCTTGTCCCGGAACGTTCTCTCGGACGGAAGCAATGCTCTTCTCCCGCAATGTGATCACTAACTGTACCGCTCGTGTTCAATCACATAACCTTTTCCAAGACGGCACTCATTTCGTCCTGTGAAAAAGCGCGCAGCGTTTCTGTCCGGATATTGCCGGATTTGCCAAGGCTCAGCCCGAGCGCAGTGACAGACATTTCATCCGGTGCCTCTATCGTCGTGACGATATCGTACCGGCCAAGGGTCCAGTAAATATCCTTCACGCTGATCCCGAACATCTTCGCCAAATCCTTAAACGCGTCGGCTCGCCGGGTTGTGTCCTTGACACTGCGGATGCCGTGTTCGGTGAAGTTCGCAAGCACTATATATGTTGCCATGACAGTTCTCCTTGGCAGCGCCGCCCGTCGCCGGAAATTCAAATCATACTCCGAAATAAGCACCAAAGGTAGGGCCGGGCGATGATCTGCGAATTGAATGAGCAGATGAGACGAAAAGAAATCAAGGCCGCATCAACAAAGGATTACCGGCAACCCTGGATGTAATGTTCAAGCTGTTCGATCGTGAACCGCTGATCGGCAATGATGCTTTTGACCATATCGCCAATCGAAACCATGCCAACGAGTTTTTCGTGTTCGACTACGGGGAGATGGCGCACCGCCTTTGCGGTCATGACTGCCATGCATTCCTCCACAGTCTGATCGAGTCTAGCGCAGATGACTCGCGCCGACATGATCTCTCGGACCGGAGTCTTTGGTGAAGTTCGTCCTTTCAGGACGATCTTGCGGGCGTAGTCCCGTTCCGTAACGATACCGACGAGCTGACCAGCGTCCAGAACGACCAGCGCCCCGATGTGCTGCTCCGCCATTATCCGGATCGCATCGAGGACGGAAGCGTCCGGATGAATATGGTGAACGTCGCGTCCCTTACCATCAAGCACATGTCTAACCGTGGGCATTCGAGACCTTCTTTCATTGACCCGTCTGCAGGTTTGCGGCCACGCCGATTAGTGCTAGACTTCCGTGGCCTAGATACCAATTCTGAGCGCTCCGGCTTTGACTTGGCGCGGCGAAAGCCAGTGCAACGACGACCATATAGTCTGCTCGTTGGCACGCATGCAATCAGGGCGGCAATCAATGATTGCGCGCACTGATGTGGGCGTGCGGGACCTCTACCATCAGACGGTGAAAGTCGCGGCCTGTCAGGTGCACAAGCGAACAATGGTCACCGCCTTCGAAGTAGATGTCGCTAAACCCTTCGAGGGTGTCATCCATCACGCCAATCAATCCATAGGCGCCAGCGACGGGTGGCACTGAGCCCAGTTCGCAGTCACCAAAGATCATGGATGCTTCCGTTTCCGTCGCAAGTTCGATCGGCTCGTGCAACCACTTGGCAAGCGCCTCGATCTGCACATGACAGGAGGCCGGCACGATCGCCAAGAGGTATCCGTCCTCGCGCCTCATGAGGACACCTTTGGCCAGATTGTCTTCAGGTATGGAACTCGCTTGTGCTGTCGCTGTCGAGCAAAGCGTGCGATCGTGGGTCATAACCTCAAAAGGCACACCGCGACCGTCGAGATACTGCTGAAGTGATAATGCGATACCCATGGCACGTCTCCATTCCGGCCGTCCCGAGGACGGCATTTTGCGGCCGGAGAACGACGACAGCACTATCGCTAAACGACGACGCCGATCAACGGATGATTGTCGCTTGGATCGGGTCTGGCTACAGCGAGGAGCGCATTCGTTTGCGCCGCCGGCCTAGTTCAATATGTTTTAAGTCTAGACCTTTGGTCGCCCACTCGCAACCACTTGCCCCAATTAACAGTCGAACAGACTCGAGCCGGACCCTAGTCACTGGTCAGGTTTTGCCTCCACCTCGATCACACCCGACTTGTAAACGCCGCCCATCAGTCTGACGATGTCATCATCGCACGAATTTCATAAACGGTCCCAGCAGTCGAAGTGCTAGTTGGCAACTTCACGAACTCTCTCCTCATCGCACTTCTTGACGTGGATGAGACTTGGAAGTGACGATAGTTTATCTGCCGGCACACACGCCGTGACTTGAGCTGTCCACCGACCCGGGGACAGCTCAACATGCCCGACGGCAGCTGGAAGTGCGACGGCACCTGCACTAACAGTTTCAAAGGTGGCGACAAGAGCTACGAAACCTACGAAGAGGGCTCTCAGCTCAAGGAGTACACGTACAAGATTACCGGTGGCACCGGAAAATATAAGGGCGCGAGTGGCGGCGGAACGTACATGTACGAGAATTTGAGGGACACCCTCTTAGGCGGCAAATACAAAGGTAAGATGGAATTGCCCTGAGCTGCCTCGACGCAGTCGATGACCGGCAGCGTCAGTAATCTAAGCAATGCCCGGCGCATAATGGAGAAATTGGCCTTGGCCTGAACCAGGGTGTGGTGGCTTCCCCCGATCAGCAGGAAGCCACCTTGGACGCCCTGGAGCGCCCCGGCGTGGCACTTTCGTTCGCCTCTGCGAGGGCTAGGCACGCTTAAAACGCGCGGCCTCTTCCGAGCCCTTGGTCGCATTACCCGCGCTGTAGGAATGCGCGCCGGTGCCTGCAAGCTTACCACCTTGAACGATGAGGTACTCGGGCCGGATCGGCCGTTTTTCAAACCAACACTCGAGGATCTCACGCACACCCGCCGCATAGCGCGCTTGTGCCGAGAGCGACGTGCCGGCAATGTGCGGTGTCATGCCATGATGCGGCATCGTCCGCCATGGATGATCCTTCGGAGCTGGCTGCGGGAACCAAACGTCACCTGCATAGCCGGCCAGATGTCCGCTTTCGAGCGCACGAACAATGGAGTCCCGGTCACAAATCTTGCCGCGCGCCGTATTCACAACGTAGGCGCCGCGCTTCATCTTGCCGATCAGGGCGTCATTGAACATGTGTTCGGTTTCGGGATGCAGCGGCGCGTTTATCGTGACCACGTCGCAGACTTTGATCATCGACTCGACGGTCGGGTGGAAGGTCGCGCCGAGTTCCTTCTCGACTTCCTTCGGCAAGCGGTGGCGATCCGTGTAATGCAGCTTGACATCGAATGGCTTCAATCGTCGCAGCACTGCAAGGCCTATCCGGCCCGCGGCGACGGTCCCGACATTCATGCCTTCAATATCGTAGGAGCGCGCCGCGCAATCGGCAATGTTCCAGCCTCCCTTGACAACCCACTGATACGAGGGGATGTAATTGCGCACGAGTGACAAGATCATCATCACAACGTGTTCAGAAACGCTGATGCTGTTGCAATAGGTCACTTCTGCGACAGTGACGCCCTTTTCCATTGCGGCTTCGAGATCAACATGATCCGAGCCTATGCCGGCAGTGATTGCGAGCTTAAGTTTCTTGGCCTTGGCCATCCGCGCGGCCGTTAGATAAGCGGGCCAGAAGGGTTGCGAAATCACGACTTCGGCGTCGGCGAGTTCCTTTTCGAAAACCGAATTTGGACCATCTTTGTCGGACGTGACAATGAATTGGTGACCCTGAGACTCCAGAAATTTGCGCAGTCCCAATTCGCCCGAGACGGTGCCCAGTAGCGTGCCAGGCTTGAAGTCTATCGCCTTAGGCGTCGGCAGTGTCTGACCGCCAGGATAGTGGTCAAGCTTCGGAATTCCGTCGCGGGCATAGGACTTCGGATACCCGTCGACGGGGTCGTCATACAAGACGCAAACAACTTTTGACATAACTCGTTCTCCTTCTCGCTTATGATCGAGAAGAGACGCCCAGGTAAGAACTAGCGCTCCCGCGACAGCCCCCGATGCACGCCGGCATTCCCTCAAATTATTGAGCCAGATATCGATCTACCAGAAGAGCCAGTATGGGCACCTCGCTGATCTGCGCCTTATATGGGGAGTTAGCCGCTCACTTGCGAGGCCCAAATTGTTGACCGGGTGGACTAATCCTAGCGCCCGCCGAAGTCCGGAACTGCGATTGCGACGCGCGTGAAGGTAGCACGCCAACCTGATGTATCGTTGCGGCCCGATTCGACCGCCGCCTTATCGACTCTGACTTTCCGCTACCGTATCCAGGAAGCTACCGTCAGGTAAGCGCGGAGTTCGCCACCGGACCGAGGCCGGTTTTGGCCCGAAGGGTGAGATCACATCGCTGTGGTTTTTCGTCAGTAGTTGAAGTATCAGCTGCCGGAAATCATAATACGGTCGCGTGACTTTTGCGGGAATGGGTCCCGCACTGTGCTGAACTGATGGGCAGGCGTTG
>JANOKW010000053.1:0-8804 GCA_031419475.1 Hyphomicrobium sp. | reverse complement strand
TCAGATGTTTTCTTCGACATCGGCATGTAGAGGCCGTCGGGCGAAAACAAAAAGGCGTCCGCGCCTTCGCCGCCTGGGTCTTTGACCTCCAGTACAAGTTTAGGCTTGCCGCCCGCTTCATCGATGCGCCAGCGCTGGAGCGAGGGGTCTTTGGCTGGGTCGGGCGCGTTGACTGGAACAGTTGCGAGAGCCGCTGCAAGTTCGGGAGAAGCCGTCGAGTCCGCTGGAATTTCGATTTTAAGCGCAGCTTCTGCCGGGACGCAGATATCCTTGCACACGCCGTACGTGGCGTTGAGTTTCAGAAAGACAGGCTTCGCCTTATCCTTGGGCGTGACGCGCACGGGAAAGATGACATGATCCTTGTAGCCGATGTTGGTCCCGGCCTTGGGATCGACGAGACGGTGCGGCGCTGGATAGAGAACGGTTGCGCTCTCCAGATTTTCCGAGCCCGCAAAATCGAACTCCGGTGGAATGCCGCCCGCTTCTCCCGGATTGCGCCAATATGTTTTCCAGTTTTTTGGCATCTGCAGCTCGATGCCAGCGACCATGGTGGATTTTTCGCCGTCGGCAGACCCTGCAATTAGACGGATCTTGTTATTGAAACCCTCGACCCAAGGTGATTGAGCTGGCTCGGCAGCTCGCGCCAAATCCGGCACCGCATGAACTGCCACTGTCCCAAGGAGCGCCGCAAGCAGGGCCACGCGATTTATCCGAATGTTCATTGTCTGTTTCATGAGACGATCTTCTAACCTTTGGATTGGCGCCTGCAAATCACGAGTTCCTGAAGAACCGGGGTTCTTAAAAATAAGCCCATTGTTCGGTCTGGCTTCACGCCAAACGAATTCAGGGCTAGTCTACGAGGTATGAAACTTCCAAGGCAAAAGCGCCGCCGCCGGGGCGCCAACATCTACCTTGAAGGCCAACTCCTGGTTGCCATGCCGCGCATGACCGACCGGCGCTTTGCTCGCTCCGTCATTTACCTGTGTGCGCACTCTGAAGAGGGCGCCATGGGTCTCATTCTCAATCAACGCGCCAGCAATATCTCGGCACCCGATTTACTGGAGCGGATGGGCATTGAAACGCGCTCGGGCGATGATGAAGTTGCAAACGAAGTGCTAGCGCTCCCAATCCAGGTTGGCGGCCCTGTCGAGATGGGCCGCGGCTTCGTCCTGCATAGTTCCGATTATTCGTCCGAAGACTCGACGCTGAGTATCGAAGGCGACATCTGCTTGACCGCTACTGTCGATATCTTGAAAGCCATTGCTGAAGGGCGCGGACCCAACCGCGCTATACTGGCGCTCGGCTATTCGGGTTGGTCGCCGGGTCAGCTTGAAAGCGAAATCCAGGCCAATGGCTGGTTGCATTGTCCGCCCGATCCGGACCTCATTTTTGGCGACGATCTCGAAAACAAGTACACGCAAGCCATGGCCAAGATCGGTATTAATTTGTCACATCTTGTGAGCGACGCCGGCCACGCGTGACACCGGCCGTTCGAGTTGATCTCAAGTCTCGGGCTCAGCCGCCAGCGGGCGGTTCATCGGGCTTTGCTGCGGCCGGCGATTTGACGCCTGCCAACCGGGCAAGGCTCGCAGCAACGCCCGGCGGCAAACTGGACAAATCAGGTCTCATTTGTTGCAGTGGAAGTTTTGCAGGCAGCGGTGGCGGCGCTGTTGGTCCGTTGGGCCAACCACCACTCGCCGGATCTGCGGTGAGCGTCCTAGGGAACGCCCCGTTTCCATTGTTTGGTACGCCAGTTGGCGCAACCAATGGTACGCCCGGCGGCATGGCGCGTGCCAGAGCGTCTGCGAGCGGACGCACCATATTCGGCGGTTGCGAAACAGGAATTGCGGACGACTGCTGTGGAGGGGCCGCGTGTTGCAGTGCGGGCCCCGGCGCCCTGGTGCTGACGTTGCCGGGATTTGGAACGGAAACGGACGGTACGATCTTCGGCATTGCGATTGCTGGCATCGTGTTCTCGGCCCTGACTGGCGCCAAAGTTGCCGCCTTCTTCACTTCGGCCTCAAATGCCTGAGCTGGCGAAGGCTTGTGGCGATGGCGAACGGTCGTGTTGGCAAGGACGTGCGCTTTGGACTCCCCGCCCGATAGCGGAGAAGAGTGCGGCACTGCGATTGTTGGTTTGCCGGTTCCGTTCTTCTTAACCGATGGGCTATCGCTAACGGCCGCAGCGTCGCGCGTGCTCAACGTTTTCGGCCGGAAGAAGCCGCGCGGCTGCATCTTGCGTTCGGACTTGCGCACCATTTTCAAAAGCTGAATGACGTCACGCTCGGGGATCGGCTCGCCGAAGTGATAGCCCTGCGCATATTCGCAGCCAATCGAGCGCAGGAACGTTGCTTGTTCTGCTTCCTCGACGCCTTCAGCGACGACACGCTTGCTGAGTTCGTGCGCGAGGGCAACGATGGAACGCAATATCGCGCCGCCCGTCGGCGTGGCACTGCCGCGCACGATTTCGCGATCAACTTTGATGGTATCGAACGGAAACCTTTGTAGGTAGGCAAGCGAGGAGTATCCCGTGCCAAAATCATCGAGGGCCAGATCAGCGCCGGCCCCGCGCAGCGTTTCCAGAACTTCTGCCGCCTGCTCGGGATTTTCCATGACGAGCGTTTCGGTGACTTCAAGACGCAGCACGCCACGCGGCACGATATTGCGCCCCAGGATATGGCGGATTTCCTGAACAGATTCAGGCCGGAAAATCTGCCGGCTCGAAACATTGACACTGACAAAGAGCGGCCGTTCCGAACGCGGCAATTCCGTTTGCCAGCGGGCGGCGTCATGCGCGGCGCGCAGAAGCACGTGCGACCCGAGCTTGATGATGAGATCGCTCTCTTCAGCAACGGGCACGAACGAAATGGGATTGAGGAGGCCGAGCTTAGGGTGATCCCACCTGACAAGAGCTTCGAAACCAGCAAGCTCCTTGGTCGGCAGATAGATGATCGGTTGATACAGAACCTTGAGTTGATTGCGGTCGAGCGCCTTGCGTAAATCGCTTTCGATTTGAATGCGGTCGTCGCGATCCTTGCGCATGCCGGGCTCAAACGCCACAATTCGGTCGGCGCCGCTGCGCTTGGCGCGATACATGGCGAGTTCCGCTTCTTTCAAAAGCTCGTCGTCGCCAACATTGCTATTATCCCAGACGGAAAGTCCGATGGACCCTGTGAGAACGATTTCCTGATTGGCGAGCGGGATCGGCGCACGCAGAGAGCGGCGCACACGCTCGGCAAGCGCCGCCAAATTGCGCGAATCTTGTTCCGAAACGAATAACATGGCGAACTGATCGCCGCCGACACGCGCAACGGTATCGTGCGCTCCCAAATGGCGTTGCAAACGCCGGGCGACCGTCAACAGCAAACTATCTCCGCGCACCAGACCGAATGAAGAATTCGCACTTTTGAATTTGTCCAGATCGATGAAAACGACCGAAGGCCGGACCGTGTTGTCCGACTTGGCGCGCGCTACCGTGCCGCGCAGCCGGTCAAGAAAGAGTTCGCGGTTGGGCAATCCCGTTAAACTGCAGTGCACGGCGTCGTGCAGCAGCCGCTCATAAGCGCGCTTGGCATTCGAAATATCGCGCACAAGACCGACACATCGCAACGTGCGCCCGTCAGCATTCGGTACGCTGGCTGCCTCCAGTTCGAACCAGCGCCAGCTGTTGTCGGCGTGACGCATGCGGAAGTCGGTGCGGATCTTGACGCCCGCACGCTCTTGCGCGGAAAGCAGCATCACGCGGAAGCGCTCCTGGTCCATAGGGTGGACGTGCTTCACGAAGTCATCGACTTTGGTGGAAAGCTCTCCGGGCATCAGTGCGAGTGCGTTCTCAATCTCCTGCCCCAGTTTGAATTCGTCGCGGCGGATATTCCATTCCCACACCGATGCGCCTGAACCCGAAATCGCCAAAGAGCGCGACTGCAGCTCCGTTGGTGCTCCCGCATACACTGGGTCCAGAGAGCGGAACGCGAACTGTGTGACGGTGAAGCCCATCAGGATCACAACCAGCACAAGACCCGCGACTAGGCTCGACACGATGACGTCTGTTGAAAGCCGGCCACTGAGCGTCATGCCGGCCGCGAAGATCCACACCAGGAACAGTACCCACGTCGGGATCAGCGACAAGGCGCGATCTTGTCCCCGGACCGCCAGAAACAATGTGAATACTGCGCCGACAGCGCCAATCAGCAAAAATGACATGCGCGCAAACGTAGAGGCGAGGCGCGGGTCGATGACAGCGACGGCGACAAGGCCAAGTTGCGCGATCACCCAAACACCAATGAGCATGCGCACGAGCCCATGCCACAATCCCAAGCGCAAGAAGGTCGTTAGGAAAATAACGAGGCTTGCCGCCATGGCCGATTCGCTTGCTGCCCTGTAGACGGCATTGTCTTCCGGCCGCAGATTGAACAGACGGTGGAAGAAGCCGAAGTCGACGCAGAGATACGTCAGCACCGACCACGATACGAGCGCGGCGGCCGGGAAAATAATCTTGTGGTTGGCGGCGAACACTGCGGTCAAGAAAATGGCAAGAAGGCCCGTGAGCCCTAGCATAGCGCCATTGAAGAGCTGCTTGTCGCGCGTCTTCACTTCGTAATCGATTGGCTTCCATAGATAGAGCCGGGCGAAGCGTTCCGAGGAAAGCTCCGCCACGTAGGTGATCGTCTGACCTGGCTCGAGTGTGACACGGAAGATATCGGCGCGGTCGCTCTTGACGCGCTCTGGAACGAAGCCGATCGACGGCGTGACGCTATCGACGCGGCGCGCATCCAAGTCCGGCCAAATCGTGCCCGAGCCGATGATATTGTAACGGTCAGCGGTCAGCCAGCGCTCGAGCGGTTTATCGGTTTTGTTAGTGAGCGCGAAAACCATCCAATTTGGATTGGCGCCGGGAGTTGACGCTCGCACCGTCATGCGGCCCGTTACGCCATCGGCACCTGCCGCAGTCTCGACTTGCAGGCTGTCGCCCCGCCCTTCGTAAGCTTCGCCCAGAGTTGTGATCTCGACGCGCTCTTGCTCGGGCGCAACGACGATGGGTGTTAAAGCTGCAGCGCTTGAGACTGTTGCGGCGAGGACAAGCAACGTCACGCAGACAAACTCCGCGACGGGGCCGCAACAACGGTTCAGACGTGGGCGCCACCAAACCGTCATCCCTGCATCCCCTGAATAGTGCTTGCAATCTTTGCGCCCGAAATCGGAGCATCGTCCTCAAGCCTGGAATACATGACGTGATCTTCCCACGCGCCGTTGATCTTCAGGAAGCGGCGCGCCAGGCCTTCGCGGCTGAATCCGGTATTCTCAAGCACGCGCTGCGAGCGGATATTGGACAGCATGCTTGCGGCCTCAAGCCGGTGCAAATGAAGCGAGCGGAACGCAAACGGCAGCACGGTGCGAACCGCTTTCTGCATGATGCCGCGACCGGCATATGGGCTGCCTATCCAGTAACCAAGAGATGCCGACTGAGCAGCTCCGCGGCGCACATTGGAGATGTTCATGCCGCCGAGAATCGCGCCCGAGGCAGTGTCTGCGATAAAAAACGAGTAGCCAAGATCGTCGCGTGCATCCTGACCATAAGCGCGCAGACGGCGGCGATAAGACGAGCGCGACAGCTCATCGCGAGACCACGACGGCTCCCAAGGCGTTAAATGCGCGCGGCTCAGCGCCCGCAGCTCCGCCCATTCTGCGTAGTCGCTGGTTGATGGCGGACGCAGGACAAGACCCGGTCCCGGCACCGGCTCCAGGAAATCTTCAGGTAGCGCTGACCTCAGGAATGCCATGGCGCCCTCATGCCCTTACAGCCGTATTGGCGACAGCTTGTGCCGCCACTGCGGCAGCGACTGCCTTCGCCTGTTTTGCCGAGCGCCGGCCGGAGCCGACGAGCGCGATCGACGGTTCGGTCTTGAGTATCCTAGCCGCCAACACTTGGACACTCTCTGCGTTCACCTCGTTGACCTTATCCATAAGTTCCGCAACCGATACAAACCGGTCGTGGGCCATGAGGTGGCGGGCCATTTGCTCGGCGCGCACGGACGAACTTTCAAGCGCCATCAGCAGGCCAGCTTTCAGCTGCGCCTTGGATCGCTGCAGCTCCGGCGCCGATGGGCCGTTCTCAACGATATCGGCAAACTCCGCCGCGACAACGCGTGCGAGCTCTTCGACCATCTCGGGGCCCGTTGCTGCGTGCACCGCCAGCATTCCTGTGTCCTTCAATGCCCACATGCTCGAATAGATGGCGTAGCAAAGGCCGCGCCGTTCTCGAACCTCTTGGAACAAACGGGACGACATGCCCCCACCAAAGAGACCCGAAAACACCTGCGCGGTGTAGTAATCCCAATCGAGGAAAGACGGCGCCGGAAATCCGATGAGTAAGTGGCTCTGCTCAAAGGGTTTTTCTGACGACGCGAGACCCCCAACATAGCGTGCGGGGACCTCTTCCCCCTGCGATCCGGCAGTGAGCCCCCCGAATAGGGCCTCAACGTGGCGGACCCATTTTTCGTGGTCGATAGCGCCGGCGGCCGAAAAAACCATCGCGCCAGGCCGGTAGGCGCGGTCCATAAAGGCGCGGAGATCGGCTGCTGAAATGGATTTCACGCTCTCGGGCGTGCCAAGGATTGGGCGGCCCAACGCTTGGCCGGGAAATGCAGTTTCCTGCAGCATCTCGTAAGCCAGATCGTCGGGACTGTCGCGCGTGCCCGCAATCTCCTGCAGGATCACCTCGCGCTCTTTGTCGAGCTCGGCCGTGTCGTAGGCCGAATTCAAAAGAATGTCCGCCAGCAGCGTCAGAGCAATGTTGTCGTCACCTTTAAGTACCCGGGCGTAGTAGGCAGTCGAGTCGAGGCCGGTGGCCGCGTTCAGATCGCCGCCGATCTCTTCGATCTCTTCGGCAATTTTACGCGCCGAACGTGACGACGTGCCCTTGAAGGCCATATGTTCGAGCAGGTGAGAAAGTCCATGCTCGTGCTTTTGCTCATGCCGTGCGCCCGACCCGACCCACAGTCCGAGAGACACAGTTTCAACCTCGGGCATCCGGTGCGATGCGACACGGATGCCGTTGGCGAGTGTCGTAACTTGCGATCCCATTTTCCTCACGCTTTCCCGCGCGCAATGGCAACGCCATCGACGTAGGACTGAATTGATTTCAGATCAGCCGGAAGCACTTCAAAGCGCTCCGGGTCGGTCATCAGGTTTGCCAAACGCTTGGGCAACGGCGGCCGCGTGCCCGTGATGGCTTCAATCACATCCGGAAACTTGGCCGGGTGTGCAGTTGCGAGTGTCACAATCGTTCCGGCCGGATTCAGGCGTTCCGTGGCGACGACAGCGCACGCCGTGTGCGGGTCCAGCACATAGCCGTGCTTCTCTTGCGTCGCGCGAATGCAGGTAGCAACGTCATCCTCGGACGCGGCGGCGGCGGAGAAATCCGATTTGAGAACGGGCCACAAATCGCCAAGCTCAAAGCGCTTGTCTTTGCTCAAAGCCTGCATGAAGGCACGAATCCTTGCGGGATCGCGATCCGCAGCTTCAAACAGATAGCGCTCGAAATTCGATGAAATCTGGATGTCCATCGAGGGTGAGCACGTCGCCTTGACGCCGCGCATTTCGTAAACTCCGCTCGCGACCGTGCGTGGCAAGATATCGTTCTCATTCGACGCGATGATGAGTTTGCCGATCGGCAAACCCATGCGCCGGGCTGCATATCCGGCAAAGATATCGCCGAAGTTTCCGGTTGGGACAGAGAACGATACGGACTTATCCGGTGCGCCGAGCCGTGCTGCCGCATAAAAGTAGTACGTGATCTGCGCGACGATGCGAGCCCAATTGATGGAATTGACGCCAGAGAGCTGAACGCGATCGCGGAAGGCGTGATCGTTGAACATGGCTTTGACGAGGGCTTGGCAATCGTCGAACGTGCCCTCGACAGCGACCGCGTGTACGTTCGCCTCCGTTGGCGTCGTCATCATACGCCGCTGCACATCCGAGACGCGGTTATCCGGAAAGAGGATCACGACATCGACTCGGCTTGACGAGCGAAACGCTTCGATGGCCGCACCCCCGGTATCGCCCGACGTTGCGCCAACAATCATGGCGCGTTGCCCGCGCTTTTCCAGCACATGATCCATGAGCCGGCCTAAGAGCTGCATGGCGACGTCTTTGAAAGCGAGCGTTGGGCCGTGGAACAGTTCGAGGATGTAATGACCGGGCGTGAGCTCGACGAGCGGGGTCACGGCGGGATGTCCGAACGTGGCATAAGCGTCGTCGGCCATACGCTGCAGCTCATCGCGTGCAATCGAACTGCCCACGAACGGATGGATCACTTCGACGGCGATCTCGGCAAACGGCTTCGTCGCGAAATACCGGATCATCTCGGATGAGATCTGGGGCCAGCTCTCCGGCAGATAAAGCCCGCCGTCGCGCGCAAGGCCGGCGAGCAGCACATCCTCGAAGTCGAGTTTCGGCGCTTGGCCCCTGGTCGAAATATAGTTCACGTTCGCGTTGTCTCTCTTGAGCTTTTTGCGCGTTGCCCGAAACTAGAGCAATATCCGATCAGACAGGATCGCTTTAGCGATCCACCGATCGGATGAAGTTGCCCTAGCAACATGATTCTAGAGCATCTTTATCGGACCGGTGAATCGCATCGGCGATTCCGTCCGGTCCGATGATGCTCTAGTGTTCCACGCCTAACAGATGATTCCCATCATCCTGCAAATCAGTCAATGTGCGGGGATGAGAAGAGATGACATCTGCCTGTACGTCAATCGGGCCGACAGGGTCCGGCTGCGAGACGTGTTGGCCGGCCGCAACAC
>JANOKW010000052.1:0-12835 GCA_031419475.1 Hyphomicrobium sp. | reverse complement strand
TTGATCATGCGTTCGATTTCGGTGGCCGGCATGGGCATGCGTGGAACTCCTGGGCAAAGGCCCGGCTCTGGGCCCGGCTGTTGGAAGCCGTTTCGGAAGCTTTTAGGACCCGCTGCGCGCTTTCGCTATGTGACGTTACAGCGTTATCAGCAGAAGCGCGCGACAGAATTAGATAAACTGATGTTAATGTCACGCGAATGCGATTTGTAGTTATCGTGGTGTGCGGCTACGTTCGTTCTTGTAGCGACGTTAGTTCTTATTGTTTTTTCTAGATGGAGACGACCATGAAGACCTGGATGAAACCCGAAGTTCGCGAAACTGAAGTTGGCCTCGAAGTGACCAGCTACTTCAAGACTCGAAATTTCTGAATCTCGTTTATTGATTCGCCGGAGCTCTGCAGCGCGGCGTTTTTTGTTTTTCGGGCATCTGCATGCCGCGAAATTGTTTGCGACCGCTTCCAATCGCTTCCCATGGGGCGGCTTCCGCAGTAGGCTGGAGCAGTTGATTCATTTAGGCTGTTCCTAATGGAGTACCGCATGCTGCTGCGTGCTGGACTCATTTATATTCTTTCAGTTTTGACGGTGCTGCTTGGCATATTTGCGGCTTGGCAGCACTTGGACATTTCGTTGCGAGACGAAAGTGCCGCTGCTCTCAGCAAGCGCATAACCACACTTCAGAGCGACTTAAGTGCGCTAAGCCGCCGCGAGGAGGCAGCGATCCGCCGTGCCCGCGTTGCGGAAGACAGCCTTACGCGCAACGAAACCTACAACACTTCGGATGCTGTGCCGTTGAACGAATTGCGAGATCGGCTGACGCTAGCGCAACGTGAACAAGCTGAGACAGAGGAAATCCGCAAAGGCCTCGAAGCTGATCTTGCGCAGGCGACTAAAGAACGCGATCAGATTCGCGTTGAGCGTGATGAGTTGCAGCGCGCGAGAGAGGAAGCACGGGTAGCCGCCGGCAAAGCTTTGCATGAAGCAGACGCCGCGCGTCAGGAACTTTCTGATTTGAAGACGGCAGCATCAGCGGTGACGGCCGCTACGCCGCCGCCGCCTGCAGCCGTATCGCCAGATATCGCGGTCGCAACGCCCGCGCCGCCTGTGCTCGAAGCGGCCGTTGCGCCAGACGAGCTTGTCCGGCCGGCGGCTGATACATCACCGGCAAAATCCAGTGAAGTCAATTCCAGCGAAGTCAAATCTACGCTGGTGCCAAGCGCCGTTACAATCGAACCTGTGCAAGAGCGTGAAAATGCTCAAAAGCGGACAGAAAAATCGCCGGCTGCAAAGCGCGATACCGTCAAGAGCAAACCGCGCCGGCTCACGAAATCAAAGCCGGCAACGGTGAGCAGTAGCGCAGCGAAGAAGCCGCCAAAGCAAGCGAAGAAAGACGAGCCGTTCTTTCCCTTCTGAAGTTCCGGCCTTTCTGACGTTCCGGCCCTTCTGACGTTCCGATCTGAATCCGGCTCCGCGATTTTACTCGCAGCCAAATTCGATTTTAACCCAAGGCAAATCGAGCTTGCAGCCGCCTGATCGCGTGCGCTTCAGGAATTTGCTGACGTCAATGCCGCCGAGATCGAATTTCCCCTTGTCCGCCGGCTCGTCATGGGTTGCTTCGTCGTTTTCCTCGGCGGCTTGCGCGGTTTTCTCTTCCCCCGCGTTGGGCTCTACAGCGGGCTCCGGCGGTGCGGCTGGCACTGGCGCATCGGCCGTCGCAGATTTCGCGGCCTCAGTCGCGGCCGCAGGCCTTGAAGAGGCCGGGGCTTGCGTTGGCTTCACGGCCGGTGCTGTCGCTTCGACCGTAGTGGTCTCTCGTACTGTCGTCTCTGGCGCTTTAACCTCCAGTATTTTCGCAGTCCGCGCACTCGCTTCCGCTGCCTTTATTTCAGGTGATTTGGGTTCAACTGGCGCCACAACAAGGGGAACGGCGGGGGCGGGTTTCGGCGAGTTAGTCATAGCGACAGTCTGCGTGCCGCCGCAGCGCTGCAGATCGGCCGGCGCGCGTTTCCAAATCATGGTCTTGGAGAACAGCTTGACGCCTGCATAGCCGATGACACGCAACTTGTCCTCGCCGAGCGGCGTCAACTCGACATCGTAGCGGCGCTTCTTTTCCGGCGAATAGATCCAGCCATTACCCCAGTTTGCGCCGCCAGCGCGCCGCGCTTCGCCAATGATTTGTTTGCCGCAACCTTTAGCGTCCGTACCGTCCTTGACCCAGACGACATGACCGCAAAGCGCGGTGCCGCAATCTTTAATCTCAACCGCGCCGCGTCCCGTGTCATTGAGCCAAACGCCTTTAGGGTCCGCGGCGGCGTGCGCGCCAGCAGGGATCGAGCATGCCAATATCGTCAGCGCGAGCGATCGTGCGGGAAAATTAGAATTCAACATTGCAGGCTCCTTCCAAAAGAGGTCCAGACGTAATGTCTTGGCTGAACGCGCGGCGTAACGCTGTTCCACAGGAAACAGCATGGGCCGTCGTAGCGCATGAGGGTTAGTCGCTGGAGCTGTGGCGTTGGTTCAAGGTCGGCTTTGCGGCGTTTAAAACGCGGATCACCGGCAAGCTGCGGCCTGCCGACAATCGAAAATAGTTTTCTGTCAAGCGTTTCAATCAAGTGCGCTTGAACGAAATATTTTTCTTGTCGATAAAACCATAGAAGGCGTTGGTGCGTTCGGCACCGTCCTTCAGGTAGGCCTCTTTGGCCTTTTGCAATTTGTCATCTTTTAAATTGACGTTGTGCTTGGCAAGATTGTTGGGGTCAACGCCATGGATCGCTGCGGTGTTCAGGCCGAAGATCTTGCGTTTGACTTCGCTATCGTCGCCGCCCAAGGGTGCGAACCCGAACTTCTTCTGCATGTCCTCGGGAATTTCCATGCGCCGCAGCGCTTCGATCTGCCACTGTGGAGAGCCGTACCAGACGGAATCCGTGCCCCACACGACGCGATCCGAGCCAAGGCCCTTGATCAATGTTCCGAGCAGGCCTGCCGCATGCTGGGGATGCGAGATGACGCAATTTGCAAAACAGCTCCCCAATTCGCCGTAGACATTATCGACGCCGTACTTGGCGGGCACTTCGGCGAGATCCGACACCCAATCAATGCGTCCCGTCTCCTTGAACTTCTTCAAGTGATCTTCCGGGTAGTCGTTCAAGGGTTTCAGTCCCGAGTGGAAGATCACGAACTTGATGCCGGGCCAATCTTTTGCCGCTTTTCCGACGTCATCGACCATTGCGTGCTTCCAGGCGTGGAATGTGTCGGCGTAGTCGTTGGGCAGCAAGCCCTTGTGGATGCAGAAGGTCGTGATGCCCGACTTCATCATCTTTTCGTAAGCCGGATACATCAGCTTTTCGTCGTCAAGCCGGTAGGGGAAATCGCTGTTCGATAACGGATCGCCAACCGTGTAGCCCTTCCAGGCAATCGGCTTTTGCTCTGCGATGCAGCGGTCCATTTCCTCAAGCCACCCGGTTACACTCGGATTGATGATGGCCTGGCTCCACATGCGGCGCGACCCGCACAGTTCGTCCATCAAATCCTGCGCGCGTTTCATCTCGGGGTTCGAGAGAAACCAATTGTCGGGGTGGTCGGCCGGCGCTCCGGAGAGGATTCCGATTTTAGTGTCGCTGTCGAAATAAACCTCGCGCAGGAAGTTTGCGAACTGCAGCTGCTCAAACTCCGTCTGCTTGTCGCGATATTTTTCCGGCACCCACTTTTCCATGCCGTACTTGCGCAAGCCTTTGAGGCCTTCGAAGCTGAAGCCTTCGTACACGAAGTGCAGCTGGTCATCGAAGATAAACTGGTCGCGCAGTACCGCCGCGCGTTCGTCTGCCATGGCCGCGTCGGCTGCTTCCGCGCGAGTGGCGCCGAACACGTGACCGTAATGCTCGTTCATGACCGAGAACGAGAGAGCGAAGCCTGCGGCCGAGCGCAAAAATGCGCGCCGTGACGTGCCGTTTTTCTTGGCAATCTGATCGGCTGCTACTAGGATCTCAGCTTTGATTTTGCGTTGCGTGTCGTTTTGCGGGGAGGGATTGAACTCCCCGTTGGAGAGCACTTGAGAGGGGACCGGGATTTCCGTGCCGGGTTCGCTGCGGTCTTGCAGGCCAAGCCCGTAGTTCTCGGTTTTGATCCAAAGCGACATGACGCACTCCTCTTGAAACGAAACTGACTGAAAAGATTTTGCGGCCGTCATATAGTTAAAGATTATTGTATCATCGGCGTTGGAGCGAGCAATTCGCCGGAGGTATTGGCTCGATTGGCTGCTGCGATGCATCTGGTATTAATGGCAGGGCATCGGCCATAGATGGCAGGCTAATCGGCGATGCGCATCGCATTGAGCTGAACGCGGTGATGCTTTGCTTCTCTCGCCAGAATAGTGGCGATCTTGCGCAGTTGGTCTGGCCAAATGGGCTTTGGCATGATGGTCAAAATGCTCTCAGGTCCAGCGACATTGAGAAAATCGTCGAGCGTGTAGTCTGAATACCCTGAGACGACGACGATGTGCACATTGGGGTCGATCAATCTGATGCGCCGGGCTGTTTCAAGTCCGTCAATGCCCGGCGGCATGCGCACATCCAGAAATATCCCTGCGAACGGATCTCCATCATCAATCGCCCACTTGATGGCAGCAACGGCATCGCCACCTTGCTCGACGAACGTGATACGCCAATTCGGTCTTGCCGCTGCAACAGCCCCGAAGAGTTCGTCTTCAAGTGTCTCGATGCCGAATAATTCGCGCACGCGGCCGTTGTGCTCCGCCTTATCGAGCACAAGGCGGTAGGCCGCGATGACACCCGGGTCGTCGTCCGCGACCAGCAGACGCGGGGTGCGTTCGAATACCATTGTGTCGGCTCCTGCACGGTCAAGCAACTGATTGCTCAACAGCGTTTATATATTGTCCGATTCTCGCATTTGTACAGCAAATGCTGCAATTATGAGTGGATGCGGTGTATTCATTACGCCCGCTGACGGATCAATGATGCCGATTGAATTGCGCAGAAAAGGTAGTCCAGCGCGCGCCTTACGAGACGAGTTGGAGCGGCAGAATCATGCGCCGGGATTTGCCTTCAAAATAGCAGCCGTCTTCGAGAATGAGCTGGTTGTGAAAAATATCGCCGGTGACGGAACACGCAGCCTTGAGGAAAAGCGTGTTTGCAAAAATCTCGCCGTTGATCTCGCCGAGCACGGTGACGGTATTGGACCGGACCGCTCCATTGACGATGCCGCGTTCGGTGACGGTGAGTGAGGCGCAGGTGACGTCGCCCTCAATCGTACCGGCGAGCACAATCTGGCCCGGATAATCGATCGCGCCTTCGATTGTCACGTTACGCGGCAGGGTGAGTATAGGGGCGTGCGCTGGGCTGGGCTCAGGCTTATGCTTCACAACGGGCTCAGACATGGAAAACTCCCAAGATGGAGCGCCCGCGCACCCATAAGCAACTTTGCTTCAGATGGTGGCGATATTGGGACCGGAGGAGGTGACGGAGCACGTTCCGTTGCGTCTTTCGGCATGCGCGCGGATCTGGGCTTTTGCGTGCGCACATTGCGCATTGACACACCGCCGTTTTCTCCTACAACCCAAGAAAACGGGAGACTTTCAAATGCCGACCATGTCGAACCTGCGCCGCCGCAAGATCCAGAACAATCAGCTCAAGGCCGAGAACGCGACGAAGCGCATCGCCAAGGCCGCCAAGAAAGAACGCAACGCCAAAAAGGCGGGTTAAGCCGGTCTTGAGATCCGGAAAATCGCGCAAAAATTCCAAATCCTTGATGTTAACGCTGATAGTTGTGGAGCGCGGCGCTGCTTTGTGTTATTCTCCTAAAATGCCGAGATGGGCCAAAGCTGGGTGATAAACCCGGTTCCAACCCCGGATTAATAGGCGCTGGTTCGTTCAATTGACGAGCCGGCGTTTTTGTTTTTGGGGATGGCGCCGATCTCTCTCCGCGCCGTCATCCCGTCACAGTACTCTCCCCAGGCCGTCATCCCCGCGCCTGCGCGCGACGTGCGCAGGAGAGGCACGGCGGGCCCCATGCAAGCGTCCGCACTGCGCTCGTGGTTGCGGCCCCGCAGTCGTGATGCATCTGATGCGCGAAGACCGGCGATTGTTGGACAGCGGTTGGGAATGGAAGCGCGATTTGGACACAGTGCGCACTCGCTGTTTTTGTCTCCGATGCTTGCCAACATATCAATTGCGTTGGTTGGGTCGGCCCCGGATTAGGTTCGGGGCAAGCCGTGGTGGATCTGTGCTGACGCTTTATGCAACGAGAGCTGATGTTGCGAACTGAAGCAATTGCTACTGCCGTCCAGTGAACTTCTTAATGATGATCTGTTCGTCGCGGCGTTTGTCTTCTGCCGTGCGCGGGGGATAGGCGCGCCGCAATCGATCCATTTCTCGTGGGTGTGTGATGAGCGCTGCGGCCGCGGCGTCGTTGATCAGGAACGGATCGCACGGCCCGAGCAGCGCATCGATGCGGCCGCGATAAACGATTTCGTTTGACCACCTGTCCTTGCCTTCGGATGGGTTCTCGAGAGTGTTGTTCAACGCGAGAACCACGCGCTCGCGCTGCCCGGTGCCGTCTGTCACCTCGGGGAGCGCGCTGAGCCGGCAGCCGCCGTCGCACAGCTTCTCGCGGATAAGGAAGACTTTGCCGTCGTTAGCCGTCAACGGCATGTTGCCTTTCAAGACGACGGCGCGGTCGTAGACTTCCAGGATGAGGGGCACGTAGGTCTCGTAGATATCGGAGAGATAGCGGCGCGAGGTGAGCCGCGCACGAAAAACGATATCGGCGTCGTCGAGCGCATCGACGAGGACGCGGAGGCGGAGTTCTTTGCGCGTTTCGTCTGATATCGTGCCGTCCGACACCGAAGCGTATTCCGATTGCCGGCCCAAGCGGCATTCGGAGGAAGGTCTGGCGGAGAGGGGAGTGGCGAGGCTGACGAGTGCGGTGAACGTAACGACACACCAAACTGCGCGAGAGAATTTCGCAGCAGACAATACGTGCCGAGACAGTGCAGTACGCGACCATAGAGTGCGTGACCGTATAGTGCGTGACCAAGCAGCACGCTTCCACGCGGCGCGTGGGGGCGCTGAGCTGAGGACCTTGAGGGCTGGTGCTCCGGACATGGGGCAAGCTTAGGCGGAATATGTGCCGGTGTCATGGCGCTAGGGAAGGGCCGGTTCGCCTGTAAAGAGAAGTGCAACTGATGCTCGCCCGGGAATGCAGTGGATGGATTGGTGCACGCCTCTCCCCATGCGAACCTCCGGCCTGCCGAGCGAGCGAAACTCTCCCCGCTTGCGTTCCCGGCCGAGCAGGACGGCGCGCGCCGTCGCGCGGAGAGCCGGGATCACGTCCCGTCAATTCAGCATCAGCCGGGCCGGTGCGAAGCCGAGCTACGGCTTTTCGCGGGTCGCGGGTTGCGCGAACCTGCAGCACAAAGAAATGTAGGGTGGGTTAGGCACGGCGTCTTTCTTCGCCGGGCCGTAACCCGCCGTCAGCGGGTGAGATGTTGCCGCGTTCTTCGTGAGGCTCGGCGGATTACGCGTCGCGCCGGAGGCGTGCCATGCAGGAACTGCGTGCAGAGCGCCGCTAATCACGCCCTACATTTCTTCGCATTGAATTGATCCGGGCTACGCGGGCTGTTTTTCAAAACGTCCCTCGCGCAACATGTAGGTTCCAGCGGCTGCAACGCGTCGCCCGCCACAGCGATCACAATTATCTTGGCCGACATAGCCATCGGCCCATGTTTGCATGGACGCCGCATTGGTTGGAAACGAAACTACCGCGCGATCATTGCAGTGTTCACATTCGACAATAAGTGTTGGCGCAGTACCGCTGGGGAACGTTCTTAGGTCATTACCGGGTTTGATCAGATATTCGCCTATGGGAAAATAGCCTCGCGACTTTGAGACCTTTCCATATGTGTTCATTACACCGCTGATAAAGGCTAGAATTTCGTCGAACTCTAATTCGCCGCCAATTTTTACCCAACTGCCGCGCGACTCGTACCAATAGCCGCGTCCGGCCACACAAAGGGCTTTGAGGTGGGGAGTGCGCCCGTTGTATATTTCCTTATAGCGCTGAACCTCGCCATGCTCACTTTCCACCAAGTCAGAGTCGAGAGCGAAAATCACGCTATTCAGTTTTGCAGATGCATGCAAAACCTCTCGGCCCTCAAGCAACGTTCGACTAGGAAGATAGTCGAACTCAGTAAGTTCTCCCGCGCTGCTGTCCGCAGAAACCAATTCCGCTTTCGTCAGGCGCGACTTTATCTCGATTGTGTACAGCACGCTTTCAATCGGTACGATCGCCGTGTCGGCATCGAAGTCCATCGCGGGGAGGAGCGATTTATCGTAAATAATAATGTCTTGCTCGCGAGATAGTTTGCCGCTTTTACATGCAATGATTTGGCCTGATGAAATGCCTATGTGCGATGGAAGCAAAGGCTTGAACAGTTCCTTGATTAGAATTTCGCGGACTCTGCCTCTAACGCCGCTATGAGTGATGCCATCAGCGGCGCGTGCCATTTGAATCGCGCCAAGAACCCGAGCACCCATTATTGCTTTGTACGTGTTTTCTGATGCGGACAATGCCCATCCACCTTTCTGATTTTTAGATCGTCGCCCCCATCAACCCCTTCATCCACCCCTCATGCGCGGTGCGGAGTTCGGAGAGGGGCAATGGCTTGTCGCCCTTCAAGGATAGGCTGCTGCCACCGGACGCATCAGTGCCGACTGTCCTTCCCGCAACGCGCGACGGGAGCTCCAACAGCCGCGCCCGTTCCAAAACTTCCTCGGCCTTCTGCGGCGTGACTTCGACAACGTAGCGCCCCTGATCTTCGCCAAACCAAATGGCGTGCGGGGGAAGCTTGCCTTCGTAGGGGTAGAGTTCCGCGCCGATGCCGCCCGCCAACGCCATTTCGGCAATGGCAACGAGCAACCCGCCGTCCGAACAATCATGCACCGATTGCGCAATGCCAGATCGGATCAACGCGCGCACGAGACGCCCGGCCTTGATCTCGTCTTCGAGCGACACCGGCGGCGGCGTGCCTTCGAATTTGCCGCCAACGTGGTTCTGATAAATCGATTGACCCAAGTGTCCGCGCTCGGCCCCGATGACGACAAGCATGTTGCCGTCGTTTTTCAAAGCGATGGTCGCGGTCTTCGTCCAATCGGGGATGAGGCCGACGCCGCCAATCGCGGGCGTGGGTGGAATGCCGACGCCATTCGTCTCGTTGTAAAGCGAGACGTTGCCGGAGACGACGGGATAGTCGAGCGCTTTGCAGGCTTGCGCCATACCGCGACAGCTCGCAACAAATTGCCCCATGATCTCGGGGCGCTCGGGGTTGGCAAAATTCATGTTGTCGGTGATGGCGAGGGGATCGGCGCCGACGGCCGTCAAGTTGCGCCAGGTCTCGACCACGGCCTGCTTGGTGCCCAACTCAGGGTCGGCTGACACGTAACGCGGCGTGCAATCGCAGGCGATGGCAATTGCTTTCTTCGTGCCGTGCACGCGCACAACGCCCGCGTCGCCGCCGGGGCGGCCAATGGTGTCGCCCATAACCATGTGGTCGTACTGTTCCCAGATCCAGCGGCGCGAGGCAAGGTGATGAGTCGCCATCATGTCTTTGAGCGTGCCGAGTAATGAGTTCGGTGCCGGAACCCACTCGGGCAGGATTTCCGATTGCTTCTTCGGTTCAACCCACGGGCGCTCGTACATCGGCGCGGAGTTGGCGAGCTTATCGACGGGGAGATCGGCTTCGATAACGCCGTTGTGCTTGATGACCATGCGGCCGGTATCGGTCGTTATGCCGATGACGGCGAAATCGAGTTCCCATTTCTGGATGATCGCTTGCGCTTCGGCTTCACGCCCCGGCTTCAACATCATCAACATGCGCTCTTGAGATTCCGACAGCATCATCTCATACGCCGTCATGCCGGTTTCGCGCTGGGGTACGAGATCGAGGTTCAACTCGATGCCGACCCCGCCTTTGTCGGCCATTTCGGATGTTGACGAGGTAAGACCGGCAGCGCCCATGTCTTGAATGGCGATAATGCAGTCCGTCGCCATCAGTTCGAGACAGGCTTCGATCAAGAGTTTTTCGGTGAAGGGATCGCCAACTTGCACCGTCGGGCGTTTCTCATCCGACTTGTCGTCGAATTCAGCCGACGCCATGGTGGCGCCGTGGATGCCGTCGCGCCCCGTTTTCGAACCCACGTAGACGACGGGGAGGCCGACGCCCTTTGCGGCGGAGTAGAAAATTTTATCGGTGCGGGCGAGGCCAACGCACATGGCGTTGACCAGGATGTTGTTGTTGTAACCGGCATCGAAATTGGTTTCCCCACCGATGGTCGGCACACCCGTGCAGTTGCCGTAGTGCGCGATGCCGGCCACCACGCCGTTGACGAGGTGGCGCGTTTTTGGGTGGTCGGGCGCGCCAAAGCGCAAGGCGTTCATGTTGGCAACCGGGCGCGCGCCCATCGTGAACACGTCGCGCATGATGCCGCCGACGCCGGTTGCCGCGCCCTGGAACGGTTCGATGTAAGACGGGTGGTTGTGCGATTCCATTTTGAAGACGACGCAATCGCCGTCGCCGATATCAACGACGCCGGCGTTTTCGCCCGGGCCTTGGATGACTTGCGGGCCGCTTGTCGGCAGCGTCTTCAGCCACAGCCTTGAGGATTTGTACGAGCAGTGCTCACTCCACATGACGGAGAAGATGCCGAGTTCGCAAATCGAAGGTTCTCTGCCCAAGATCTCCAGCAGCCGCTTGTACTCGTCGCCCTTGAAGCCGTGCTCGGCGACCATTTGGGGGGTGATTTTGGAGGTGGTGGTGGCGGGCATCTTTTACTCGTTCCGGCGTGAGGGATTTGAATCGTTGCGGCTGCTTATAGCCGTGGGGTTGCGGCTTGTCCTACGTGCGCTTTGCCCGTCGCACCCTCTCCCCGTCCTTCACGGGGAGTGACAATGAGTGTGAACCCCGCGTTGGACTTACAGCCTCTCTCCCTGCGGCAGCTTCGCGCTGCAAAAACTGCAGTGCAGGAATGCATAGCTCATGTCTTTTATGCGTCACATCAGTGAGTTATACGGACTGCAGAATCGCAGGATTAGAAAAGCCAGAGCGGAAATTCAGCTCCCCCAACTTCCTTTCCAAAAAGCCCAAGGAATCTGCCCATGTCTTCGCTCAAGTCCGGAGCGCTTTTGTCGCTGTTGTCAGGCTTCTCGCTTGACGCAATCCAGCGCGCATCCCACAAGCGTGATACCCTTTCGTATGAACACAATCCGTCGCCGCTGGAAATCGCTTATGCAGCCCGGTTTTCCGCGCCTTTACAGGTCGCGGTGTCAAAGTTTGCGGCCGCTGAAGCTGACGCCTGCGTGGCCGCTCATTTGCGGGACGCGGCCTAAACGCTCGCATCAAAAGCCATAAAAATTTGCAAGGGAGTGGCTCACGCCGCTCCTTTTTAGTTTTGACGCCCGTGTGACGTTCCTACCCCATTGGGCTGTGACCCTTCCGCGCTGTGCCAAACGCATTCCGGAAATGCATAGCAAGGTATTTCAATAGGCGAGTCATGGGGTTATTAGTTTGTGCAACGCAGCAGGCACGCCCAAACAATACTGTGAGGGTTTGAACGGCAGCGTCACTACTGGAGGCACATCTCATGACTTCATTTAAAACCAAGTTCGCGTCGCTCGCCCTTATTGCCCTCGCACTGTCGCAGGGCGCCCAGCCGGTTGGCGCTGGTGGCGTTGGTGGCGCTGAGGTTCGCGTCGAGCCCATCAAGGCGATCAGCCTCATTCTCGGAACCAAGCGCGCGGTTGGCTATTACACGGCTGAGAACAATGTTTGTTCGACAACACTGCTGATTTCTGAAGCTTTCCTTGACGATGATTTCGACGGCCCGACGGCCACGCGCGTGAATATGGCGATTCATTCGGGCACTACGTCGTCGGTGGATACCGTTGACGGGCGCACACTCGAAATGAGCTGCGGCAAGAACGCGAAGTATATGACCGTGCAGACTGTTGATCGCGTGGCCTACGAAGCGCAGCCGCGCACGACGAACTAAGCGGGCGGGCGGCATCATCCTGGTGATGTCGGTTCGATGTTTGGGGGAGGGCCAAAAGCTCTCCCCTAATTTTTGGGGCCGCTGGCGATGCAACTCGTGCCACGAACAAGTTAATCGTTAAGGCATCGTGAACGCTCTCATTTTATGAGTTGTTTGAACCCGCGACAGAGCCGCGCTGCAAGGCCCGCAGTTGAGCCATACCGTTTCAGCCGTACGCCAAATGGGTGGCGTGCGATATGTTCAACGTACATCAAGCAGCGACGTGGGGCGCCAATGCCCTGATGGCTGGGACCCAACGGTCCCCCGGCAGCCCACAAAAATCAGAAATGGTGACTATCATGAAGGCTATTATTTTCGCACTGATCAACTCGTGGTCTTCGGCTCACGCGTCGGCTGGCCATAACGCGCGGTCGCACACGAAGCGCTAAGCGCTGCGAGACCTGGTTGGAAAGGTCGGCAGTGGATTGCCAATGTCGATCACCGAAATCTACAAGTTTGTGATCGAATGTCATACCTTCTTGTTTCATTCTGGCCCCCTCCCGCCGCATGGATCGAGAGAGGATCATTCGCGCGGCACACGCGGTCACCGCAACACCCCAGTACTACACTCTCAATCTCGTGCACTGACCAGCAAAAATCTTTCTAGCAGGCTGTTGAACTTGGGGCGACCGTAGACTGTTTTTTTCGTCTCTGTCGTCCGATTGAACGTTTTTGGTCTCTTGGTCTTTGGGTGTGAGGCATTCCAGCGGTGTTTCTCAGGCTTCTGCGAGCAGCCTTGGC
>JANOKW010000051.1:0-8156 GCA_031419475.1 Hyphomicrobium sp. | reverse complement strand
TTGATGATGGCTTCAATTTTTTTCATGGCGCCCCTTATCGTTCCAAAGCACTTTGGCCCACGCGAGCAGGCTAATCGGCCTTCAGTTAGCAGGGTACATGCCAGTTCGCAAAGTGGTGTTGAATCCGATACAATTCAGAGGCTTGCGGCCAGCCACAGCGGGTACGCCAACCCGAACGGCAGGAAATAAGCCTAAAAACCATGCATAATGATCAAAAAATAGGCGATGCCGATGGCCAGCGATCCGGCACAGGCTGCACGTTCGCCGTGCCGCGCACGACGACTATGATCGCCACCGAATGTGAAACAACGATCCCGGGCCGCGAGTGACCTCAAGTGAGAACCCCATGCACGAAATTCTAACAGTCGAAGAAATGGCCGAGGCGGACCGGCGCGCCATCGCGCTTGGTGTGCCGTCGCTCACGCTGATGGAGAATGCGGGGCGGGCTGTCGCGGACGAAGCGGCGAAGATGGTGGCGCCTGGAGCGCGCATCGCCGTTCTCTGCGGCCCGGGCAACAACGGCGGCGACGGGTTCGTTGCCGCGCGCCTGTTGCGCGAACGCGGATTCGCCGTGCGCGTCTCGTGTCTCGTCTCCGTCGATCAGCTCAAAGGCGACGCGGCCGAGATGGCGCGGAGGTGGGGTGGGGAGATTGCCGATTATGACGAAGTCGATCTCTCCGATGTTGATCTCATAATCGATTCGATATTCGGGGCCGGACTATCGCGGCCGATCGACGGAGAGGCAGCAGATATACTGTGCCGGATGAACCTGGATACGCCAGTGTTGGCGGTCGACGTACCAAGCGGTTTGAACGGCACAACGGGCACATACGAGGGTCCCGTGGTGCATGCCACGCGCACAATTACCTTCTTCCGCAAGAAACCCGGTCACCTCCTGATGCCCGGCCGGGCACTTTGCGGCGAAGTTGTCGTGGCGGATATCGGGATACCGGATGTGAGAGGGGACGCGCGCGCGCTGCATGCCCTTCACGAAAATCACCCATCACTCTGGCAACCGCATTTCCCCTGGCCCCGCCTTGACGGCCATAAATACGCGCGCGGACATGCCGTCGTCGTGTCGGGCCCCGCATTCCAATCGGGTGCTGCGCGTCTCGCCGCGCGTGGCGCGTTGCGCATGGGCGCTGGTCTCGTCACGGTTTTGAGCCCGCCATCCGCACTCCCCGAAAACGCCGCGCATCTGACGGCAATCATGCTGAAGACTTTACGCGATGCGCGCGATCTCGCCGAAATTCTCGAAGACAAGCGCAAGAACGCGGCTCTCATCGGCCCAGGTTGTGGGGTTGGTGAAGGCACGCGCGAGCTCATCATGGCCGCTCTTGCGAGTGGCGCCGCCGTCGTCATCGATGCCGACGCGCTGACGTCATTTGCAGCCAACGGCGACGCGCCCGCCGAAACCGTCAACTTTGGCTTCACCGGGGCTGCGATCAAACACGCGGTCAGCCCAGAATCTCTCTTTGCTGCCGTTCATGCAAAACCGGATCGCCCGGTAGTGATGACGCCGCACGAAGGAGAATTTGCGCGCCTCTTCGGAAACGTCTCCCCGCTCCGATCATCTAAGCTCGATCGCGCACGCGAAGCCGCCCGCGTGTCGGGCGCGACTGTCGTCCTCAAAGGCCCCGACACGGTCATTGCGGCGCCCGATGGCCGCGCAGCGATCAATTCAAACGCGCCGCCCTGGCTCGCAACAGCAGGCTCTGGCGATGTGCTTGCTGGCTTCATCACCGGCTTACTTGCGCAAGCTGTGCCAGCCTTCGAGGCCGCCTGCGCCGCCGTCTGGCTGCACGGCGAGTGCGCGACTACATTCGGCCCCGGCCTCATCGCGGAGGACTTGCCGGAGGTGCTGCCAGGTGTGCTGAAATCGCTAAGCCGGAGCAACGAATCGTAGGTTGGGTTAGCGTCGGCCCAGATGCTGCGGTCTGTAAAGTTTTTCGCTGCCGGTGCGTAACCCAACTAACGGAGCGGTTCGATTTAAGGTGGTGTATTTCATTCCCGGCTGTTGGGTTGCGCGCGGAATATAGGCTTGCGCGTCGCCGGGAGTTTGGGGCCGCGCTAACCCAACCTACGATTTGCTCGGCGCAGCCTTCGCTGCGTTCTCTTTCACTTTGAACTTCGCAATTTTGCCGATGAGCCCGTAAGGAATGGGCCGGTCGTGAGAGAAGCGTACCGTGCCCTTCGATTGCGCAAACGCGGCGAGTTCTTTCTCGAACGCCGCCTTCACATTGTCGGTCACGGGATAGAGGCCGATGTGCGCTTTGAAGGCTGCAAAGTCGAGCAGGGGGCGGCCCGCCAATTTGAAGGTTGGAATGCGATAACTGATCGACTGCTCAGCATCTGGGGCAGCTTTGGCAATCACGTTCCGTATTTTTAGCAGCTTCCGTTGCACCTCATCGGGGAAGCCCTTGATGTAGGCGTCGATGGTTGCGGGCAGTTTTGATTTTTCCGGCTTCATTGCGCGGCGACGCTCACCCAAAAATCGGGAACGTCTCGAACTTGTCGCGCAAGATGCTCGCGCTGTCCTTATGCTGCAGCCAGCCCTCGATCATCGTCGCGTAAACCCGGCGGAAATCGACTGTGTATTCGAGATTGCCGTCCGGCATCAGCTTTGTGAGGCTAGACGGCGCGCCGTAATGTCCGCCCTTCAAGTTCTTGCCGGCAATAAACATTAGATTGGCCGTGCCGTGGTCTGTGCCAAGATTGGTGTTTTCTGCCGCGCGCCGGCCGAACTCTGAAAACATGAGGACAGTCACATCGTCGCCGCGCCCGATACGCTCCATGTCCCGAATAAAGGCTGCAACCGTATCCGACGTGTAGGTCAAAATCCGCGCATGCAGGTCGGCTTGATGCACATGGGTGTCGAACATGTTGTGCGGGTAAGATGTGTAATAGAGGCGCGTTGGCATATTGGCTTCAATGAGCGATGCGATCTTGTTCAGCCCGAGCGGCACGATGCCGTAATCGACGGGCGTCTTGTACTTGGCCCAGGCTTCGCGCACCTGCTGAGACGCCTCTTGCGCGCTTCTCGCAACATCCGCCAGGAATTTCTGCGATGGATTGTCTTCGCTTGACGCCTGTTCGATATGTTCGAACATCGGCCGCACCAGCGCGTCGCCCTTGCGCATGAAGCGCTCGGGATCGTTGAACACAACCGGCGTGTGCCGGCTTGAACTGACGGCAAGCGATTGCGCTTCATCGATATTGACGATGAAATTTGGCACGCCTTCGGGGTGCAAGCTATCCGCCAAGCGGCCGACCCAGCCAAGCGCCTGCCCGCTATTGGGCGCGGCTGTATGCCAATAGGCCATCGACGTGAAATGCGAAAAATTCGGCTGCGCGTAGCCGCATCCGTGCACGATCGCCAGTTTGCCGTCCTTGTAGAGCTGCTCGAAGCCCTTCATGCCGCCGCTGAAGCCGTGGTGATCGTCGATCTTGAGAAGCTTCTTTTCCGGTATGCCAAGGCGCGGTCTCAGCTTGTAATAGGCGTCATTCGCGTAGGGCACGAGCGTGTTCAGCCCGTCATTGGCGCCCGAAAGTTCCAGCACCACGAGGATGCGGCTGCTGCTCTTTTGTGTTTCTTCAGCCGCCCGCGCCAAGGTGGACGTCAGGCCAAAGGTCAACCCTTCGCCAGCCGCTCCAAGCGCGAGCGCTGACGCTCCAGTGCCGAGCAGGCGGCGGCGCGAAATCGACGATCTTGAGGTCTTCATAAGCGTCTCCGCGGCCACAAAGCCAAATTGAAATCCAAGGCGTTATCCGAGCTGATATTCGGGCAAACTAAGAATGAGATGCAACAGCGTGCGCAGGCTCTCTTCCATGTACGACTGTGCTTGCGTGAGGTCCTTCGTACCCAATTCCGTTTCAAGGAATTGTGCCAGACGCTCGCGCGCCTCGGGTGACGGGGTCACAAGGAACATGCGGCTCACGAGAAAGTCCACGACTTCTGCCGACGTCTTCGGCGGTGACTTACTCTCCAGAACCAACTTGGTCAAATCGAGTTTGGCAGTGTCGCGCGGCAACGGCTTCACGCGTTCCAGCGCCATTTGCCAGCCACGATAGCTGGCGTAGCGCGTGTTGAAGTCCTCGTCGCGGTCCGCCATCATGCTTGACGTTGCCATCGCGTCTTTGTTGTCGGGCGCAGTGGCATTGCCGATATCCAGCCCGCGCGCCAAGTTCTCGCTCACCCGGACAATGTCGTAGTCGCGGCCCGGATGCCGGTCGTGTGGGATAAACGCGATATCGGGGAACACCACGTCGCGTGCGAAGTTCCCGCGCTCGATCAAGAGGCCCGGCGTCATCCAGCTGCGTCCCTGCGCCCAGCCGGCGACTGTTGGCGGCCAGAACAGTTTTTGCCCCAAGGCGGATGTCGTGTCGTGAAAATCGGGGACGCCCGGGACAGCGCTCAGCCCGAGCTTCTTGTAAGTAGAGACGACGAGTTCGACCGGGCTTTTGATGTGCGTGCCGCAACTGGCGCTGGAGTAGAAATCGCGCGACAGGAATATCGTTTCGAGCAGCGGCGCGATTTGGTACTTATTGTTGCGCAGAACGTCGCCCAACTGCTTGCGCAAAGGCGGCGCGATGTCATCACGCACAAAGAAGCGATACATCTTCGCGGCCATGAATTCAGCCGTCACCGGCTGCTTCAGAATGATGTCGATCGCTTGCACGCCATCGAAATTGCCACGCTGGTTTAAAAACGCTTTCTCAGCGCCATCGTGTTGCGCGTCATTCGCTACGAAGTTCGTGCCAACGAAATTCCATCCCGTGAACGCGCGCGCGCCTTCGCGAATGTCAGATTCCGTATAATTGCCCGCCCCCATGGTGAACAGTTCCATGATCTCGCGCGCGAAGTTCTCGTTGGGCGATCCCTTGACGTTCACGCCGGCATCCAGGTACGCGAGCATCGCCGGATCTTGGGCAACACCGATCAGCAACTCGCGGAAATCACCAAGGCCGCTTGTTTGAAACAGCTGCAGCTGTTTCAGCATTTTGCGGTAGTCGCGCACCTTGTCTTCGCTGGTGGCGAAATGTCCGTGCCAGAAGAGCGCCATCTTTTCTTCGAGCGGGCGATTGGTGGACAACATGCGATTTGCCCACCAAGAACTCATGCGTTGCGTCTCAAGCTTGCTCGCGCGCAGCCAGTAGAAAAACCGGTTGGCAACGGGCTGCAGACGGCGGTTGCCCGTGGGCTTCACTTTGACACCAAGCGCCTCGCCTTTTTCCTTGGCGAGATCGGTCGCCGCTGGACGGCTCGGCGGGAAAGGGTCCAAGGAGGCGTCGAACACGCCCGATTCATCAAAGGCGGCGAGGTGCTTATTGTCGATCCCATGCGGCGCAACGAGATCGCGAACCAAGCGGGCCGGGTCGAGTGTCGCCAAACGAGCGGCCGCGTCCGGCGTTTCGCCAAAGCCCGCGCGCTCCATGAGGTGGGCGGCGCGTGCTGCGTTCCAATCAGCCTTGCGAATGGGCGCGAGATCGCCCACCCAAGCGGCACCTCCTGAGCAGACGCCAGCAGCCTGCACGTTGCCGCCGCTCATGAGAGCGAGAAGCAAGAAAGCAAAGTACGGTCTGAAAGTGAGTTTTCGCATGTTGATCACCGGAAGCGGAGCGGCCAAAGCTATCGCCGGACTTGGGTGACATTCTGAAACGTCGGGCCCAGTCGTATGGCAACGGCATTTAACCTGATTTTCCAACTTACCCTGGCACCACAGCCGGGTTTGGGCAATTAGCCGGAGGGCTAGCTTTTGCCAGCCAACAAACACAGTGGTGTGAGAAGTGGTGAGTTAACGTGAAGATGGCGGCACAGCGCCCTCGCTGCCCTGGATGCCCTGGCAGGTTCATCGTTGCGCCTCAAATTGCAGTTTCAACCTTAACCGCCCGCTCTCAATAGGTTAGATTGGAATTGGGCCTCGATAAGGCCTTAAATATTGTGTTTCGACGAATGACACGAGCCAGTTAAGTTGCGAGCACAGAATCGGACTTTCACAGCCAGGCATTCACAGCCAGCCATTCACAGCCAGCCATTCACAGTTACCCATTGCCGGGGATCGATGCGCCAGATCGTGAGCAAAATTGCTGTCCTTTTAGCCGCGTCGTTCGTGTTGGCATCGAGCGTGACCGTGCTATCGGCGACCCCTGGAGACGCGGCCGCGAAGGAGCCAGCCGCCGCCGCTCCGTCCGGGACGCCACCCGCTCAATCCACACAAGAGCCCGTCCAACCGGCGCAAGGCCGCAACGATCCCGCCCGGGCGATTGCCTCCCAAACCGAGGCACTCAAGGATACCGGCCTCGCCAACGACCGCCGGGCGACGATCTTGAATGATCGTGCCGTGGCGTACACCCGTACCGGACAAATCAAATTAGCGCTTGAGGATTTCAATCGCGCTGTGCAGCTCTTCGCTGAATATCCCGCCGCTTATAACAATCGCGGCAACCTGTTGCTCTCCG
The DNA here is from genome assembly GCA_031419475.1 of Hyphomicrobium sp. Taxonomy (GTDB): domain Bacteria; phylum Pseudomonadota; class Alphaproteobacteria; order Rhizobiales; family Hyphomicrobiaceae; genus Hyphomicrobium_B. The sequence continues at coordinate 1,697 of JANOKW010000051.1, read as the reverse complement.
TTGGTCAGAACGCTGAAGCCATCAAAGATTTTGATCGCGCGATTTTGTTAGCCCCGGGTTATGCAGCGGCTCACAGCAACCGCGCCAACGCGCGCCTGAAGCTCGGACAAACGGCTGAAGCCGTGATCGATTTCACGCGTGCCATCGAACTGCTGCCCGCAAGTGCGCCGCCGCTTTCGGGGCGGGGCCTTGTACATCTTGCAACTGGCCGGCCGCACGCCGCCATCCGTGACTTCTCGCGCGCCGTCAACGCTGACGCCCGCTTCGCCTCCGCTTATCGCAATCGTGCGACGGCGCGTCTTGATATCGGGCAGAGCGACGAAGCTATCGAAGATCTGTCGCGCGCCATTGCCTTCGATATCGACAATCCCGAAATCTACGTTCTGCGCGGCTACGCTTATCTAAATGTTGCCAATGCGCCGTCCGCCATCAAGGACTTCACCCGCGCGATCGAACTCAATCCGGCGTCCGTTCAGGCTTATCAGGCTCGTGGACTGGCTCACGGCATAGCGGACGCCTTTGACGAAGCTTATGCCGATCTCAACCGGGCCATTGAACTCGATCCGCGTTCAGCCGTTACCTTTGCGTTCCGCGCCTTCGTCTACAAACAAAACCAGCAAGGCGACGTCGCAGTTAAGGACATCGAGACCGCTCTGAAGCTCGATGGAAACAGCGCCGAAGTTCAATGGGCAAATGGCGAAATCGAAGAAGTGAGAGGGCGGCCCGATGCGGCCATCGTTAGTTTACGCAAGGCTATTGAATTGCGGCCAGGATGGAAGCTAGCCGAAGACGCGCTGAAGCGGCTTGGTGCGGGCACCGACTTGAGCGAAGACCGATCGATCGCAGGAGCCGAAATCGGCAGCTGGCGCGTCGTCATGCAACGCAACGCCTATTTTGCCGTCAGCGACGATTATCCTGGTTTGCGCGTCGCGCTTGAAATGATGGGCGATGGGCAGCCCAAGCTTTTGGAGTGGGAACTCAAAAAGCCGCCGCATAAAGGCTATGGCGTTTTGCGTTTTTCGGGTGGCCGCGTGATCACTAAGAATGGCCCCGAAGACACCGAACTTGCGGCAATCGTCGATATCGAAACCGCAAAGGTCGTCAGTATTCAACCGCACCGGCAGGGTCAACGCGTTGCGGGTTGGACCTGGGAAGAGGACCGGGTACAGATTGCCAGCATCGACGGTGTCACGGATGAATTCGCGCTGCGATCGACTAAACCGGTCGAAGCGCCTGTCGCGGCTCTCCCCGTTGCGGCTCTGAAGCGGCCAAATGCCAGCGCGTCGAAGCACACAGGCTGGTCGCCATGGGATGCGCCCTTCAGCTCCGAACGCCGCGAGCCAAAACGCCAGCAGGCGCAAAAGCGGGGCCCCAAGCCCAAGAGCTTGTTTGATCTTCTCTTCAACTGACTGAGCTCAGACATACTTGAATGTCCAATTGCTTGAACGCGCAATCGCTTGAACGCGCAATTGCAATTCATGTGGTGAACTAAGCTCTGTCTCGCAACGTAGAATACATGCTGCGCCGCGTCCGGCCGCCAGGGTCGCTGGCACTTTCTGTAACCTGATTACGCACCATAGTCAGCCATTTTCTGGCCACGCGAATCTTCGATTTCTGACGTCTTCGCAAGGAGATGTGGCATGGCACGCAATCGGGTTCAATTCCAGAAGGGCCTCTCGGAGGCTAATTTCGGCGAC
>JANOKW010000050.1:0-7166 GCA_031419475.1 Hyphomicrobium sp. | reverse complement strand
GCCAAGGCTGCTCGCAGAAGCCTGAGAAACACCGCTGGAATGCCTCACACCCAAAGACCAAGAGACCAAAAACGTTCAATCGGACGACAGAGACGAAAAAAACAGTCTACGGTCGCCCCAAGTTCAACAGCCTGCTAGTCTGCCGCTCAACCACGTCACGACCACAACCGGAACACATTCATGAACCGCTTACACGCCCATTCCGAAACGCATCTTGTCGAACGCATCGGCTGGTTGCGCGCCGCCGTGCTTGGCGCCAATGACGGCATTGTCTCGACCGCCAGCCTCATCGCCGGTGTGGCCGCATCCGCCGCCACGCCGCAAGCTGTGCTGATCGCCGGCATCGCCGGCCTCGTGGCCGGTGCCATGTCGATGGCGGCCGGCGAGTACGTTTCGGTCAGTTCTCAGTCCGACACCGAAACCGCCGATCTCGCGCGTGAGCGAAAGGAACACGCGGAAACTCCCGGCCCCGAACTCGACGAGCTGACGGGCATTTACATCAAGCGCGGACTGGATGAAAAACTCGCGCGTGAGGTTGCCGTGCAGTTGACCGCCAAGGATGCGCTTGGAGCCCATGCGCGCGAGGAACTCGGCATCTCGGAAGTGACGTCTGCGCAGCCGGTCGTTGCCGCTTTGACGTCAGCGGCGACATTTGCAGTCGGAGCAGCCCTTCCACTGATCGTTACTCTCGTCACGCCATCGGACAAACTCGTCCCCGTCGTGACCTCTGCATCGCTTGTCTTTTTAGCACTTCTCGGCGCCTTCGGCGCGATGGCGGGTGGCGCCAACGTGGTCCGCGCAACGGCACGTGTCACCTTTTGGGGCGCGCTCGCGATGGCACTGACAGCAGCTGTAGGCTCGCTTTCGGGGGCTGTGGTCTAGCGCTAAGTGGCTGGATTTCGCGAGGAGTATGCGATCGGGTCATGTTCATGCAAAAAAGCGCTTGGCTTGATGCGCATTGTGTCCAAATTGTCGTATCGTCTCACGCCGGAAAAAAAAGGGTTGGTCTGTATGCTCAAAACCATCCGCATCTTGAACGCCGCCGCCTTTGTCCTCCTGATGCCCGTTTTGGCGACAGCAGCTTTGGCGCACGCGAAATTAGTCAAAGAAACACCCGCGCACGACGCGACTGTCCCTCCGCCCGCCGAGATTTCACTGAAATTCAGCGTCGGTGTTGAGCCCGGGTTTTCATCCATTGAGGTCAAGGACGCCAGTGGCGCTATTGTCAAAGTTGGAAACCTCGCAGCGGCAGGCGATGATAAAACCACGATCGCCGTTCCCTTGCCAACGCCGCTGGCAGCCGGCAAATACACCGTCGAGTGGCGCGCCTTAACCGCCGGCGACGGACACAAAATCAAGGGCAGCTATAGTTTTACCGCCGCGCCATAGGACAGCAATGGAAAATTTCGTCGCCATCTGCCGCTTTGTGCACTTCGCCGCTGTCTTCATTTTGTTTGGTTCGATTGCGTTTGGCAGCGTCATTGCGGCGGGGCACGTGCGGGCACTTGTGGCGCCGCGTCTCGCTAACTGGCAACGCATAGCGATTTGGATCGCGGCGCTCTCCGCGGGTCTATGGCTGATACTCGCCGTAGCCGAAGCGGGCGACGGGCTTGCGAGCGCGGCCGATCCCGCCATGATTGGCGCGTTTCTAACGGGCACACATTTCGGCCGCGTCTGGACGTTGCGCTTGGCGCTGCTCGCCGCGTTGCTCGTGATCACCATCAGCGGCAAAAAATTTTCCGATCGTGTTTTGCTTGGTCTTACGGCCGCGTTAGTCGCTACACTCGGCTGGATCGGTCATCCCGCAGAGCATGACGGCGTTATCGGTCTTCTGCATTGCGTCAACTATTCGGTACATGCCACAGCGGCGGCGTTATGGGTGGGCGCGCTGCCAGCGCTAGCGCTCGGTCTCGCGCTCGCCAAAGGGGATGACCAGCGCGCGGACATAGCCGCAACGGTTGCGCGATTTTCACTTGCGGGATATCTGGCGGTTTCACTCGTTCTCATAACTGGTGTGATTGGCACGTGGTCGATGCTTGGCACATGGCCGTCATGGACCGCGTCGCCGTATCAGTACTGGCTGGCCGTGAAGCTCGCGCTTGTTGCTGTCATGCTGGGGCTCGCCGCGACGAACCGCTTTGTGTTTACGCCCGCGCTCAGCGAGCGCCCAGACCCATCGCGCGCCGCGATTTTGAAGTTGGCGCTTGGCGAAGTTATTCTCGGATTTACTGTCTTGGCGCTCGTTGCGCATTTTGGCCAGCTCGCCCCGATGGGCGAATAGGTTCAAGTGCTGCCCCAGAACACTTAGTAACGGCGTTACGTTTTCTTTATCTTGCGCAAAGAAATCTCTTGCCAACGTCCTGCCCCATACTGTCTCTAACTCTCCGGGAGTGGGATTTTCTGGAAGACTTCGCATGGTTCAATTCATCGATCTCTGGCGCGGGCATCCGGTCAACGAGAGCGTTTCGGCGCCTTGCCTCGCGCCGAAGGATCTGACCAATCTCGCCGGTAAAGCCGTTGACGCTGGATTTCCCGTCTACCCGAACCAATGCGCCATCCGCATGGGCATCGCGCTGCATCGCGCCGGCATCCGCGTTGACCAGCTCGGCAAGGTCACCACCTGCGGCGTGCACGGTGCGCAACAGCTCCACACCGTCAACGCGCGCCAACTCGCGGACGCAATCCGACGCGCGCGCCTCCCGGGCTTTGGAGACATGGAAGTCATCACCGGCGGCGACGTCGCCAATTTTTATACCCGCATCTTCGGCCGCACCGGCGTCATCTACATTCAAGATTATTGGATGCGTGGCGACGACAGAGACGGCGCGCCGACGGGCGACCACATAGACGTTTGGAACGGCTACCGCTCTAGCTCCAAATGGCTCATGGAGTGGTTCTCGTGGGCGGGCTATTATTCCAACTACGCCAATGCGCGCGAGATGTGGTTTTGGCCGGTTAAATAATTGAGGAACGGCCATGCGCTACATCATTGCCATTCTGTTCGCCATCGCCGGCGCGGCACTCGCCATGATGTACGTCAGCCATAATGTCGCCGACAACATCGTCGCGTCCATGCGCTTCGAAAGCCCCGATCAGGTCGCCGATATGCACGCCGCCATTTACATGGCCACCAACGTCGCGGGGCTGCTGCTCGGCTGGACGCTCGGGTGGCTGATCGGCATGCCCTTCAAAAAGCGCTATAAAGCCAGCTGAGGCTTGATTAGCCGCGCTTGAGCCGCTTCCTATATGCCCGCTTCGCCGCTATAGGATCGCTCAACGTCGCGAAGGATACTAATGAAGCTGCTTCTCCTCGCCTCAGCCGGTGGCGCCATCGGCTCCGGGCTTCGATTTCTCGTTAACCAGGCCTTCGCTGAGCGCGGCTTAATCGCGTTCCCGTGGGCGACCCTCACGGTCAATGTCGTCGGCGGATTTCTCATGGGCGTCGTGTTCGTCATCGTCCATGAGCGGCTCGGTGGTTCGCCAGAATGGCGCACGTTCCTGGCAACCGGCATCCTCGGCGGACTGACCACTTTCTCGGCCTACTCGCTCGACATGATGAACATACTCACCACCTATGGCCTCAGCCTGCGCTTCATGGCCTACACGCTCGGCTCCGTCATTCTCGCCTTCGCGGCGCTTGCTTGCGGCATGTGGCTCACCCGGACACTTTTGACATGAGCGAAACAACAGCCACCTCAAAATCCAATCTCAAAGTCGAAGCCCTTCGCGTCGCCGACAGCGAAGCGGACATGCGGCTCGACCGCTGGTTTCGCGTGCACTTCCCGGAGGTAGGCTACACGTATCTGCAAAAGCTTTTGCGCTCGGGCCAGGTGCGCATCGATTCCAAGCGTGCGGAAGCCAATGTGCGCCTGACTGCCGGTATGGAAATCCGCGTGCCAGCCATCGTGCGCCAGCCGAAGAAAACAGGTCCTGGCCTTAAAGCGCCGGCCGGCGCGTCTCAAAGCGACCGCGACCAGATCGAGAAGATGATCATCTACGAGGACGAACACGTTCTCGTTCTCAACAAACCGTTTGGACTAGCGGTCCAGGGCGGCACCGGCACCAAGAAACACATCGATGGAATGTTAGAAGCCATGGCGGACCGCTTCGGCGGCGAGCGCCCGCGCCTCGTGCATCGCATCGACCGCGATACCAGCGGCATTCTCCTTGTTGCGAAGACACGCGATGCCGCCGCCAAGCTCGGCCGCACATTTCAGACGCGCTCGGCTGCGAAGACGTATTGGGCGTTGGTGCGCGGCGTGCCACGTCCCGCTCAGGGCAGAATCGAAGCCGCTCTTGTCAAGGCATCGGGCCCAGATGGTGACCGCGTGCGTAAATCGCTGCCCGGCGAGCAAGAGAAAGCCATGCACGCGACCACGCATTATTCCGTGATTGACCACGTCGCGCAAAAGGCCGCCTGGGTGTCGTTGAAGCCGGTCACCGGCCGCCAGCATCAGCTGCGCGCGCACATGCATCTCATCGGCCACCCGATTGTCGGCGATAACAAGTATGAAGGCGACGTGCGCTTGCCTGCCGAGAACATCGACAACATGCTGCACTTGCACGCCCGCCGCCTTATCATCCCGCACCCCAAGACCGGCACGAAACTCGACGTCACTGCGCCACTCCCCGATCACATGCGCCGGACGTGGGACGTGCTCGGGTTCGATGCCAACAAGTTTGGGGCGCGCGACGAATGAAACTCCTCGTCTTCGATTGCGATGGCACCATCGTTGATAGCCAGGCTGGCATCGTGCTGTCGATGGACCACGCCTTCCGCACGCTTGGCCTCACAGCCCCCACCCGCAAACAAACGCTGGCCGTTGTTGGCTTGTCGCTGCCCGAAGCATTTTCCGTGCTCGCGCCTGACGCTGACTATGACGTGCGCGGCGAACTCTGCGAGCGTTACAAAAGCGCCTTCCGCGATCTGGACCGCGATCCAGGCGAATGCGAATTTCTCTTTCCCGGCGCCAAGGAGATGATCGAAGCGCTCGCCCGCGAAGACGGCGTCTTCCTCGGCATTGCTACCGGTAAATCGCGCCGCGGCGTTGATCGCTTGTTCGCTCGCGAAGGCTGGGAAAAGCACTTCGTGACCATTCAAACCGCCGACGAGCATCCTTCAAAGCCGCATCCATCGATGCTGACGCGCGCCATGTCCGAAACCGGCGCTGCGCGCCATCAGACCATCATGATCGGCGATACGACTTACGACATCGAAATGGCGCGGGCCGCCAACGTTGGTGCGCTCGGCGTCACTTGGGGTTATCATCTGCCCCAAGAACTGGAGGATGCCGGCGCTCATCTGCTCATCCACGACTATGAGGCGATGCCGGCCGCTTTGACTCACGTTTACGGGAAGCTGAATGGCGCGCGATGACAGGCACTGACGACAAAGAATTGGGCGGCAACGGCCCCGGCCCAAAAATCGGCGCACCCCCGGCGTCCGGCGCACCGAAGGGGCCGATCACCGACACGATGGCGAAACCGCTCGCCAAGCGCTTCTACAAAGACGTGACGGTGGGCGAGGGCGCGTTCTTCCAGATCTTGCTCGACGGCCGCGTGGTCAGAACACCCGGCAAACGCGCGCTACTTTTGCCCTCGCGCGCACTTGCCGATGCGGTCGCGGTTGAGTGGCAAGCGCAAGGGGCCAGCATCAATCCCGCGACCATGCCGCTGACGCGTTTTGCCAACACAGCCATCGATGCTGTCAGCGACTCGCAAAAAGAAGTCGCCAACGATATCGCTGCTTACGCTGGCCGCGACCTCTTGTGCTATCGCGCCGTCACGCCGCCTGATCTGAGACGCCAACAGGCTGCCGCCTGGGACCCGGTCATCAATTGGGCGCGTGAAGCGCTGGCCGCGCATTTCACCGTCGTCGATGGCGTCATGCCAGTAGATCAGCCGGTTTTGACACTCAAGAAATTCACCGCCGCACTCGAACCCCACGACGCGTTTAAGTTGACGGCTTTGCACGTTCTGACAACGCTGACCGGATCAGCGCTGCTGGCCCTCGCGCACCTGCGCGGATTTTTAACCGCAGATGACGTATGGGCCGCCGCACACGTCGACGAAGACTATCAGATTTCCCTCTGGGGCCCCGACGCGGAAGCCGCCCACCGCCGCGTCTTGCGCAGAAAAGAATTCGACGCCGCGTGCCAGTTGCTGGCTTCACTCGGTTAAGTGGCAGCAGCGGAGATAGCGACGGCGACTGAACGGCAACACAACTCGCCCTTGCCCCCGCCCGCTAACACAGCGACAATCGGCTAACTGATTCGGCAACTTCAGAGACGGTGGCATTGATCCTTTACGCGCCCCGCATCCCGGAACTCGCTCAACGCGACCGCTTCGTGAAGCGCGCCGTGAAGGAGGGCTGCGTCTACACGCTCGCCGACGAAGAGACGGCGTGTGTCCCATCGCAAAAGATCGAAGGGCGGACGGTACAACTTTTCTGGTCGTGCTCGAAGGAGGCCAAGCGCTGGGCCACCGCGCTCACGGGCGAAGACGGCTTGCAAGAAATCCCGCTCGCAGATTTTGCCGCCGATATTCTCCCCGGCCTCAAAGCCGGACGCGGATATGCCGGCGCCGATTGGGTCGCAGATCCTGTCGAAGCCGAGGTCGAACCTGTCGATCTTATCTTGCGTTTGAAGCACGAAGCGGTCACGGCGTTCCTCGCGGCGCTGAGCGATCGGGGCGAAGTTTACCTCGCTGAAGCAGACGAGGGACCGCTGCTGCTGCCAATTATGCGTCGCGGTATCGAATGTCAGGCGCTCTATATTTTTGTCGCGCGCAACGACGCTGAACGCGTTCTCAAACGCATTGTGCCCGGCCGCCGTATCGTTGCCGACCCCATTGCTGATTTTGCCAGCTCAACGCTCCCCTGGCTCGCCTCGCGCGGGCACCACATTGTTTTCGAGCCGATCCCGCGCGCTGGCACGGTCGAACTCCAGGCCAGCGATGTCGCGGCCCGCCTCAAGCGCTTGGCGCAGGCTGCTTGAAGTAGCGGCCTGAAAAGACGGCCCGCCTGCCTAGAAGCTGAAGACGATCAAGAAAGCGATCGATAGCCGGTCAAAAGCCCATGACCGCCCATAGGGTTAAATCGAGCCATTGGCCGCGCTTGCGCTTCACCCCAGCCATGCTATCAGACCCGTCTCCCATACATCTTCCGA
>JANOKW010000049.1:0-2910 GCA_031419475.1 Hyphomicrobium sp. | reverse complement strand
TAACGAGCCTGAGTTCTGATCCGATCCGCGCATCGAAGCCCCCTTGCATTCCAAAGGGCAACGGAATCATATTCGCGAACCCTTGTCAGCAGGCGAGAAGTTCAACAGCCTGCTAGAGCTTCTCGAATGGGCCGTTCCAATGATGGCGGCACGGCCTGCGGGTTACCGGCTCCCCTTCTGAAAACAGGAATGAAAACATGAGTTCCAAGAAAAGCGGCCGCGCGCAGGTGTACAAGATCGACGATTGCGTGCAGGCAAAGCCCGTCATCAATGCCGACGAGAGCCCGCTCTCATGGCTCGCGCGGCGTAAGGACAAGGACGGCCGCCCCCTGATTTCGCATGCGGAGTTCGATGCCGGCGAACGCCTGCGCGCCGATTTTTATTTTTCGCAGATGATGCCGCGCGTGACGGGCAATTGGTCGGGCGTGACTATCGATAAGAATGCGCGGCGCGGGGCACCGGGGTTTGGGGTTGATATTGCCGACAACATTATCGCGGCGCGCGAACGTGTGCGCCTCGCATTGCGGGCGGCAGGACCGGAACTTTCAGGCATTCTGATTGATGTGTGCTGCTATTTAAAAGGGCTCGAATCTTTGGAAAAGGCCTCGGGATGGCCGCAGCGATGCGGAAAGATCGTGCTGCAAATTGCGCTGGCGCGGCTCGCCCGCCACTACGGTCTCGTGCGCGATGGGGATGGCGGCGGTCATGCCGGCTCGCGTGCCGTGCGCGTCAATGGCTGGGGCGCGGAGAACTACAAGCCGCGCGTCGAGCCCGATCGGTTGTGAGTGGCCCGTTCGTCAGCGGCAACAGCGCGTGCGTCCGAGCGGATACGCGCGACCATGGAGGCAAGGCCATTCGAGCGCTGCTGGGTCAAATGTTCCTTGAGGCCGAGATCGGCGAAAATCGCTTCGGCGTCGGTTGCGACGATCTCGTCGGCGGTTTTTCCGTCGTAGACCGCGAAAAGGACGGCGATCAGGCCTTGAACGATCAAGGCGTCACTGGCACCGCGCATGGCAAGCTTATCGCGCCCGCCGCCGCCCGCTGGAATGCGATCCGTCACCAGCCAAACCTGACTGGCGCAGCCGCGCACTTTCGTTACCTCAGTTCTCAGTTCTTGCGGCAGGTCTGGGAGTTCGCGCCCAAGATCGATGACATAGCGATAGCGGTCCTCCCAATCGTCGAGGACGCCAAAATCTGATTTTATGCTGTCGAGGGTCATGTCGCGCCTTGCATAGGCGGGCTGAAGACGCTCCGCGCATGATCAACACATAGGCGCTGGGGCGGCATTGCTGCAAGACCAGCGAAGGGAGGCGGCCCGATTAGCCGCGCTTTTGATCGGATTTTCCGCGCCAAGCGGGCTTGTAGTCGCTGGGGGCAAGTGTGTTTGCCGGCGCCTTGGGCGCGGGTGCCGGGGCTTCGACTGCAATCGCACCCGTTTCGAAGTTAGCGGCGCCTTTGTCCTTCATCATGTCATAAGCCATTTTGGCGCCGAACTCGGCCTTCTTCACGAACTGACCCCAGAAATTGGAACTCTGAGCGCACGTCGCTGCATTGCGATCACAGAACGTGACGGCCCAGTTGGCGGCGAGTGCCGCGCGATTGTACAGCATCTCCTGCTGCTCGCGGTCTGCCGGTAACAGTGCAATGCCTATGGCCGCAACGGCCGCCAATTTTAAAAGTCCCATCGTCCCAACTCCAAAGCAACTGCAAGCATCGTCGGAAAATGCCGCCCGCAAAGGCCTTCCATTCGGTCGAGTGGTAAGCCTACCAAGCTTTGCTCAAAAGAACGCGTCCAGGCGCTGTGCAATTCGATGGAGTTTTGCGCCAAGTTTGGATTGCATTTGTCTAAAACTCGAAAAGACTAGCCGCCGCTACTGGCGGTCCATCTAAATCCCGAGCAAAACCGGTAATTCGACGGTTAATGGGTCCTTAACGGCCGCGCGGGATACTCGGGCCACGTAAGGGCCATCGGCCGAAAATTTTCGGGTAGAAGCGGACAGGCAATGTTGCACCAAGTGACGTCTTTACGAGCGCGCGTGGCGGGAAGCGCATTTTTCGTGCTGGGCGCCATGGTGTGCGCCAATCTTTTTTTGTTTCAGGAGAAGCGCCGCGTCGGCCCGGTCGAAACAGCAGCACTGACTGCGAGGATGACGTCAGAAAGTCTTGCAGCGCCAAACCTGGGTACGCAAGATTATGCGAGCGGTGGTCCTATTGTGCTTCGCCCCAATGCAGGCTCTGCGTCTCAATCATCATTGCACGCTCAGTCTCCGGGCAGATCCGTTTCCGAACCGGCGATGAGCCGTGGCGACGTTATTCGCGGCATTCAGCGTGAACTCAACACGCGGGGCTATGGGCCGGGCGCGCCGGACGGCGTTGCCGGTCTCGTCACGCGCGCGGCCATTATGGCGTATGAGCATGACACCGGAATCGCATTGACGGGAGATGCAACACAAGAACTCTTAGGCCGCATCGTGCTCGGGCCTGCGGTGCCAGCCGTCGCGCGGCCGGGAAGATCCGAAGTGAAGGGGGCTGAGGCCGCCGCCGTCGTCAAGGTCGTCAGCCAATCTCTGGCAGCCCAAGGCTATGGCGTATCAAAGTCTGACGGCGTGCTGGACGCAACGCTTGTCAAATCCATCCGCGAATTCGAAGCCGATCAAAAAATGCCGGATACGGGGCGTGTTTCGGCGGCGCTGGTGAGCCGTCTCATCCGTCTGCAAGGGCAGACGCGGGCAACTGCGCAGCGCTAAAGTGTTTGCAGCGCTAAGTGTTTGCTAGTTTATGCAAGTGCGTTCGGGACATCCTCTTGAGGTCACGCGCTGGGAGCCGGCTACGCGATGCGCTTGAAGTCAGAAATCTGGGTCAAGGCTTATATTCGCCGGTGCGCGGTGGCGGGCGCGGCGGCCGTGGTCG
>JANOKW010000048.1:0-1712 GCA_031419475.1 Hyphomicrobium sp. | reverse complement strand
GCCAAGGCTGCTCGCAGAAGCCTGAGAAACACCGCTGGAATGCCTCACACCCAAAGACCAAGAGACCAAAAACGTTCAATCGGACGACAGAGACGAAAAAAACAGTCTACGGTCGCCCCAAGTTCAACAGCCTGCTAGTGCCGTTCGGTAAGCAACGTGATTGCCGATGCGCCACCGCGCTTCGATGTTTGAAATGCGCGCCAGCATTTTAGAAGTCGTCGCGCGGTCCCCGTGCAGCATCGATTGTTCAGCGAGGATGAACAACTCGCGGCAGCGGTCCAGTAGCCGGAGCTGCCGTCGCATGTGTCGCAACTTGATAAGCCCTGGAACGGAGTAGGCCCAGACGATCGGTGCGAAAAGCGCGAGCACAATTGACATGCTTCGTCCCTTTCGCTGTCAGGATGCCGCTTGAGCGACGGGGCCTTGCCACAAGATATAGGCCGTTGCAGCAGCGTTGAGCAAAAGCCAGAACCAAAGGGCCGTTCCAGTGGACCAGTGGAGATCGTCATAGCGGCTTCGGACTGACGATCTGCGATGCCACAGGTATGCCAGGGCCCACACGACGGGGTGCAGCGCGGTGACGGCGCCAGCGATCAACATTGCAGAACCCGCTTCGCGAAGCGCCAGCAGCGTCTCGGCTGCAGCGCTGGGCAGGTGGCCCGCTTCAGCGGCAACGATCAACCCTATCGCCGCCATAGTCGACATCATCGTCGCAATAGCAAACCCGCCAAGTCCAAGTAACGCGATCACGCTCGCGCGGCCCAGCCGCGATCTGCCGTCTTCCAGTTCGCCGGCGCACGCGTATCCGGTAAGACCCGCGAATGCAGTCCCTGCGGCCATAATCAAGACCGCGAGCCATTTACTACCGGTCGCGTCGGTCAGAAACGCAGCCGCAAAGGCCAGACACCAAAGCCCCGCCGCCAGCAACACGGCCAGCGCTCCGGCACCATTGAAAATGTGGCCCAGGACGGAACTCAGAACTCCTGTTAAAGTCATGGCGTCTTTCCCCTCTTCGCGACGCAAAATTTTAGAACACGGATCGTCCGCTAGCGTTGTTTGCGGCGGCTGGCAACGATGGCAGGGACACAAGATGGGGACAATATTGACGGCCACCTTGTCGAATTTGGCTTCCGGAGGTGTACATTGCGGCGATAACGTTTTGCGTTGGCCCAAAGGGCACTACGGTTAAGCTGACCGAGAGTTTTGAGATGCGGGTTTGTACTTGGAACTATATGCACATTCGCTCGTTGGACGACCAAAGTCGGACTGGGAGCCGCTTAGCACACATTTACAGGAAGTCGGCATGCGCGCCGGGCATTTCTGCGCAAAATTCGGCGCCGGTGAATGGGGGCAGGCTGCCGGCCTGCTGCACGACGTCGGCAAGCACTCAAACGAATTCCAAAATCGTCTCAAGGGCACCACCGCGCGGGTGGATCACGCGACCGCCGGGGCGAGAATAGCGTGTGACCGATTTGGTGTTTGGGGCCGGCTCCTCGCCTATGCGATCGGTGGGCATCACGCGGGCCTCGCGAACTGGTCGGGCGAAGGCGTTGAAGGAGCGCCTTCACCCCTCGAACTTCGCGAAAGCGGCTTGGCGATCGGCCGCCACCGGGTAGCCCGCTTGATGAGCGAAAACGGCATGAAAGCCCGGCAAAAGACACGTTTTAAGAAAACCACCGACAGCGATCACTGTGGCCCTGTGGCACCTAACA
>JANOKW010000047.1:0-2349 GCA_031419475.1 Hyphomicrobium sp. | reverse complement strand
CGCTACAACGAGATCGCTTCCAACTACACGGACGAGACCGCCGATGAAATGACGAAGCTGCAAGACCAGATCGATGCGCAGAATCTTTGGGACCTTGACACCCAAGTCGAGCAAGCGCTCGACGCCCTGCGCTGCCCGCCGGGCGACGCCGCGGTCGCCAATCTTTCGGGCGGTGAGAAGCGCCGCGTCGCGCTGACCCGCTTGCTGCTCGAGAAGCCCGGCATCCTGCTGCTCGACGAGCCAACCAACCATTTGGACGCCGAAAGCGTGGCGTGGCTTGAACGCTACCTCAAAGAATATACGGGCTGCGTCATCCTCGTGACCCATGATCGCTACTTTCTCGACAACGTGACGGAATGGACGCTCGAACTCGATCGCGGCCAGGGCGTACCTTACAAGGGCAACTATTCAAGTTGGCTCGAACAGCGCGCCAAACGCGAAGCGGTCGAGAAATCTCAGGAAGAGAGCAAGCAAAAGGCTCTCTCGCGCGAACTCGAATGGATCCGCTCTTCTCCCAAAGCACGTCAAGCCAAGTCGAAGGCCCGTGTTTCGGCTTACGACAAGCTGGTCGAACAAGCTGGACGCGAAGAAGTCTCGAAAACGACCTTCCAGATTGCAACCGGCCCGCGCCTTGGCGGCGTCGTCATCGAAGTTGAGGGTTTGTCGAAAGCCTTCGGCGACAGCCTGCTCATCGATGATCTTTCCTTCAAGCTTCCGCCCGGCGGCATTGTCGGCGTGATCGGTCCGAACGGGGCCGGCAAAACGACGCTGTTCAAAATGCTCACCGGCGTGGAGAAGCCTGACAAGGGTACGATCCGCTTGGGCGATACGGTCAAGATTTCCTACGTCGATCAAAGCCGCGCGCACCTTGACGACAAAAAAACAGTCTGGGAAGAAATCTCGGGCGGACTCGATCAAATGTTGCTCGGCGGCAAGAAGGAAATCCCAAGCCGCGCCTACTGCGGCTGGTTCAACTTTAAAGGCGCCGATCAGCAGAAAAAAGTCGGGCTGCTATCGGGCGGCGAACGCAACCGCGTGCATCTCGCGAAACTTCTCAAAGAGGGCGGCAACCTGCTGCTCCTCGACGAGCCGACCAACGACCTCGACACCGAAACCTTGTCGTCGCTCGAAGCAGCGCTGGAAGATTTTCCCGGCTGCGCGGTTGTTATCTCGCATGACCGCTTTTTTCTCGACCGGCTCGCCACCCACATCCTCGCCTTCGAGGGCGACAGCCACGTGGAATGGTTTGAAGGCAACTTCGCCGAATACGAAGAGGATAAAAAACGCCGCCTTGGCGAAGCGTCTGTCGAACCCCACCGCATCAAGTTCAAGAAGTTCGAGAGGTAGGGGGGGCATCGGTTGGCGAAGCCGTAACCACGCGATCAAGGCTAATGTAGCGGCGGGGGCAGGGCTGTGCTATTTTATATGCAATGGAGACCAAGGCCATGGCAGAGTCGCAGCTCGACCGAATTACCTTCAATCCCAATCAATGCGGCGGACGTGCCTGCATTCGCGGGATGCGCATTCGCGTTAGCGATATTCTTGACATGCTAGCGGGCGGGGCCAGCCGTCAGGAAATTTTGATTGATTTTCCTTATCTGGAGGACGCGGATATTACGGCGGCGCTCCAGTATGCGGCCCGCTCCGCAGAAAGCCGCGTCGTGCTCGCGGCTGAATAGCAATGCGCTTCCTGGTCGATGCGCAGCTTCCCCCTGATTTAGTGATTTGGCTGAAGACAGCGGGCCATGAGGCATGGCACGTTGCGGAACTCAGTCTGCGTGAAGCTGATGATGCCGAGGTTTGGGCAAAGGCTTTAGAGTTACGCGCAAATCTCATCACGAAGGACGAAGACTTTGTCTCGATCCGCGAGCGTGCGCCGGGTGGACCAACTGTGGTATGGTTGCGCATCGGCAACGCCATCAATCGCGTCTTGATCGGCCGGTTGGCCAAATCCTGGCCAGATGCAATTGCTGCGATCGGCGACGGGGTGGCGGTGATTGAAATCAAGTAGACATGACTTAACTTCAAGCGCGCTAATTTTGAAGTTGATAGCAGTTCTGCCGCCGTCGAACCCCACCGCATCAAGTTCAAGAGATTTGAACGGTGAACTAAGTCTCGCTTTCAAACCGGTGCAAGAATCGATCAAAAGATAACGCCAACGTGCCTCACTAACCTTGGAGGGAAGCGATGTGGCGGATTTGGGCTAAAGCTCTAGCAGGCTGTTGAACTTGGGGCGACAGTAGACTGTTTTTTTCGTCTCTGTCGTCCGATTGAACGTTTTTGGTCTCTTGGTCTTTGGGTGTGAGGCATTCCAGCGGTGTTTCTCAGGCTTCTGCGAGCAGCCTTGGC
>JANOKW010000046.1:0-16053 GCA_031419475.1 Hyphomicrobium sp. | reverse complement strand
CAAGTTCGACCAAAATTCCTACAAGGTTTCGGGCGGTTTGCACGGCGTCGGCGTTTCGGTCGTCAACGCGCTGTCGTCGTGGCTCCGCTGCCGCATCTGGCGCGAGGGCAAAGAGCACACAATAGAATTCAAGCACGGCGTTCCGGTGGCCCCGCTCAAGGTCGCCGGCGACGGCAAGGGCGAGCGCGGCACGGAAGTCTCGTTCCTGCCCTCGACCGAGACGTTCCACAACGTCATGGAATTCGACTACACGACGCTCGAACATCGCCTGCGCGAATTGGCGTTTTTAAACTCCGGCGCCAAAATTCTATTGACCGACGCGCGCCACGCCGACATCAGACGCGAAGAGTTCATGTACGAGGGCGGCACGAGCGCGTTCGTGCGTTATCTCGACCGCTCGAAGTCGGCTCTGCTTTCCGAGCCGATCATGATCCGCGCGGAAAAAGACGGCATCGGCGTTGAAGTCGCCTTGTGGTGGAACGACAGCTACCACGAGACGGTGTTGTGCTTCACGAATAACATTCCGCAGCGCGACGGCGGCACGCATATGGCGGGCTTTCGCGGCGCGCTGACGCGCATCATCAACAAATACGCCGAAGACAGCGGCATCGCGAAAAAAGAAAAGGTTGCCATCTCGGGCGACGACGCGCGCGAAGGTTTGACGTGCGTACTGTCGGTCAAAGTGCCCGATCCGAAATTTTCGTCGCAAACCAAGGATAAACTTGTTTCCAGCGAAGTGAAGCCGGTCGTTGAAAGCGCGGTTGGCGATCACCTGAGCGCGTACTTCGAAGAACACCCAAAGGAAGCGAAAGCCATCATCGGCAAGATTGTCGAGGCGGCGATCGCGCGCGAAGCAGCACGCAAGGCCCGCGATCTGACGCGGCGCAAGGGCGCGCTAGATGGCCTTCGCTTGCCCGGCGGGTTGGCCGAATGCCAGGATCGCGACGCGACCAAGACAGAACTGTTCATCGTCGAAGGCGACTCGGCTGGCGGTTCCGCGAAGCAAGGCCGCAAGCGCGAGTTCCAGGCCGTGCTGCCGTTGCGCGGCAAAATCCTCAACGTCGAACGCGCGCGTACCGACAAAATGTTATCCAGCGAGCAGGTGACCAACATCATCGCAGCGCTCGGCACCGGCATCGGGCGCGATGATTTTAAACTCGAAAAGTTGCGCTATCACAAGATCATCATCATGACCGACGCCGACGTCGATGGCGCGCACATTCGCACGCTGCTGCTGACGTTCTTCTACCGGCAGATGTACGAACTCGTTGACAAGGGGCTCGTGTACATCGCGCAGCCGCCGCTGTTCAAAGTTGCGCGCGGCAAGTCGCATATGTATTTGAAGGATCAGCGCGCGCTGGAAGACTATTTGATCGATCAGGGTTTGCACGATGCCGTGCTCGTTTCCGGCGACGGTGCCGAACGTGGCGGGCGCGATTTGCGCGATATCGTCGAGCAGGCGCGTCAGATCACCGGCGGCATCAACGGCCTGCACTCGCGTTACGCGCGCTTTATCGTCGAACAAGGTGCGATTGGCGGCGTATTCGATCCCGCACTTCTGCAGTCGGTGGAGCAGGCCAACGCGGCGGCGGTCAAGATCACGGCGCGTCTTGATGCCAATGCGGATGAGATGGAAATGGGCTGGGAGGGGGGCTTCGGTAACGAAGGCTTCGTCTTCAAGCGCGAAGTGCGCGGCGTAACGGAAGTGCACACGCTGGATCGCAACTTGCTTGGGTCGCTTGATGCGCGGCGCTTGAACGAGCGGCACGCGCATTTGGCTGAGATTTACGAAAAGCCCGCGAAGCTGCGCCGTAAGGACAAGGTTGAGACGATTTCCGGTCCACGCGCGCTGCTGGAAGCAGTGTATGAGTCGGGCCGCAAAGGCGTAGATCTGCAGCGCTACAAAGGCTTGGGCGAAATGAACCCCGAGCAGCTCTGGGAAACGACGCTCGATCCGAACATTCGCACTCTGTTGCAGGTGAAGATCGGCGACATAGCGGAGGCGGACGAGATTTTCTCCAAGCTCATGGGCGACGTCGTCGAGCCGCGCCGCGAGTTCATCCAGGACAACGCGCTGAACGTTTCGAACTTGGATGTGTGAGCTAAATGAATTCGGTAGCCGCACCGTTTGATCGCGCAACCCTTGAGGTAGCTCTCGGGAGGCTTGGTGATTTAGCGGCAGCGGAAGGCAAGGTTATTGAAATTTCTATTTATGGAGGCTCGGCGCTTCTACTTACGTTTGACCGGCGCGCATCGACACGGGACGTCGATGCAGTCTTTGACATGGACCGCGAGTTCGTGCGTCGCGCCGCAGCTCAGGTTGCCGATGAGTTTGGCTGGAGCCGGAATTGGATCAACGATGGCGTGAAGGGTTTTCTCAGCGCGCGCGACGTCCAGCCAGAGGCAAAAGCGCTTTTTCGCTCATATCCGCCAGTGGATGGCGCAGGGTTGCGGGTTTTTCTGGCATCTCCGTCATATCTCTTTGCCATGAAGTGTTTGGCCATGAGGGTAGGAGGCGTAGAGGCGAGCCAGGACGTCGATGATATTAGGCTCCTGGGAAGCGCTTTAGGTATCCACAATTTCGACGAAGCCATCGCTGTCGTTTCGCGATATTATCCGGATGGAAGGATTTCTCCGAAGACCCAATTCGGTTTGGAGGAGATTTTCGGCGCTGGCAGTGCGAAGGGTGGATGATGGCTAAGATCGATGTCATGCCAGACAGCATTGCAGGAATTGGGCGGGGGGCGGCCACCGGCTTGCAGCCTTTCGATCTCGCAGTTCGGGAATTCCTGGATTCGTGGCAGGCATTGGATCAGGCCCGCAAACTTGATGCAATCCGTGATGAGCCTGATCGTATCGGGGCCGTTGAGGATGCGTATCTGGCGGCACTTGCCGAGCATGTGGCGCACATGGATGGTCTGTCCGTTCCCGACTGGGCCGAGCGGCCAGATAGGTTTTTGAAATCACCCTTCTTTGCTGGTGGGCTTCAGTCGCTCAAAGCGACGCTCCTTGTTGAGAGTCCGCTCGCTTTCCGCCGGCGTTTGATTTTTATTAGCGCGAACGCGCTGTCCCGGCCGCGCCGTGAGTTTATTCAGGATAATGCGAAACCGGCGAGGCGGCCTTGAGTCCGACAGTATTGCGCACGGATGGTTTCCGGTTCTTCTTTTTCTCACGGGAAGAACCCCGTATGCACATTCACGTGTCGTGCAGCGACGGCGAAGCCAAGTGGTAGTTGGATCCGGCGGTCGAGATGGCTTATAATTATCGCATGAGCGCGAAGCAACTCCGCGAATCCGAGGCCATTATTCAGGAGCATTTGCTGGAGATCAGGGATGCCTGGAACCGTCATTTCGGCGCTTGAAGTCACAAATATATCGAAGCACGGCTTCTGGCTGCTAACTTCGGCCGGCGAGAGGTTTTTGGCGTTCGACGACTTCCCTTGGTTCCGGGATGCGCCAGTCGCGCACATATTCAATGCCGAAGAGCCGTCGCCGGGCCATTACTATTGGCCTGATCTCGATGTTGATTTGTCGTTGAAGATTATCGAGCGTCCTGAGGACTATCCGCTGAAGGCACTAATTCAAGGTCCAAGTGGATGAGAAGTGGATGAGCTCTATTCTAAACATTGGTCTGCATTATTCTTGCGCACCGGAACTGGGCTTTCATACGGAATTGGAATGTGGACTGCCCTGTTGGGCGCGTTTGTAGTTGGTCGTGGGGTTCTTAGCGGGGACAAAGCGTAAGGCGACATAGGCCAAATGCAACATTCATCGGCGTTGGGTCTGGCCCTGCACCCGCAGCTTGCCTTCCCGGAAGCCGCGTGTGAAGCGCAGAGAAACATTGCGGCTATCCGGGATCGCGTCCCATCGGCATCGTGCAAATCTTGACCCACGTGATCCCGGGTCTGCGCAACATCGCGTGCCGCTTCGTTGCTCGCCCGGGAACGCAAGCGGAGAGAGTGTCGCGTTTGGCCGTCGGGCTTCGCAAGAGGGCTCAGCACCGACCTAGGAGACGCACGCCGCAGATACAAAAGCGCACTCGATTAACCCGTCCCGGTTAGGACGGAGGAATTCGTATCTGACTCTCCGGGTCAGACACCGATTCCAGACACCGATTTCCGTGAGGACGCTGCGAGATTACGTCCCCTTCCGTTTCGGGAACGCGCGGCTCTCGCGTCCTGCGCGTTTTGCGGCGCCCTGGAGTTGGGCGCGGAAGACGTCGCGCCGTTCATGGATAGAGGCGATGACCAGGCCGGTTGGAACGCCAAGGCCAACGAGCGCCGCTTCCGACAATTGCAAACTTGCTTCGATGGTTTCCGGCACCGCGTCGTTGACGCCGAGCGCGTAGAGATGGCGCGCGTGTTCCGCGTCTTTGGCGCGGGCGACGATGACGAGCTTGGGGTAGGCCTCGCGGATGGCGGCGACGATCTCGTCGATGTCGCTCTGCGTGTGAATGGTGATAATGGCGGCTTTGGCCGTGTCGAGGCCGCAGCGTTTCAGGAATTCGATTTGGCGCACGTCGCCGAAATAGACGGGCTTGCCCTGGCGGCGCATGGAGCCAACGAGCGGCGCGGCGTTGTCGGCTGCAATGTAGGGCACTTTGTGTTCTTCAAGCATATCGCCGATCAATTGGCCCACGCGGCCGTAACCGACGACGAGAGCTTTGGTTTCGGCATCGCCCGGCGGCAGGGCCGAGAGTTCGGGATCGGCGGCCGTGAGTGGGGCGCTGGCTTTAGCGAGGCGTCGCCCGAGCGCGCCGATGGGCGGGATGAGTGCCATGGTCAGCGATACGGACGTCAACAGAATGCTGGTGTGGTTTGCGGAGACGAGGCCGTAACTCAACGCCAGCGTCAGCACGATAAACGCGAATTCGCCGCCCGGCGCGAGAAGTGCGGCGGTCTCGATCGAAGTTGGCTTGGAGATGCCGAACCAGCGGCACAGTGCGAAGATAATGAGCGCTTGAAGTGCGAGCAGTAGTGCCGTCATCCCGAGGATGTTGAGCGGGTTCGCCGCAAGGACTGCTGGGTCGAGGCTGAGGCCCACGGAAAAGAAGAAAACGCCAAGCAGCAGGGATTTAATGGGCTCAACGATGGCTTCGATGGCGCGGCGGTATTCGGTCTCGGCCAACAGAAGCCCCGCGACGAAGGCGCCGAGCGCCATGGAGAGCCCGGCGGCGGCCGTTGCAAAGCTGGTTCCGACCGCAACAAAGAGCGTCGTGGCGATGAACATGTCGTGGTTGCCGGTTTGCGAGACAAGCCGGAAGAGCGGTTGCAGCAGGAAGCGGCCGACGATGACGATGATGGCCAGCGACGCAGCGGCCTGCGCCAGGGCCTTCAAAATACCCGCCGCGATTGAGCTCTCGGAGCTGGGATCGAGGACGGCAAGCAGGAACAGGATCGGCACGACCGCAAGATCCTGAAACAGCAGGATCGAAAAGCTCGTCCGGCCGGTTGCAGTGGCCATGCGCTTTTGTCCGGACAGTTGCTCGATGACGATGGCGGTTGAGGAGAGCGATAGAGCCGCGCCGATGACCAGCGCACTGACCGGGGCAATGCCCAGTGACACAGCAAGGAGTGCGATGACGCTCGAGGATATGACGACTTGCGCCGCACCTAAGCCGAAGACGAGGCGGCGCATGGTCAACAGGCGTTCGAACGAGAGTTCGAGACCAATCAGGAAGAGCAGGAACACGACGCCCAATTCCGCGAGTTTTCCAACCCGCTCGGGGCTTGAGACCGTGATCCAGCTGATGGGCGGAAAAATATCTGCGAGGGTGCCGAGGCCCTTGGGGCTGAGAAAAGCGCCGGCAAGAAGAAAGCCGAGTACCGGGCTGACTTTGAAGCGGTGCATCAGCGGCACAACAACGCCAGCCGTGCCGAGCACCAGGAGCACGTCCTTGTAGGCTGCCAAATCGACGTCCGCTGCCATGGATCTCCCTCGAATGAACTTACCCGACTATGGGCCCAACTATGGGGGAGTGAAGCGCCGTCCACCACCCCGAAATTCCCAACCGGGGAGTTGGCCCGGGGAGCCTGCAGAGCAGCCATTGGCGCCGCCACTACAACCGCAGTGCTACGAGGACCAGTGGGCCGACGCGATAACCGGCCGGAGTTATCACCGGAGTTATCACCGGAGTTAACCGGACCTTAGCTGGCATGGGCTATTTTTATCGATTGTTGCGCTGGCTCGTGGGGGCTGGCGACGGAGTTGTGGCGTGGCAGGCGTTTGCGTATGCGGGTTTTATGGGCATTGATCGGCGGTCTGCGCCGGGCTCGCGAAAGCGGTCCGGACGATGTACGCGCTGCGATGACTGCCGTTATGCCGGAGCAATCGGGGCTTCAGCCGCCGCCCTTGCCCCGTCCGTTTCATTTGTTTTCGCCCTTCGGTGTCGCGCCCGGATCCATTATGGACGGGCCGCAGCCTCATAGAGCTCAGAACTCGGCGCCTCATCTTCGCGGCGGGCTACTGCGCCGAATGTTTTTCCGCCTCTCCTGGAAATGGCGCATCATTGTTGGGGTTCCGGCATTGACTGCCGCGACGGCCCTTCCCTGCCTTGCGGCCTTGATGGTCTACTACACCGTTTCATTTCCGCACCCGCTGGCCATGCGCAATAAGGAGCGGGCACCAGTTGTGCGCATCTTAGCTCGCGACGGCTCTGTGCTCGCCGAACGCGGTGCGGCGCATGACTACATGCCACTCGACCTCTTGCCGCGGCACGTCACAGGCGCTGTCGTTGCAACCGAAGACCGGCGCTTCTTCGAGCACTACGGGCTTGATCCCGCAGGGCTTGGCCGGGCCTTTTTCGCTAATCTGCGCGCTGGACGGTTTGCACAGGGCGGCTCGACGCTCACGCAGCAGCTGGCGAAGAACTTATTCTTAACGCCGGAGCGAACGCTTTCGCGTAAGGTCGAGGAACTCGCGCTCGCACTTTGGCTTGAACTCAGGCTGTCGAAACCAGACATCCTGGAACTCTATCTCAATCGTGTGTACTTCGGCGGCGGCGCCTACGGCATTGAGGCTGCAAGCCAGCGCTATTTCGACAAGTCGGCGCGGGAATTGACGCTCAGTGAAGCGGCACTCATCGCGGGCTTGCTCAAGGCACCCTCTAAATACTCGCCCGCCGTCAGTCCCGGCGCGGCCCGCGCGCGGGGCCGTGTCGTGCTCACCAAAATGGTGGAAGCCGGAATTATCTCACGCGCCGACGAAGCTAAGGCGCTCGCCGAACGTATGGTGTTTGCCGAGAACAAATCTCAGAAAGATGCGTCCGGCATCGAGTATGCGGTCGATTTCGTCCTTGAGCGCTTGCCCCCGCTTGTTGGCGG
Organism: Hyphomicrobium sp.; assembly: GCA_031419475.1. Taxonomy (GTDB): domain Bacteria; phylum Pseudomonadota; class Alphaproteobacteria; order Rhizobiales; family Hyphomicrobiaceae; genus Hyphomicrobium_B. Next base: position 8,732 of record JANOKW010000046.1, on the reverse strand, counting down.
CGGACACGCCGAAGTCATCGTCGAGACGACGCTTGACGCATCGCTTCAGCGCCGTGCCAATGAGATCGTTGCCAAGTCTCTCGCGCGCCAGGGCGAAGCGCTGGGAGTTGGCCAGGCGGCCGTTGTCTTGCTTGACAACGACGGCGGTATTCGCGCGCTTGTCGGCGGACGCAATTACGCAGAGAGCCAATTCAATCGCGCCGTGAAAGCGCGCCGCCAGCCGGGCTCGGCCTTCAAACCGTTTGTCTATCTTGCGGCGATCGAAAGCGGTTTGACGCCGGACAGTGTCACATACGATTTACCCTTGAGCATCGACGGGTGGGCCCCGCGCAACGACAACGGACAATATACCGGAGAAATCGCTCTCAGGCGGGCCCTTGCGCAATCGGTCAACACGGTTGCCGTGCGACTCAATCAAGAGGCCGGGCGGGGCAGCACTATTGCTGTTGCGCGGCGCCTCGGCATCAAATCGGATTTGAGGGAAGAACCCTCGCTGGCTCTTGGCACATCAGAGGTTTCGTTGCTGGAATTGACCGGCGCGTACGGCGTTTTCGGCAACGGCGGCGCGGCAATCGAGCCGCACGCCATCCGCCGCGTACGCATGAGCTCGGGCCGCGTTCTCTTTGCGCGCGAAGCAACGCGGACCGCACAAGTCGTCGACCCTGTCCATGTCGGCGCCATGAACGACATGCTCAACGCTGTGCTTGTTAACGGCACGGGCCGTCGCGCGGCTCTTCCCATGCACCCGGCGGGCGGCAAGACGGGCACTAGTCAAGATTTCCGCGACGCGTGGTTTGTTGGCTATACGGCGCATCTAACGGCCGGCGTTTGGATCGGCAATGACAGCGGCAAGGCCATGAACAAAGCTGTTGGCGGCGGATTGCCGGCCGAGATTTGGCGCGAGATCATGATGGTTGCTCACGATGGTAAGGCGCCTTTGATGTTGCCTGGCACGACAGCGCGCCCCGCAAGCGTGCCTGTTGTGACAGTGCCTGTAGCGGGCCGTTCCGAGCGTTCGGCCACGAGTGAAAATCTGCCTTGGTTGAGTGCCACCACACCTGGCAGTCAGCCTCCGCAAACGGTGCCGCCACAAGGCCGCATCAAGGTTGTGCCGCCTGCTATTGCCCATCCGGTTGAACCGATCGGCGAGGATTTCATAAATCGAGCGATCGCAGGAGCAGATATTTCGCCTTCTGACGAAATGTTGGCGGCAAGTGCCGGGAGAAAGCCCGAACGGCCCAAAGGCATGATGTCACTTGGCGGCTGGTGGTAAATGTGCGGCTATCTGCAGCTGCAGGCGGGGTTATTCGCTGCCCGATGTCTCGGCGCCATAGCGATGCAGATCGAGGCCATAGACCTGCAGCCATCGTTTGGAAGTTTCGAAGTCCGGTAAGGTCTTTCTGACGAGCGCCCAGAAGCGCGGACCATGGTTCATCTCCGCGAGATGCGCCACTTCATGGGCGGCGACGTAATCCAGAATAGCCGGCGGCGCCAGAACCAGACGCCAAGAAAATGACAGAACCCGGGTCGTTGAACACGAGCCCCACCGGGTCGTTTGATCGCGCACGACAATGCGTTTGGGTTGCACATTGAGGCGCTTGGCGTGCACCATGACTGCAGAATCGAGATCGCGTTTGGCTTCATCAAACAGCCAGCCGCGCAGCCGCTTCTCCGCAGTGGCGTCAGAGCCCGGGACGCAGATTTCAGGTCTTGGCGCCGACGTTCCGTTCAACGCCACAAGCCGCGACGGTCCAGTGCCAGTGAAAACGATGGCATGAGGTTCGCCCCGCAACGGCATTGCGCTGCCATGCACAAACGGGACGGGATCGGGAATATTGTCGAGACGTTCGCGCACCCAGTCTATGTTGCGCGAGATAAAGGAGCCTGCTTGATCGAGATCGCATTGCAGTGGAATCGTGACGATCACGGCGCGGCGCGTGCGGCTCACGCGCAATGTCAAGCGCCGCGCGCCCGCGTGACGTCTCACTTCCACGCTAGCACCCATGTCTTCTATATTGGTGTCTTCTATTCCGGTGCTGCTGCCGCTCGTGGAAACGGATCGTCTGGACTTCCGCATGCCGCTTGATCCCCGGTCGTTGCAAATCTTCATATCATCGTGTGAACTGAGCACTGAGTTGGCATCAGCAACAAAAACAATTGTCGAACTTCACGCGGCGTCCTGTGGAGCATGAACTAGCAAGCTTCGACGCGACGCTCCAGACGTATTAGTCCTTATTGGGACTTTGATGGCCTGGTCTGTTGCGCTCTGGCCGCATGCTAAGGCTAACGTGATTTTAAAGTGATTTGTTGAGTATCGAGACAACTTGTTCAACGTTTGTCGTGTGCGGGATGTGTGTAACGAAGGCGCCGTCCGCGCCCATCAGGTAAATAATCGCAGCATGATCGTATGTATAGCTGCCGGGTGTCGCATCGTCGCTGACTTTCTGAGCATAGACCCTGTAGACCTTTGCAGCCGCTGCGAGTTCCGTTTCGCTGCCAGTTAAGCCGACAAGCCGCGGATGAAAACTCTTGACATACTCGGCAAGCTTTTCCGGCGTGTCGCGCTGCGCGTCGAGTGTGATGAAAATGGGTGTTACTTTTGCGCCCTTTTCGCCGAGCTTGTCGAGGGCAGCCGAGATAACTTGGAGACCCGATGGACAGATGTCGGGACAGTTTGTAAAGCCGAAAAATATGAGCAGCGGATGGCCAAGAAAGTCTTTTTCCGTAACACGTTTACCCGTGTGATCGGTCAATGAGAACGGGCCGCCGATCAATGCTTTGCCTGTTTCAACAGCTGTTCCTTGCTTCAGGTAAGTGGCGCCGTTATTTGGAAGAAATACAAACGCAAGCGCCGCGCCGGCGATGATTCCCAGAAGTCCAAGCGCAATAGTTTTCGGTTGCATGTTGTGGTCCTAGTGGGCTCTCTGTGTGGGCTCTGGCCCGGGTTGCTAGACGCGGAACGTTGCAGCGATTTCTTGCACATCCTCGGCCGGGATGCCGGCCGCAGGATGCCGACCACAGACTGTGAGCCAATGGGCGGCACGGGGCAAGCCATGCTAGGCTGCGGCGTCGGGTCACGAGTAGGAAAATTGGGCCGTGAAAACAAAACGCCGGGACGTAAAATCAAAAGGTATTGTCAGCGAACGCGAAAGCCATTTGCGCTTACAGACAAGCGTGCGGCTGCGCTGGCTCGCAATTCTCGGCCAGCTTTTGGCGATCGGCATCGTGACGGGTATTTATGGTTTTGCCTTGCCAGTTGGAAGTTGTCTGGGTTTGATCGCGCTGTCGGCTTGGCTGAACGTGTTTCTTTCGATCCGTTATCCGGCCCGGCACCGGCTCGGCGCAAAGTTTGCGACCGTTTTGCTGGCTTACGACGTTCTGCAGCTGGCAGCGCTGCTCTATCTCACGGGTGGTATCCAGAACCCGTTCGCGATTTTGATGGTGGTGCCCGTCACTGTGTCAGCGGCCACTCTCCCCGTCCGCTCGACGTTGATTCTTGGCGCGACGACAATCGTTTCGGCCGCAATCCTTGTGACGCAGTATCAACCCTTGCCTTGGTACGACGGTATCCGGTTTGAATTGCACAGAGACTATAAAGTTGGGAGCCTCGCGGCATTACTCGCATCGATCGTTTTTCTTGCCTTCTATACGTGGCGGATCAGCAAGGAAGCGCGCCTCATGTCGGCAGCGCTTGCCGCGACCGACACGGTGCTCGCCCATGAACAGCGTTTACATGCGCTCGATGGCCTGGCTGCGGCTGCCGCACACGAGCTTGGAACACCACTCTCGACGATCGTGCTGGTCGCAAAGGAACTCGAACGGGAACTAGGCGCCGACAGCAAGTATATCGAGGACTTGAGTCTGTTGCGCAGCCAGGCCCTGCGTTGCCGCGAAATCTTGCAGAAGCTGACGACGAGTCCGGACGAGCAAGATCCGATGCACGCCAGCGTTTCAGTCCGGGAAATCATCGATGAATCTGCAGCGCCTCACAGACAGAGCGGCAAACGCCTGATCATCGTTGCGGGGGCTGTAGCGGATGCGCAAGGCGCTGCCCGGACGGAGCCGGTTGGCGAACGCCGGCCGGGCGTCATCTACGGTCTTGGCAACATTATCGAGAACGCCGTTGATTTTGCCAACTCCGAGGTCGAAATCGTGGCGCGCTGGAGCGAAAGCGACGTGATCGTTACGATTGCCGACGATGGCCCGGGCTTTCCGGCTGAACTCATGGACAGCATCGGCGAGCCCTATGTGTCGACACGCCGGATGCTGGAGACGCGCGAAACGGAGCATTCGGGGCTGGGACTTGGCTTTTTCATCGCCAAAACACTCTTGGAGCGCTCTGGGGCAACGGTGGTGTTTTCGAATCGTCCGGCGCACCGGCAGGGCGCGGTCATTCAAGTTTCTTGGCCCCGGCAGGTGTTTGAACGCCGAAACGACACCCTTGAACCCGCTCATGGCGCTGGAACGGCGACTTTCGCGGGACAAACGGCCTAAATTTTGCATAGTTGGCCGCATTAACGGTTGAAAGTAACCTCTTAACGTTTTTCCTCCAGACAGCCTATTGCGCCGCAGTTGCAGCCGTAGGACATATAAGGAAATCGGAGCCGCCCGAATCGTGCGGCGAGCGGAGGCTGTTGTGACCGGCGAAGATCTCTCATTCAAACAGGATGAACTACCAGAAGACAAATCCCTGATCATTCTTGACGATGACCGGGCGTTTCTTCAGCGCTTGGCGCGCGCGATGGAATTGCGTGGTTTCGAAGTGCGCAGCGGTCACTCGGTGGTTGAAGGTTTGGAACTCATCCGCCAGAAGGCGCCGGCTTTCGCAGTCGTCGACATGCGGCTTGAGGACGGCACTGGGCTTGACGTTATTGCAGAGCTTTCGCGCGCCCGGCCCGATGCCCGCGCAATCGTGTTGACAGGCTATGGCAATATCGCAACCGCAGTCAGCGCCGTGAAGCTCGGCGCCGTCGATTATCTCGCCAAACCGGCTGACGCCGATGACGTGACGGACGCACTTCTCGCTGGAACCGACGAGAAGGCTCCGCCGCCCGAAAATCCCATGTCGGCGGACCGCGTGCGCTGGGAACACATTCAGCGTGTCTATGAACTATGCAACCGCAACGTTTCGGAAACGGCACGGAGGCTCAATATGCATCGCCGTACATTGCAGCGCATTTTGGCGAAGCGCGCCCCGAAGTAAGAATTCCTTGAGCCGCATGGAGCCTACGCCGGCTGTCCTGGAATGGGCGGCTCAATGGCGCTTGCCAAACGCGCAGCGGCAACGCGCGCAAAGGCGAGCGTCACGACCTTGCGCCTTGCCGCTGAAAGACGCGTCTCGGGTGCATCGCGGATGATCTCGCCGCCATAGCGGTCCGCGAGCATGAGGCCGGTATCGGCCGGTAGAATCCCGGAAGGAAAGTCTGGCGCCACGGCAAAGAAAAGCCGGTCGCAATAATCGCGATACTCCGGCCACTTATTATCCGAACGGAAATCGGCAATGCTCGACTTGATTTCAACTATCCAAACATCTCCATTGGGCCCGATTGCGATGGCGTCGGCGCGGCGGCCGTTGGACAATCCAGCCTCAGCAATACTCTCGAAGTCATGTGACCTGAGCAGCCGCTGAACCCCGCGCAGAATTGCTGCCGCAGCCGGAGCGAGGCCGTCGCTGACTGCTGTGTCCAAAGGATTTGGTTCGGCTGGCACGCACTTGGTCATGGTCCCGCCATTATGGACGTGAGATGTCTGAACTCAAGCCACCGGCGGGGGCGGCCACCAAAGTTTCAAGCCGTAAACCGGTGATTCTGACGGGGCAATTAAGACATGTTTTTCTGGCGCGCTAAAAAAGAGGCGGTACTGCCGTCCATCGAGCCGGAGGCATCTGCACCCGCAGTTGCCGAAGCGGAGGTCGAGCCAAGTAAACCGGTAGCGGACGAATCCGGCGACCTTGTTCCCGCAGACGCCAAGCCCGCGACCGCCAGCAACGTCGTGGCAATCACAACATCGAAGTTGTCGGACCGGCTTGCGGCCGCTGCTTCAAGAAGCGTTTCCGTAGTGGCAGGTGACGCGGAAACGGCGACAATCGCCGCCGCTGTTTCCGGAACTGCGCCACCTGGCCAATCTCGCGGCTACGAATCGTTGCGCCGGGCCGCAGAACGCGCCCAACCAAATGCACATATCCTTGTGATCGGGCAGCCCGGCACCGGCCGGCGCAGAGCTGTCAAAGCGATTCTAGAAAAGCGCCGTTCGGAGTTACCCCGTCCAAGTGACTGGGTCTATCTTTGGTCGTCGGGCATGAGCCGCGCTTTGCCCGCGTTCCCTCTACCCCATGGTCAAGGCGGGTTCTTCGTCCGCGAAGTCCAAGAGGCGGTCTCGCGTGCCATGACGACGTTTGAGCGGTTGACTGCGAGCGACGACTACAGGCTTGCCGTTGAAGTTATCGATGAGGAATTCCGCCATCGCGCCGACAAGTCGCTCGAAGACTTGAAGCGGAGGGCCGAAGCGCAAAACATTGCGTTGCTGAAGACGTCGGAGGGCTTCGTTCTGGCGCCAATGCACGATGGCAAAGTCGTGCGGGCTGAAGTGTTCCGCTCGCTGCCCGATGGCTTGCAACGGGATGTGGAAGCAAAAATTGCGGCGCTTGAAAGCGAACTCAAGGTTTTGATCAGCGCGTTGCCAGGCGAGCACATGGCCCAGGGGGAGCGGCTAAGCGTTCTCAACCGTGAAACAGCAAGCCGGGCGGTAAGACCGCAGATCGAATCCGTGCAATCGGCGTTTGGCGGCGCGGGACCTCTGTTGCCGGCCATTGAAGCCGATTTTATCCACGCCGTATGCGAACGCAACGGCACTGGCTCGCGCGCTGCCGGTGCTGCAGCCGTCAGAGTGCTGCCCGTTCAAACTTCAAGCGATTTTTCTGAAGCTGCGCCGGTTGTTATCGCGCGCGACGTCTCCGCCGAGCAATTGGCGGGAGTCATTGGTCACGATAGCGATGGGCGCGCCGCCATTCAGCCCGGTCAGTTGATGCGGGCCAATGGCGGATTTCTTGTTGTCGAAGCGTGGCGTCTCGCGGCTGCGCCCGAGGGGTGGGCTGTTCTGTCTGCGGCGCTAGAGACCGGCGAGATAAAGCCGCGCGCGGCGCCTGGGGTGATAATCGACGTGGAACCGATGAAGTTGGATGTTCGCGTTGTTCTCTTAGCCGAACCACAGTCTCTGGAGAAATTGACCGCGATCGATCCCGGCGTTGCGAAGCATTTTCCGCTTGTCGCCCGTTTTGACGCGACGGCCGCTTGCCGCGATGCTGATGCAGCCTCTTTTGGTGCCATCGCCGCCGCAATGGCCAAGGAGAATGGATTGCGCCCAATCGCCGAGTCCGCCGCGTCGTACATTTACACGGACGCGTGCCGGCGCGCTGCAAAACCGGATTGCGTTTCGCTCGATCTCACGGCGATTGGAGCGCTCCTCTCTGAGGCCGATCAGATCGCGTCGGCTGCGAGTTCCGACATCATCCGGCGCGCTGATATCGAAGAGGCTGTTGCTTTGCGCGGGCAGGAAAAAGGTGTCGCGCCATGATGGCTCACGTCGCGGAAGCCTCGGAAGCGAGCGGCCGGGTCTTGTTCTGGACAGATCGTAATGCGCCACTCAATCCCGGCGCGGCGCGTGCTGCAGCGAAACTCGCGGCCGCGTTTCGGGCCGAAATCGAAACGGTGACGGTCGATGCTGGGAATGTGGGGCTCAGCGGTGACTTGTCTGTTACCGGTTTTGTGGCGAGGGGAGCCGGAGCGCCGGCGAAAAACGTATCGGCCGCCGCTGCGCATTTCGATCGGGCATCTTTGGCCGAGGCGTTGTTGATGCGCCGCCAGCGGCGTGAAGTCGCCGATTGCGCGCAGCGTCACGGGGTTATTTGCCGGCATACGATGGCCTCGGGTGATGCGATCGACGTTCTTGCGGAACTCTGCACGGTTCGCGGTCCATGGAATGTGGTGGTTGCGGCGGGGGCGTCAGCGGTACCGTCTGTCGGCACGCTGTTCGCCAATGTCAGCGGCGCAACCGGTGTGGTTGTCGCGCCCGTCGGGCGCGTCAGCGGCGACGGCCCGGTGGTTGTGGTTGCCGAGGATCTGGAGCGTTTGCCGTCAATGATCCGTGCTGCGGCCCGCTTAACCCGCATGTTTGGGCGTATTCACGTGCTTTTTGCTGCCGGCACGCGCCCAGAACTCAATGACTTGGAAGCGCGGGCAAGACTGGCCATTCCGGCCCAAACGGATGTTGTGTTCGAAGTGTCTGTGCCATCTTTTGGCGCCGATGAAATGTATGACGACAGCTTGCGAAAACTGACCCCTAGTTTTGTGGTTTGCCGTTTTGGGGGCACCGTTTTGCCGACCGGGCGGGCCTTATCGCGTACCATCGCGAAGACGGGGGCGCCTTTCCTGCTCGTCAGATAACGCGTCTAACGAAACTGTTGGAGTGCGTGCAAGAGGCGGCGAATTTCTGGATCGCCTTGCGCCTCGATGCGTCGCAGATACGCGATGACTTTCTCCTCATTGGCCCGCATATCGCTCAGCGAATTGCCGCCTGTCAGGCGCGGCGGTTTCCGCGCGGTAGCTGGACGTTTTGGCTTGTCGCCGCCGATTTGGTCTTCATCAGTTGGAAGTGCTGCGACTTCAACCGGCCTTTTAGCGGTACTTTCAACCACGACCCGGGCGCTGCTGAAATCTAGAGCAGTTTCCGCTTGA
>JANOKW010000045.1:0-10901 GCA_031419475.1 Hyphomicrobium sp. | reverse complement strand
CGCGCAGGGAACCTTTCCCGGCGTTCGGGATCGATATCCCACGTCACGTCGATCCAGCTTTCGTGCTCGTAGTCTTTGAGACGCGGCGAATGGATCTGGAAAATGCGAATTCCTATACCCGGAGACAGCACACCGACAATGCGGTCACCGGGCACCGCCCCGCCCGGCTCGAACAGCACGGGCAGCTGCTCGTCATGACCGCGCGCCAACAGGACGCTATTGGTCTCGTTCCCGCTGGAGCGGAATTTGAGGCTCATCACCTTTTCGATTGTGAACCAGCCCTCTTGGCCCTTCGCCCGCCCAAAGCGGCGCGTCGGCTGATAGGCTGTCGTGGCCGTTCCCAATGGCAAAAGCAGTTTCAGGGCTTCGTCGAGAGAGGCCTCGCTGCGGCTCACAGCCGAGAGCGCGTCTTCGATGGTTTTCAGACCAAGTTTCGGCACGATCCCCTTGAACTTTTCATCTGAATATTCTGTCCCCGAGTTGCCCATCGCAGAGATGATGAGCTGGCGGCCGAGCGCAACGCTACGCTTTCGCTCGGCCTCCCGAACCGCCTTACGAATAGCAGCGCGTGCGCGCCCGGTGACGGCAAAGGCTTCCCATGCGGCAGGACGCACATGCGTTTTAGACGTTTCCACCACGACTTCATCGCCGTTGCGAAGCTGGGTGTCGATCGGCACGTGCCGGCCGTTGATGAACGCTGCTACTGCTTCGTTGCCGATATCGGTGTGAACCGCGTAGGCAAAATCGAGCGGTGTCGCCCCGCGCGGTAATGCTATGAGCCGCCCTTTGGGCGTGAAACAGAAGACTTGATCCTGGAACAATTCGAGCTTCGTGTGTTCAAGGAATTCCTCCGGGTTCTCGGCTTCGAGCAACCCGGTGATCATCGTCCTCAAGCGCCCGAACGGACTGTCATCTGGCTTGAATGACGAAGCCCCATTGAGGGGCTTTTCAATGTCCGTCAGTCGCGCTTCTTTGTAATGAGCGTGCGCGGCGATGCCAAATTCGGCCACGCGGTGCATAGCGTACGTGCGAACCTGCAGTTCGACGCGCTGGTGGCGCGGTCCATAAACTGTCGTGTGAATGGATTGATAGTTATTGCGCTTAGGAGCGGAGATATAATCCTTGAAGCGTCCAGGCACGGTACTCCACGTCGTATGCACGATACCGAGCACCTGATAACAATCCGCGATCGAATCGACAACAACGCGAAACGCAAAAATATCGGAAAGCTGTTCTAAGCTAATTTGCTTGTGCTCCATCTTACTCCAGATGGAATAAGGCTTCTTCTCCCGGCCCGACGCTTCGGCCTTGATCCCTGCTTCGGAAAACTTGCGCGCCAGCGCTTGGCGGATTTCTTCGACAAGCCCTTTGTTGCGCAAGCGCAACTCGGACAGCTTGTCGGTGACCGCCTGATAGGCGTCGGGATGCAGCCAGCGGAACGCGTGGTCTTCAAGTTCTTCGCGCAGTGCCTGCATCCCCATCAAGCCCGCAAGCGGCGCATAGATGTCGAGCGTTTCCTCCGAATTGCGCTGACGGCTTTCGGGCTTCATGTGTTCAAGCGTGCGCATGTTATGCAGGCGGTCGGCGAGCTTCACCAGAAGCACACGGATATCGCTCGAAATGGCAATCAGAAGTCTTCTGAAATTCTCGGCCTGCTCGGCCTTTTTCGATACGAGATCGAGACGTTTGATCTTGGTTAGGCCGTCAACCAGCCGGCCGATTTCGGGACCGAACATTTGGTCGATTTCGGAGCGCGTCGCGTCTGTATCCTCGATGACATCGTGCAGCAACGCCGTGGCGACGGTGGCATCGTCAAGCTTCAACTCGGTAAGAATGGCGGCAACTTCGAGGGGATGGGAGAAGTACGGGGCGCCAGAAGCGCGCTTCTGGTTGCCATGGGCCTTCATGGCATAGACATAAGCCCTGTTGAGCAGGGCTTCGTCCGCCTTCGGATCGTACTTGAGAACTCGTTCGACAAGTTCGTATTGCCGCATCATGGCCCGGCGCACTCCTTCAAGGGGGGCAGCCTAGCCGAAGAGATGAGTCGTGTGGAAGGGCTGAAGTACTCTGTCATCAGCCCATTGCGCCTCGTTGCTATCAACGCCCCCGGTCGCGATCACGATCACGGTCGCGCGGATCACGGTCGCGGTCACGATCGCGCGGACCGCCGCCCGATCCGATATTCGCTGACGGCTCGAGCGGTGTCATGCTTTCCAAGCCGCGCAACAACTGCTCTTCGGTCATGACGTCCACCTGCTGGTCGTTCGATGAATCGTCGCGACCCAAGGTTGGCGCGCGGCGCTCTGCGGGCAGAAGCGGAGCTGCGACCGATTCCGGCTCGTCGACCTCGGTGTTCTTCTGAATCGAATTGATCAAGCCTTCCTTCATATCCTCTGGCGAAACCGTTTTTTCGGCAATCTCGCGCAGCGCAATGACCGGGTTCTTGTCGTTTTCAGGAGCGACAGTAATGGCGCTGCCATTGGCGATCGAGCGCGCCCTATGGGCGGCTAGAAGCACGAGTTCGAAGCGATTTGGAATTTTGTCGACGCAGTCTTCGACGGTGACGCGGGCCATGGGCTGGACGTCCTTGCTTTAATGGTTGCCAGTATGTGAGTTGCCGCTGATTAAGCACAGATAGCTAAAAAGCACAAAAAGCGCTGGCAGGCTACTTAACCCGCCGCACAACGATCCTGCGACATTTACTGCCACATTAATTTGGAGCACGCAAGGCGGGCGCCGCCTGCGCCCTTCGGAAGCGATTAACATATTGATATATATAAGCTATAGTGCCCATTGCATCCGGCTGCTGGCCTATTTCCTACACTTGTCGATATCAGTTTTACGTAGCAGGAGGTTTTTCAATGGTGCGGTTCGACCGCATATAGTTCCTACAGAGATACAAATGTGATTGAAAACGGCGATGGCCGTGACTACGCCCGGACCGGATTGGGCTCGTGAATTTCCACGCTGCCCGGCATAACGGCCGGATTTTATAGGTGAAAAAATGCACTTTCATGCCAGCGAACGCATCGCCCTCTTCATCGACGGCGCAAATCTGTATGCAACCGCCAAGTCGCTTGGTTTCGACATCGATTATAAGCGTCTGGTGGGGTTCTTCAGACAAAAAGGCCATTTGGTGCGCGCCCTGTACTACACAGCCCTTGCCGAAGAACAGGAATACTCCTCGATTCGCCCATTGATAGATTGGCTCGACTATAACGGTTTCACTATGGTCACGAAGCCGACCAAAGAGTTCACCGATGCAACCGGCCGCCGCAAAATCAAGGGCAACATGGACATCGAACTCGCGGTCGATGCCATGCGATTGGCGGAAGCGCTTGATCACATCGTTATCTTCTCGGGCGACGGCGACTTCCGCTCGCTGGTCTCTGCTCTGCAACAAAAGGGCAAGCGCGTCAGCGTTGTCTCGACGCTGCAGACCCAGCCGCCAATGGTTGCGGATGAACTTCGCCGCCAGGCAGACCAGTTTATCGATCTTGCAGATCTCGAAACGCAAATTTGCCGGGATCCTACGAGCCGCCCGGTGCGTGAAGCCCGGCCCTTCCCGCCGCGTGGACCGGCAGCCGCAGCCCCTCGCGAATCGAGCTATAAGGATGACGATCTCGCCGAAGAGGTCTAAGTCTTACGACCTGAGGATCGATTCAAAATGAGCGGGACGCTTGAGACCAACCTAAAGGCTGGTCCAGAAGCACCTCGCTCATGTTCGCTTTGCCCTCGCCTCGCCGCCTATCGCGGAGACAATCAGCGCGACGAACCGGATTGGTTCAATGGCGCCGTGCCGTCATTTGGCAATCCTAACGCGCAACTTCTCATTGTTGGCTTAGCGCCTGGCCGCAACGGCGCCAACCGCACCGGCCGTCCCTTCACGGGCGACTACGCCGGACATCTGCTTTACGCGACCCTGATCGAATTTGGTTTTGCCAAGGGCACGTATGATGCGCGTCCCGACGATGGACTGTCGCTGGTCAACACGATGATTACCAATGCCGTGCGCTGCGTGCCGCCTCAAAATAAGCCGGCGCCCGGAGAGATCACCACCTGCCGCCCGTTTTTCGAGGCCCGGCTCGCGGCACTGCCGAACTTGCGGATCATGCTGGCGCTCGGCCGCATCGCCCACGACCAAACTCTTGCAACGCTTAAACTGCGAAAGACCGAATTCCCGTTCGCCCATGGCCGCCGCCACGCGGTGAACTCCACGCTCGTGCTCTACGACAGCTTCCATTGCTCCCGCTACAATACCAACACCGGCCGGCTGACAGTCGATATGTTTCGCGCTGTGTTCGCAGAGATCAGGAATGAACTGGATCGGGTTTAGAACGTGAGTTATCTCGACCGCTCCCCCGGATGTTCCCCTCCTCAGCGGGCAGGGCAAGGGGCGGGGAGATGCAGGAAGACAGTTGGCGGCTTTTGACCCGGAGGTTTTGACCCGGAGCGGCCGGAGTGGCAGGTGTCTAGTACCTGATTTTGTGATTGGGTCCAGCGTAGCGCTACCCATCCTGCTAAGGAATGAAAGTTTACCTAAAGGCCGGCTTAGGAGTGAGCGCTTTGAATATTGGTTCCGTGCCGAGCCGGAAACTTCGGCTGATCGTGTTCATTGTCGTCGCAACGTATACGGCGGCTTTGCTCTGGCTTACAATCTCGATGTCGAAGGACTTGTTTTCGGCAGGTCCGTCAATGGCCCGATCGATTGCCCTGCAGGTTCTAGGTATCGTTGTCCTCCCTTACGTCATTTGCATACTTCCTGCGTTTGTATTGGCGCTCGGCAATAATCGCCTGCCATTCGCATTCGCACTTTGCATTATTGCGGTTCCATTGTTCTTTGCGGTCGGGTTCCTCATCGCCTGAACAGCTGACAAAGACAAAGGGCAATTGCCGTTCGGCGCTCCAAGAATGATCGCCAGCTCCTCGCGCAGGCTGTGCGAAAACGCAGCTTGGGCCCATTGCCTGATCAACCGGGCACATACCCGACATCACTCCCAGCTCTTCACCCCTCCCTTGAGGGGAGGGAAATTCATTGGGATGGCAAACTTTGCATACGTGCGTTTAGGCCGTGGGCACTGACATTTCCGCGAGTAGCACGCCCGCGTGCGCGTGTGGCGGATGCACGGGATAAATCGCGCGATAGATGACGCCGTCGCGCACGATGAGCGTGATGCGTTTCAAGTACGTGACGCCGCCCGTCTCGAAACGCGGCAGGTTGAGCCCATCGGCAAATCTGAAGTCGTGATCGCTCAACAACAAAAACGGCAAGCCTGCGCGCGCGGCAAACGCCTTTTGATCGGCGGGCGTCTGTCCGCTGACGCCAAACACCTCGTAATCGCGCATTTGAAACGCAGCGTAATGATCGCGAAACCCTTCCGCTTCCGGCGTTGATCCATGCGCACCTGCGATTGCGTCCCAATTGGGCGGGTTTGGCTGGCCCGGCGTCCCCGTAAACGGATAAACAAACATGATCGCCCGCTCCTGGAAGCGCGCGAGATTGATCGCCGCGCCGCGCGTTGCTTCAAGCGCCACATCGGGCAACCTGGTCCCCGCGATCAAATGCTTTGCAGCGCCGTCGTCTTTGGGCGCCGGCCAGGGCCAAGATTTACTCATCACCCCTTATCCCGCATGATGCGTGACTTCTCGCGATCCCAGTCGCGCTTTTTATCGCTCTCGCGCTTGTCGTGCAGCTTCTTGCCTTCCGCCAATCCGATCTTGATTTTCGCCCGGCCCTTGGCGTTGAAATACATTTCCAGCGGCACGATGGTCATGCCCTTGCGCTCGATCGCAAGTTTCAACTTGGCGATCTCGCTCGTGTGCAATAGCAGTCGGCGTTTACGGCGCGGCTCGTGCTGAAAAAACGCAGCGCCCTTATATTCGGCGATATAGCTGTTGATCACCCACAAGCCGCCGTCTTCGAACGACGCGTAACTTTCCGCGATGTTGGTCTGGCCGACGCGCAGCGATTTGACTTCTGAGCCCAGCAGCGCGATGCCCGCTTCCCAGCTATCGGTGATAAAATATTCGTGGCGCGCCTTGCGGTTCTCGGCAATGAGCGTCGTGCCATCGTCTCGCTTCGCCGCCATGATCTCAATTTACCTTATCACTCGGCCGCTTTGGCGCCGAGCAGACTCAAGCTGTGCATAACGGCGTCTATTGCCGACTTAGACGCCTCTGACAAGGGCACCATGGGCAACCGCATGTCGGCCGTGCACAGGCCTAGACGCGAGACGGCATATTTAACCGGCGCCGGGTTTGTTTCGACGAACATGACGTCGAACAGCGGCATCAGCTGATCCTGCAGAGCCAGCGCTTTCTTGAAGTCACCGGCGAGACAGGCGTTTTGCAAATCGGCGCAAAGGCGCGGCGCGACGTTTGAGGCAACCGAAATGCAGCCCCGGCCGCCGTGTGCCATGAAGCCCAGCGCGGTCGCGTCTTCGCCGGAGAGCTGGCAAAATTCCGCGCCCATAGCTTGGCGCTGCTGCGAGGGCCGCGCCAGATTTGCCGTCGCATCCTTGACGCCAACGACATTCTTCAGGTCCTTGACGCACCGCGCCATGGTCGCAACCGACATATCGACAATCGAACGTGCCGGTATGTTGTAGATGATGATCGGGATGTTGATCGCATCGTTGATCGCCTTGAAGTGCTGATAGAGCCCTTCCTGCGTCGGCTTGTTGTAGTACGGCGTCACGATCAGCACACCATCGGCGCCCACCTTCTCGGCATACTGCGATAGCTCAATGGCTTCGTCTGTCGAGTTCGATCCCGTACCGGCAATGACCGGCACGCGCTTTCGTGCTGTCTCGATGGTGATCTCAATAACGCGTTTGTGCTCGTCGAAATCGAGTGTCGGGCTTTCGCCCGTTGTGCCAACCGGCACGAACCCGTGTGTGCCTTCCGCGATCTGCCAATCCACGATCCGGCTAAGGGCGGCTTCATCAAGCGCGCCGTTTCTAAAAGGTGTAACAAGTGCCGTGATCGAGCCTTTGAACATGGGCAAACCTTAGAGTTTCAGGACTTTGCGTTTGAGGACGTTGCCGGGAGGGAACGCATTTTATAGTTGCAGATCTGACCTTGAGCCGATGCCCGGGCCAAAAGCCTTGGTCTTGCCGCACGGCCATGTAACACGGCCATATTACCAAAGGCCGCCAAGGCGCTTGCACCGGCCCATCGCACGCCGACTAATAGTGCAATATGGTGCGAGATGGACCGGAGAAATCGTCGCGACTTTAGGCGGTACCCGTGCCGCCTGCAAGTTGACCCCACTGAAGCGGCTGAGGATGATTAGGGATATGGTGAGCAACGGTGCAACAAACGCAGGTCTGGCGCATTATTCGCGGCCACCGCGATTAAATCCAACAGCTCGAATGGCTTTCTCGGCAGCACTGCTGGCGGGGTTAGTCACGGCTGTTGTGTCGGGGTTGGTACCCGGTGTCACGGTCAATAGGGCCGCCGCTGCCGGCACTGACGAAAGCCCTGCCCCTAAGCTTTTGAAGCAGGAAGCCGAACACATCGCCAAGCTCGATGCTGCCCTGGCGCCAGTTCGCAATTACGCGCCTTCGCAGGAGGACGCCCAGCGCATCAAGCAGGCCGTCGCGGCCGTTAGCTCCAACAACATGGGACGCTTTAGCGAACTCAAGGCGGAGATCACCGACCCTGTCGGCAAGAAGCTCGTTGAATGGGTCCGCCTTCGGAACGGCTATGGGGAAGCCGCTGAATACCGCGCGTTCCTCAAGGACAATCCGCTCTGGCCCGAACGCAGCATGATGACTCAGCGCTTGGAAGAAGCCTTTTTTACGCAGGGCGGCAGCTCGGCCAGCATCAAGGAACATTTCAAGTCATCACAGCCCGAAACGGGCATCGGCCATGCTGCGCTCGCGTCCGCTTATTTGGCTGAAGGCAACACAGACGAAGCGCGCAAACTTGCGGCTAAAGCTTGGCGCGAATATCCAATGCCTGGAACGCTGGAAACCGGGTTCCTGCGCCGCTTCGGAGATCTTCTCAACGAAAAAGATCACAGGTGGCGCTTCGACCGCATGGTGACCGACGACGTACGCTGGGCTGGAAACCGCGCGGAACGCGCAGCTGTTGCGCGGCGCGTTATTCCGCTGCTCTCAGCCGCCGAACAGAAGAAGGCAACGGCACGCCTCGCCGTTTTCAACAAATCCGGTAACGCGCGCACGCTGATGGAGGCGTTACCAGCCGATCAGCAGGATTACGGCCTTGCATTTCATCGGGCACAGCTGTTGCGCAAATCTGGAAAAATCGAAGACGCGGCCAAGATCATACTGGCTCAACCGACAGATCCTGAAAAAATCGCTGTCCTTGACGAGTGGTGGGCCGAGCGGCGCCAGCTTGCTTATGGGGCGCTCAAGATTGACAAACCGAAGCTCGCTTATGAATTGGCCAAAGACGCCGGGCCGTTGAGCGTCAATCCGCGTAAAGAACAGACTTTTATGGCGGGTTGGATTGCGTTCCGTTTTCTCAAAGACACGGAGTCCGCGATCAAGCATTTCAACGATCTGGCCAAGGTGGCGGATGGTCCGTTGAGCCGCGCGAAGGCCGCTTATTGGCTTGGCCGCATCGCTGAATCGCAAGACAAGAAGAGGGAAGCCCGCGAGCACTACTCAAAGGCCTCGAAAGAGGTCGACACCTTCCACGGGCTGCTCGCCATGCAAAAGCTTGAGCCAGGGCGCACGGCCTTCGAGATCAAGCCCCCTACCGAGCCGACAGCAGAACAGATCGAAAAATTCAATTCGCTCGACGCCGTGAAAGCGGTTGTACTGGCGCGCAAATCCGGGCTTTCGCGCGAATATACGCGCGGCTTCCTGACGTCGCTGCGCATTGGTCTGCCGAGCGAAGCGGAAGCTGGCATGGTGGCGCATTTGGCCGACGCGATCGGCGACACCCAGATGTCGCTGCGCATCGCTAAGTCCGCGATCGCGAAGGGGCAAAACCTCTTGACCTACGGTTACCCGGTGCATCCCTTCCCGGCCTACAAGCCGCTACGCCAGCCGCCAGAAATCGCCTTTCTGCTTGGCATCGCCCGGCAAGAAACCGAATTCGAGGCCAAGACGATATCCGGCGCCGGCGCCAAAGGCCTTTTGCAGGTCATGACCATCACGGCGAACCACGTGTGCCGGGACTACAAGATCAAGTGCGATATTCCCCGTCTCATGAGCGACAATTCCTACAATGCCATGATTGCCTCGGCCTATATCGCAGACCGGATGGGCGAATTTGGCGGGTCCTACGTCCTCGGTCTTGCCGGCTACAATGCGGGACCCGGCCGGGCGCGGGAGTGGGTTCGTGAATTTGGCGATCCGCGCGATCCGAAAGTCGATCCCATCGACTGGATCGAGCGCATTCCCATTTCAGAAACACGGGAATACGTGACAAAAGTCCTGTCCAACATACAGATTTACCGGGCGCGCATCGGTGAGAATGCGAAGGCGCTGCGCATGGAGCAAGATCTTGTGCGCGCGCGCGGCAATTTCAAAGCGCCCGATGTAGACAAGGATGCCGCGAAAAAGGATACTTCAGGGAATTCCAGGGGCTGACACGGCGCCAGCTTGGCGCGAGCAATCAACGCCAGTAAAAGACGCCGATGTAAGACGCCAATTTACGACGATCAGGCGGGGGCATGATTAATGACAACGCAGAGCGGCGTTTTTAAAGAAATTCGATTTTCGGCGCGCGACGGACTGCGCCTTTATGGGCGTCGCTATCGGGCACGCGCTTACAGCGGCCGGCGTCCAGTATTGTGCCTCGCGGGTCTGACGCGGAATTCCAAAGACTTCCATGACGTGGCAACGGCACTGTCGAGCCATGCTCAGGTGCCGCGCGATGTCTTCACGCTGGATATGCGCGGACGCGGCCAATCCGATCATGACGGCGATTGGAAGAACTATACCGTTCCCAATGAAGCCCATGACGTCATCGACTTCATGACTATGATGGAACTGGCCGACACTGGCTTTATTGGCACGTCGCGCGGCGGGCTGACCGCTATGGTGCTCGCGGCTTTGCAGCCCTCGCGCATCGGCGCAGTTGTATTGAACGATATCGGACCCGTCATCGAAACCGACGGACTTGTGCGCATTGCCGGTTACGTCGGCCGCATGCCCAATCCGAAATCGTGGGCTGACGCCGGACGCATGATCCGCGACTTGACGAAGCGCGACTTTCCCTTGCTGACGGAAGCAGGCGCCGAAGCGTTTGCGCGCCAGCTCTTTAACGAAAAGAACGGACGCCCTGTCACGGGATACGACAGCAAACTATCGAGGTCGCTGTCGGTACTCGATGGGCCCATGCCTCAGCTGTGGCCGCAGTTCGAAGCCATGAAGAACGTGCCGCTACTGGTTATCCGTGGCGAGAATTCCGACTTACTGTCGGTCAAAACGCTCGAAGAGATGCACAAGCGCCATCCAATGATGGCAAGCTACATCGCCAAGAACGAAGGCCACGCGCCGCTGCTGTGGGACGCACCCGCCATTGATACAATCGCTTCGTTTTTCGCGAATACCGATGCGCAATCGCTCTCCAGACGCACGGCCGCCGCGTAATCGCCGCCGTCAGCGTGGCCTATTCGTCCCGCCACTTTCGACACAAACACTGCAGAGGCTCCGTTACGGGTCACGGCTGGATTCGACATCACCTTTGTCGACGCGCCGCGAGAACTCCGTCTGCCCGCCGCTCGAGAGAATGCGCGCCTGCTCAATCCAGTTCTCGCGCTCGATCCGCCCCTTGAAATCGAGCGTCTGGCTGAGGCGGTCGATATCGCCGACCGTCCAATTGGCAATCTGTTCGTAGCTTGAGATTCCGAGCGCATTAAGCCGTTTCTCAATCAAGACGCCGATCCCGCGAATGCGTTTGAGATCATTGACCTCGTCCGA
>JANOKW010000044.1:0-7417 GCA_031419475.1 Hyphomicrobium sp. | reverse complement strand
GGCGTCAAAGGCCAGCTGCATTGGTTGCTGCTCAATCCGGCAGGGACCGTCGCCGACAAAACGATCATCGAAGGCGACATCAACGGAGATAAAATAGCCGATTTTCAGATTGAACTCACTGGACTTAAAACACTCACAGCGGCGGATTTCTTACTGTAATAGGCCTGGTCTATTGGGCACGAGCGCCACGCTGTCTCCTTTCGCTATCGGTGGAGCTTAATTCCGCTGACGGGAAAAGATTGACGGCGTCTGCCCCACACTCCCCACCATCACCCCCGGTGATACGGGTGCCCACTTAGAATCGTCGCGGCGCGGTAGAGTTGCTCGGTGAGGACAACGCGGGCGAGGCCGTGCGGCAGTGTGATGGCGCCGAGCGAGAGTTTGAGGTTTGCAGTTTGTAGAACGTCTGACCCGTGTCCGTCCGGGCCGCCGATGAGAAAGGCGCAGGTTTTTGTGCCAGCATCTGCCTGCTTGCCAAGAAGTGCTGCGAAGACTTCACTGGTGATTTGTTTGCCCTCGACATCGAGCGCGAAATTGTAGGTCGCGGCGGCGGCCGCTTTCAAGAGGCGCTGCGCTTCGTCTGTTTTGCGCGCGTCGGCACTCGCGGCGCGGCTTTCAGGAAGTTCGACGATCTCGAGCGGCCCAAGACCAAGCGCGCGGCCCTGCGCCTCGCAGCGTTTGGCGTAGCGCGCGACGATCTCGCGCTCCGCGTCATCCTTCAATTTGCCAATGGCGGCGATCAGAATGCGCATGGAGGCCGCCGCCGCTGTTCGCTGGAGCGCTTCGAGTCAATGTTGCTACATCAGTGTTGCGAGGAGGGATCGCTTTGCGAAGGGTCTGCCGTGACGTCGGCCTTCCACATCTTCTCGAGGTTATAGAAGTCGCGCACCTCGGGCCGGAAGACGTGGACGATGATATCGCCAGCGTCGATCAGCACCCAGTCGCACGTCGGCATACCTTCGACGCGAACGCGTGGCAAGCCGACTTCCTTAAGCTTAGTTGCGAGCTGATCGGCGATGGCGCCGACATGCCGGTCTGAACGGCCGGTGGCGATGACCATGTAATCGCCGAGCGATGATTTCCCTGCGAGCGGAATGTCAACGATTTCCTCGGCCTTGGCTTCGTCAAGCCAGTGGATGATGTCGGCTAAGAGTTTTGCCGAGCCCGGCGTTGGAACCTTTGAGCTGGCGCGAGAAGTGCTCGTGCGGGCGCTTCCGGAGGCGGTACGTATCAAGCGGTCGAGGTCCTTTCCTGCTTCGTTCGATCCGGGTGTTTGAGGCCCGGAGCGCCTCAAACATAAACGGGGACGCCTGTTCGAGCAATCGAATTCACAGAGGGGTTCTATAAAGTCCAATCATATCAATTCGATGACAACATTCGCTTACGGCCGCGCAGGACGTTTGGCGCGCAATTTGGTCGAGGACTGCTCGGAAAGCCGACTGGTTAAGAACACCCAGGCGGGAGGCGATGAGAGCGCCAAGCGGCCAGCTTCAACTTCGCCGAGACGCGCTTGACCCAGACGTTGGGCGGCTTCTCCGGCCAGCGCCTTGAGCCGCCAGCCGGGACGATCGACGACGGCGATGGGGAAAGAAGCCGCGATGCTTTTCCAATGTTGCCAGCGATTGAAGCCAGCAAGGTTGTCGGCGCCCATCACCCATACGAAATTGACGTTCCGAAAACGCGACTTCAGGAATGCGAGCGTGGCGGCGGTGTAGGGCGTGCCGAGTTCGGCTTCAAAACCGGTAATTTTCATTTTTGGGCCGCGCGCGAAAGCGCGGCATGCGGCCATGCGTTCCGGCTGCGGTGGCAAGCCGCCATTGGCCTTGAGTGGATTGCCGGGTGTCACGACCCACCACAGTTGATCGAGATCGAGGCGCTTGACGGCGGTTTCAGCGACAATGGCGTGGCCTTCGTGCGGGGGATTGAACGATCCGCCCATGATGCCGATGCGCTGGCCCGGAAGCACGAGGGGTGTGCGCACGCGGAGGGAGCCGAACATACGTTGCGAACGGGGGGAGGGCTTGCTCATCAATCGCGTGGTCCGATTTGCGACTGCATGGCTCGCTTCCCTCCCCCACCTCGCCGAAGGCGAGCCTTCGGCTCGACGCGGGAGAGGGTTAGGGAGGGGGGTTTACGCCAATCTCGATGCCAGCGCACCACCCCCACCCTCCCCCATCGAGGGGGAGGGAGTTCGCACCATTCAATCCCCATCATACGCGCTCGCCAATGGTAAATGGTTGCTCAATCCCATCGAACGCTAGCAGATCGACAAGTGCAACATGTAGACTGACGAAAAGTTCTTCGCGCGTTTCCTCCTGGCAATTGACGCCGGGAATCTCTTCGATCCAACCAATCCAACAAGCGCCAGCTTGCTTGATGACAGCAGAATAAGATGGTTTGGGCGCGGGCGTGATGTGCTCTGTCATAGGCTCACTCCAATCGCAAAGTCTATTTCGGCCGGATCTGGCCGTTGCCGCGCACGAGATATTTGAAGCTGGTCAACTGCTCGACGCCAACGGGGCCGCGCGCGTGCATTTTTCCGGTAGCGATGCCGATCTCTGCGCCAAAGCCGAATTCGCCGCCGTCCGCGAATTGCGTTGAAGCGTTGACGAGCACGATGGCTGAATCGACGCGGGCGAGAAACCGGTTTGCAGTGGTCTCGGATTTCGTGACGATGGCGTCGGTGTGCTGCGAGCCGTATTTCGTGATGTGATCAATGGCTTCATCCACGCCGTTGACGGTTTTGACGGCGATGATGGTGTCGAGAAATTCTTTGCCGTAGTCGTCCGCTGCGGCGGCTTTCACGCGCGGGTCGGCTTTTTGTGCCGGCCCGTCGCCGCGCACTTCGCAGCCAGCGTCGAGCAAGGCTTTGACGAGTGCTGGCATGACATCTGGGCCAGCATTCTTATCGACGAGTAGGCACTCGGTGGCGCCGCATACGCCTGTGCGACGCATTTTGGCGTTGAGGACCACGGGCAGCGCGATAGCCAGGTCGGCGTCGCGATCAACGTAGGTGTGGCAGATGCCTTCAAGGTGCGCGAAGATGGGCACGCGCGCTTCCTCTTGCACGCGTTGGACGAGGCTTTTGCCGCCGCGCGGGACAATGACGTCGATAGCGCCGTTCAGGCCCTTGAGCATCTCGCCGACGGCTTGCCGATCTGTTGTCGGCACGAGTTGGATGGCCGCATCCGGCAAACCGGCCGCGCGCAAGCCTTCAACGAGGCAGACGTGGATGGCGACACTTGAGTGATGGCTTTCCGAGCCACCGCGCAGGATGGCGGCGTTGCCGGCTTTGAGGCTGAGTGCGCCAGCGTCAGCGGTTACGTTCGGGCGGCTTTCGTAGATGATGCCGATGACGCCCAAGGGCACGCGCACGCGCTGGAACTTTAAACCATTGGGACGGGTCCATTCGGCGAGCACGGTGCCGACGGGATCGGCAAGGGCTGCGATGTCTTCGAGGCCTTTGGCGATTGTCTCGACGCGATTATCGTCGAGCAGCAGCCGATCGATGAACGAAGCCGGGCGATCGGCGGATTTGGCGGCAACGATGTCTTTAGCGTTCGCCGCGAGGATGGCGGGAGTCGCTTTGCGCAATGCTTTGGCGGCGGCGGTAAGGGCCGCGTTTTTCTGTACCGCTGAGGCAATGGCGAGGTCGCGCGCTGCCGAACGCGCGACTTGGCCGATGCCGAGCATCAGCGTTCCGGTGCTGCCAGACATATGTTCGGGTGCGCTCATCGAACTTACTTCCTATTCAACGCCATATCATCGCGGTGGATGAGAGTGTCAGGGCCTTCGAGGGTGTCTGACCCTCCGGGTCTGACACCTACTCAGGCTCTGTCATCCAAGTTTAGTTGGCCATAGAGTTTTTTTGTTTCGAGGTCTACGCCTTCAAGTAAGAATGCCTGATAATCCCCGCCGGGGGCCGTCCCAGCAAACATATCTTGGATCAGCTTGACGTCCAACCAGGGTGACGCTGCTACTTGTCCGGCATAGCATCGAGCGCTAGACCAGCACCAGCATTCGGGCGACTGGCAAAGACCAGCAGCGACTGGATTTATGTGAATATAGCGCATCGTTTGCAAAAGTTGAGCATCATCCTTGATCAGAATGGAAGTTGCACGACCTCGAAATAGCGGACCATCGCGACCAATCCGGTCGTTTATAACGCGGGTGTAACGTCCTGAAAGTTGCTTCAGGAACGTTGACAGATTTGCGTTTCGGCTGCGGACAAGAAGGTGAAAATGATTGTCCATGAGACAATAGGAAAGGATGTCTATTTGCGTTGTAGCGCACGCTTGGGCGAGGCAATCGAGAAACAAAGTGCGGTCCTGGTCTTGAAAAAAGATGGGCTGCCGTGCGGCTCCGCGATTCATGACATGATGAAATGCATTCTCGAAATCGATGCGGGGAGGCCGAGGCATCGTCGCAGCGCTACTTCCTATTCAACGCCATATCATCGCGGTGGATGAGGGTGTCGGGGCCTTCGTAGCCGAGGATCTCGGAGATGGCGCTCGACTTCTTGCCGATGATACGCTCGGCGTCGCTTTTCGTATAGGCAATGAGGCCGCGACCGAGTTCCCGGCCGTCGCTAGCGCGAATGATGACCGCGTCGCCGCGGTCGAAATCACCCTCGACGCGGGTGACGCCAGCCGGCAGCAAGCTTTTGCCCGAGAGCAAGGCTTTTTCAGCTCCTATGTCGATTGTGATGTAGCCGGCGGGTTCAAGCTGTCCGGCAATCCAGCGCTTTTTTGCGGTGACAGGATCGGACTTGGCAAGAAACCACGTGACCTTTGCGCCGTCTGAAATTGCCTGCAGCGGGTGCATGATCTTGCCCGTTGTGATGACCATGTTGGTACCAGCGCCAAGGGCAATTTTTCCGGCTTCAACCTTGGTCTTCATGCCGCCTTTAGAGAGTTCGGTGCCCGCGTCACCCGCCATGGCCTCGATCTCGGGTGTGATTTCGGTGACAAGCGGAATGTGTTGCGCGTTTGGATCGTCATTCGGTGGGGCAGTGTAGAGGCCATCGACGTCGGACAAGAGTACGAGGCAATCGGCCGACACCATGGATGCAACGCGTGCCGATAAGCGGTCGTTGTCGCCGTAGCGGATTTCGGTCGTGGCGACGGTGTCGTTTTCGTTGACGACGGGAATGGCTTTGAGAGTCAGGAGTTGTTCTATCGTGTGGCGGGCATTGAGATAGCGGCGGCGCTCCTCCGTATCGCCAAGCGTCAAGAGAATTTGCGCGGCGATGAGCCCGCGCGCCTGCGCCAGTTCCTGATAGGCATGGGCGAGAGAGATCTGACCAACGGCGGCAGCCGCCTGGCTCTGCTCGAGTTCAAGCGGGCCTTTGGGCAGTTTGAGCGTGTGGCGGCCAAGCGCGATGGCGCCCGACGAGACGAGCACGATGTCCTTGCCGGACTTTGCCAGCGCTGCGACGTCGTCCATGAGTGACGACAGCCATTCGGATTTGAGCTTACCAGTGGCCCGGTCGGCCAAAAGAGCCGAACCTATTTTCACGACGATGCGGCGGGCGCTTGCCCATTCGGGGCGGGCTTGGGTCGCTGCGGATGGATTTTTGATTGAGGTGCGGGACATCTATTGGGCTAATGGCTGTGGCTGGGGATGTGCATTTATGTCGGTCCGTCATAACGGGCCTGTCCGTCATAACAGGATTTGCGCAGCCCCGCATAGCTCGCGGGATACGAAACGTGCACAATGAGATAAAAGGGCAAACGGTGCGGGCCAATCAAAGGTTAACCGGCGCATGACAGAGACTTCGGTCTGGAACCGGGATTATTTGGTGCAGCAACTTGAGCGCGCGCTGCTCAATCCCGTGCGCGCTTTCCGCCTGCAGTATTTGCCGTTGCTCATGGTCTATTTCGCCTATGGGGCCATGGGGCTCATCTCGATTGCCGAGACATTTTGGATCAAGAAAAGCCTGACCCTGACGCCGGCGGAACTTGCCTCGCTCAGCGTGTGGCTGACGCTGCCATGGACCATCAAGATGGTTTTCGGTGAGCTTGTCGATGCCGTGCCGATTTTCGGATCTCAGAGGCGCGTGTACGTGCTGATTGGCGGCAGCTTTATCGCGGCGGGGCTGCTCATGCTGGCGGGCGCGGCTGGCGGATGGCTGACGTTCGCCAGCCCTGAGAACATGTACCGCTTGGGCTCGTTTTTATCGATCGTCGGAGTTGTACTGCAAGACGTGACGGCCGACGCGATGAGCACGGAAGTGGTCGAGAGGACGAACGCCGACGGTACGCCGCGTGCCAAGGCGGATGTCAATCGTGACCTCGGCATGGTGCAGGTGCTCGGGCGGCTGGCGCTCTCGTTTGGCGCGTTTGCGGTCGCGGGAACGGCCGGATGGCTGGCGAGCATCTATTCCTACGAGACTGTTTTTCTCATCGCTCTCATCATTCCCGTCATTTCCGTGACAGGCGCGATGCTGGTCAAACTCGACAAAGTCGAGAGACGCCCCGTCGATTGGCGCATACTTGGCGGCGGTTTGGTGTTTGGTGCTGTTGTGGCGGCACTGGCTTATTCGGACATTCCCGGCAATCAGGAGATCGTTTTTGCTTTATCGCTCGCTGTTGTGATCCTCATGCTGCGCCGCGTGATTGGCGATCTGGACGCGGAGACGAAGCGTAAGATTTTCTACGCTGCTATCATAATTTTTGTGTTCCGCGCGGCCCCGAGTGTAGGACAGGGCTATACGTGGTTCACCATGGACGTGCTCGGTTTCGATGAGGCGTTCCTTGGTACGCTTGCACAGATAGGTACGGCGTTGGCGCTGCTCGGTACGTGGCTCTTTTCGGACGCCATCACCCGCCAGCCAGTGGCGCGCGTGCTGTTGTGGCTGACGATTGCGACGCTTGCTCTGTCATTGCCAAGTCTGGGTTTGACGCTCGGGCTGCACGAATGGACAGAGCGGATGTTTGGTTTTGGCGCGCGCACGATAGCCATTGTCGATACGGCGGCTTCGTCGCCGTTCGCGCAGCTGTCAATGATCCCGCTGCTGACTCTGACCGCGATCTATGCGCCTGAGGGGCGCCGGGCGAGCTGGTTCGCGCTCATGGCATCGCTGATGAACTTGGCTCTTGTCGCCGCCGCATTGCAAACAAAGTACCTCAATGCATGGCTGGTGGTGGATCGCGGCAACTATGGCAACTTGCCAACACTCTTGGCTGTGGCTCTGGCCATCGGTGGGATTGGGTCTCTGGCCGCGATTATTGCCTTCGGGCAGCGTATTGATGGAGAGGCTTCTGGCCGGCGCAAAGGAGCTAAGTCCGGAAGTTGGTGACGGCGGGAATCGGGAAGGCGGCATATCGTGGGGGTGCTTGACGCCTCCACTTCTCCACCAAAGGAGCGATATGCCGTGCCCAACGATAACGTCTTCAAGCTGATTCAGCCAGGAACC
>JANOKW010000043.1:0-4277 GCA_031419475.1 Hyphomicrobium sp. | reverse complement strand
GCGAGGCACGGCGCGCTTGGTCCTGCCTGGCTCAATGCCACCGGCGAACGCATCACTCTTATCGATGGAGAAACGCACTGATGCGCGGGGTTCCGTCTCGTTTCGCTAGCCATTTCTCGCCGGCGCCGCGGCGTGTCAAGGGCGCGCGTTCCGGCACGTCGTGTGAGAACGCCCGGCGCGCGGCGCCGCTGCCGCAGACCCTTGACGCGCCGTCTCAGTGCGCCGGCTCAGTCATTACGGATAGCGAAATGAGACGGGGACGCTGTCAATTGCGGAAATTCGTATGTCGCGCACAATGATGAGCATCGGGGGTGATCTTTGAGGAGAACGCTCGTGAATACAGAGCAACAACACGGTGCTCTCGACTTCGAGCACATCAAATGCGTCGTGCCGCTCACGCTCGTTCTCGAACGCTACAATGTGCTCGCGAACTTGCGGCGCGTCGGCGCGCAACTGGTTGGCGTCTGCCCCCTTCATAAGGGCACGAACAAACGCCAATTCGTGGTCAACCCGACCACGAACGAATGGAAGTGTTTTGGCGATTGCCAGCGTGGCTGCGCGACGTTCGAGTTCGTCGCCGCCTTGGAGAATGTTTCGATCGTCGAAGCAGCTCGGTTGATTGCGGGGTGGTTCGCAATCGGCCCAAGCACACGCGTAACGAACCACCGCAAAGAGCAAAGGAGAACGAAAATGAGTACCGGAGACCGGCCGTCGCACAAAGTGTTCCTCGTTGAGGACCGCGGCGAAGGAAAAGATCCGTTTTGGCATCGCGTTGGATCAGCATGGCCCCATGCCGATGGCCGAGGGCTCAACATCCACTTGCCCTCTGGCCTGTCAGTCGGCGGCAAGGTGTCGTTGCGCGAATACGACGACGAGGACGCCGCCGAGGACGCGAAGAAGGCGCAGAAGAAAGAACCGCCGAAGCGCAAGTAAGGCGCAAGGTGACTGAGCCCCGCGCGAACCATCGCGCGGGGCCTTCCAATCTCCGTCAAGTGTTCCGGTTCCCGATCATCGGGCATCGGTTGCGAGACGGAGGACACCACATGTCTCAGAAAAGGAATGAACGCACAAAACGCATCGCCGCGCTCAACGATGAACTGCGCCGCAATCCGGTAAACCGGGCTCTCGGCCAGGTACTCTTGAGCAACGGTATTGCCGCCCGCGGCGCCGAATTCAAAGCTATGGTGCTCACGGCGCTGGCCAGGATGCAGGCCAAAGACTTCAAGAAGGGCAACGATCCGTATGGAGAACGCGACTTCAATTCCTTCACGATCGATGCCAAACTCGTTCTGTTCAAAATCGACTACTACGCCAAGGACGATCTGCGCCGCGCGTCCGATGATCCCGCTGATCCAGTCAAGACAACGCGCGTCATGACGCTCATGCTCGCTAGCGAATATTGAGGAGATGCAAATGGCAGTCTACACTGAAGACGATCGTGGTAATGCACTCCCCATTCACCTGCCGGTCGTCGGCAGTGATGTGGAGATCAACGCCAATGTCATCGGCGATGATATGATGTTGCGCGTCAACAAGGCGGGCATCCTCGTGTTCCGCGTCAAGCTCGAAGACGCGGCCAAGACGATTGCCGGACGTGAGCTCATGAATTTTTCGACGTTCGCGCCGGATTTTGTTTTCAAAATCGGTGACAGCGTTGAAGGGGTCGAGCGTCTGCGGCGTGCAGTAGGACTTGTGTGAGCAGTAGCACTTGTGTGAATTGACAGCCGGACTTTGAAACAGTCCGGCTGTTCTCTTTGTGTTTGCAATTAGTCGCTGTCGTTCCTGTTTCGTCGGCTAAGATGGTGGAGTGAATTCGCCGACCCTTACCGGTTCTCCCGTGCGACCTGAAAAATGCCGAGGATCACCACCGCAAGGGGGCGGGCATAGCGCGCAAGACGCAGCCTGGATGTTGTGTGATCAGATTAAGCGGTCGGCCTCTGAACGAGGTCGGCTTGTTTTCACAAGGGAGGAACTACCATGGAGAAGGATACGGTTTCGGCGCGAGAGACACGCCTGCGACGTGCGGCTGCCAAGTGCGCCCTGGTCCTGCGGAAAGTGCGCAGTGGTCAAGATCGCGGACGGTACATGCTTCTCGATACCGAAATCAATGGCGTCAAAGCTTCACGTAATCGAACGTACCCGAATTCGTTTTCGCTCGATGAGGCTGAAGACTATCTCAGTTAGTGCGCGTTTCGCCGAAGAGAGTGGGGTGAATTCGGCGTCAACGATCCTGCGCACAGTGAAAGACCGCAAGGATCACCACCTCGTCCCCGCGCTTCATATCGATGTCGACACGGTCGACAACCACATAGGGGTAGCCGGGCAGCCTCCTTTCGCGCGTGCCCTCGACAATTCCTTCCTGACCTAGAAATGCAAAGCGCTGGAGATCTGTCAGGGTATCGTGAACGCTCGCGAGAACGCGCTCACATGCGCGCGCGTCACGCTCGCGCAGGTATCCGCCAATATGTTTGATGTGCCCTTTGGCGCGCGCCGTGACGCGCAATCTCATACACCAAACGAGCGCCAGAGGTCTTTCATTTCATGATCGCTCGCAACCTCACCGCGATCCGCCTCCTGCATTGCCTGCTCAACTTCGCGCACTTGCGCGTCGGTCAACCGATAGTGCATGGCGTCATTCTCTAACAGGGTAAGCAGGGTGCGTGCCGCGTCGTCTTGGCGACCGGCGGGCAACTCTGCGACTTTTTGTAGAACTTCGGTCAGCAGCTTCGTCATGGTGCGGAGTATATCATAACGGGGCTGGGCGCCTCGCCCGCACCGTGGCGCGGGCGATCCGGCTCTCGCGCGTGGAGCCGTTCCGTCTCTACCCTCTGGGCGTCGATCCGTGGCGCACAGAGAGAAGTAGACAATTTCTCCTCAGGAAAAGTTTTATAGGGGCGCCAACGTTGAACGATCTGACCCTGCCCCCAACGGGTGCTCATTCATAGATAGAGACCGTTCTGGTTATGGTCCGCTGTGGACTGGCTTGCAAACTCGTTCGGTGTGAGCCCGTTGAGGCTCGTGTGTGGCCTTTCTCCGTTAAAATCGATCCTCCAATCTTCGATGATCCGCCGCGCCTGAGCCAAGCTGCCGAACAGCGTTTCGTTCAGCAGTTCGTCGCGGAGCCGGCCGTTAAAACTCTCGACGAACCCGTTCTGCTGCGGCTTGCCGGGTTGAATGTAGTGCCAGGCGACGCCGGTTTCTGCCTGCCAGCGCAGGATCGCCATCGAGGTGAGTTCGGTGCCATTGTCGCTGACGATCGTCACAGGCCGGCCTCGCGTCTTCATCACCGCATCGAGTTCACGAGCAACCCGGCCGCCCGACAGCGACGTATCCGCGACGAGCGCCAGGCATTCACGCGTGAAGTCATCGAAGACCGCAAAGATCCTGAACCGGCGGCCATCGCTCAAGGCATCCGATACGAAGTCGAGCGACCAGCGTTGGTTCTTCGATTGCGGCAGCAGCATCGGCGCCCGCGTTCCCACGGCCCGCTTGCGCCCGCCGCGTTTGCGAACCGTCAGCCGTTCTTGCCCGTAAATCCGGAACAACTTCTTGTGGTTCACTTGGCAACCCTCACGCTTCAACAGCAGGTGCAAACGGCGGGACGCCGCCAGAAAGCGAAGGCGCGCGCGAAGCGCTCCATCATCAGTTCGCCGCGACCGGTAACGGTAGACCTTCGGCGCAAGCCCCGTCAGTTCACAGGCCCGGCGTTGCGAATAGCTTTTCTCTGTGATCGCCCAACTCACGGCGCTTCTCCTCGCGGTGGGCTCTAGAAGTTTTTTGTCAGCATCTCTTTCAACGTCGCGTTGTCCATCACCTGTTCGGCGAGAAGCTTCTTCAGCGTGCGGTTCTCGTCCTTAAGCACCTTCAGACGCTTCGCCTCCGCCTCATCCATCATCTTCGCTGGCGTCCACGCCGCGTAACAGCGATGCGCTGGCTTTTGTGGAATATCTCGACTGTCGCAGCGGTGATGCGGGCATCGACAACCTCGCGGATCAGCTTCGATGGCACCGAGTAATAGTGGCCGCCGATCTCGACGTGATAATCCGGCGCGCATGTTCGATGCCTTGGCCTTGAGCCGTGGTGACGGTCGCCACTCCCGGTTGTTGAAGGTGATCGTGCGCGTCGAACTGCTGATTCTCGACGACTGGGGCCTCGCCAGTCTGACGCCGGATCAGGGGCGTGACTTGCTCGAAATCGTTGACGACCGGCACGGCCGCGGCAGCACCATTGTGACCAGCCAGCTCCCCGTTGAACACTGGCACGAGGTCATCGCCAAC
>JANOKW010000042.1:0-24982 GCA_031419475.1 Hyphomicrobium sp. | reverse complement strand
TTGCGTGCCATGCCACATCTCCTTGCGAAGACGTCAGAAATCGAAGATTCGCGTGGCCAGAAAATGGCTGACTATGGTGCGTAATCAGGAAAAATAAAATGACGCAGGGTTCGATAGGTCCTGGTTGCCGTCTTCGACACTCACCGAAAAGTCAGCAGTCAGCGTCTCCGATCCGTCATGCTGGAAGGCAACCTGACCTGCCGCCAGTTGTGTGCCGGTAAAGCTAGAAGCGGCAATGCCACCCACCAAGATCACGCCGTTGAAAGTATCTGACGTGGTGAAAGTAATGTCGCCCGGCCCGTCATCAGGGTCAGTGAAGCCGAGATCGGAACTCGTCAATACATAGCTGCCGCCCTCGGCGACCGTCGCGGCCAGATCGCCTGTCAACACGGGCGGGTCGTTGACGGGATTGACCGTGATTGAAAACGCTTGTGCGATAGGAGCCGAACCGTCTTCGTTGCCATCCTCGACACTGACGTTAAAGCCAGCCGTCAGTGTTTCAGTGCCGTTGTGATGGAAGGAAACATTGCCTCCTGAAACCTGGTCCCCCGTGAAGCTGTTTTGGGCGAAACCATTAACGCGGATCTCGCCATTCACGAGATTCGAAACGGTGAAGGTCACTCCAGACCCAATGTCATCGGGGTCCGTAAATCCGAGGTCGCTCAACCCGATGGGTGCATAAGTTTCCCCTTCGTTGACGGTCGCCGATAGATCGCCTGTGAGCACCGGGGCATCGTTCACCGCCGTTACAGCAATTGAGAAAGCGGCAAAGTCCGGTACAGAGCCGTCCTCGTTGCCGTCTTCGAGAGAAACGTCGAATCCGGCGCTCGCCAATTCCGAGCCATCGTGCCGGAATGCAACGTCGCCGTTAGCGAGTTGTGTGCCGGTAAAGCTGGTTGCGACAATGCCTTCCACCAGGATCTCACCTTGGAAGTGATTGAGTGTGGTGAACGTCACATCGTCCGGTCCGTCATAGGGGTCCGTAAACCCGAGATCGGCGGCAGAGATGACGACAGACTGCCCTTCCAGAACCGCGCCACAATCGCCCGTCAATACGGGCGCATCGTTGACCGGATTGACCGTGATCGCGAAGGCCTGTGCAATTGGCGGCGACAGGTCTTCATTGCCGTCCTCGACACTCACGTTAAAACCAGACGCGGCCGGCTCAGTCCCGTCGTGCTCGAACACGACCAATCCCGATTGAAGTTGCGTGCCTGTGAATGTGTTCTGGATCTGACCTTTGACGCGAATGATGCCGTGCACCAAGTCCGATACGGTGAAAGTGACACCAGCCGCGACGTCGTCGGCATCGGCGAAACCAAGATCGAGGGCCGTGAGCGCGTAACTGCCGCCTTCATCAACTGTTGCCAGGAGATCGCCTGTCAAAGTAGGCGGATCGTTCACCGCCGTAATACCGATTGTAATTGTGCCCGTCGTGCTGAGCGGCCCGCTCAAGTCGCCGTCGTCAAAGACGTAGTCGATTGCGACATTGGCCGGGGGATCGTTGGACAAGTTTCGATACGTGAGGGCACGGATAAGCGCATCGACGAGAGTCTATGTTGCACCCGAATGAAATGCAATCATCATTCTGCCACCGGCGCCAAACGCCAGGCCATCCGTTGTTGTGGCAATATCGGGCGACATCACCGGCGGAATACCGGTGATCGTGATACCGGCTGCCGCAAGGGCAGTGGGATCAAAGCCGAATTCGTCAAGGGCGTTAGCGCCGCCCTGGCGCTGAATGATAAGCGTTGCCCCGTCGTAATTGCCCGCACCAGCGTTCAGAGCTTCCAATTCCGAGTCCTGAAGGTCGATGTCGAGATCGAGAAGGATTGCCGGACTGTCTTCGCCGTAGATATTCCCGGAATCAAGACCCGAAATAATTGGCGCGGTATTGACCATGGTTCAATTCCTCGAAGTGCCCCGTAATGGGGCGGTACGTTCTGGTATGGACGATCACAAAGCAGAAAAATTCGGAGCGAAAAGTATGGGTAACAGCGACGCCGAGATACTATTACTTGCATGTTTTAGGCCGTTAATCACGGCAGGCGATGCCTGGCACACTGAAATTCAGAAGGCACCATTCCCAGTTAAACACACTCTGGACGAAAGCACATCTTTCAAACAGATGAGATGAACGCGTTTATTTTACCCGCCCCGCTGAACAGCCGGTTACTCAGTCTCGCTACATTTCAATCAGTTCAATGGCTTGGTCTACTGCGCGGTCATGCCCCCGTGTTTGACTGTAGTGGTCTGAAGCCTCCCAAACTCCGGCGAACATAAGAACGGCTGTTCACCACAATAGGATGTTGCCAACTTTGTGGACGTAACAAATCAAGGCCTGGAAAACCGGCCGCACACAATTGGCACTCTGAAGAAATTGCACTCTCTGGCGGCAGGTGCCGCGCTCAAGGAACTGTAGTCCTAGACAAGACTTGGGCTTCCGTCACTCTGCTTGGAATTTCTGCTTCCGGCCGAAGCGGCCATGAGGCAACAGCGTCGCGCGGCCACCCATTCAAGCTCACTATTGGCCCATCGGCACCGTGCTCATCGCAACGGCTTCCAGGGTCAAGCGGAAATAGGTGCGGCCTGTCAGGTTCGAGACGATTTGAAACGGATTGAGACTTATACGGAAGTTATGCTCGAGTGGCATTGAGATCAGTTCGTGCTTCAGATATCGAATCGGGACCTGAGCAAAATTGGGGGACAGATTGGAGGATTAGAAATGAAGAGTTCGAACAACCATTTGAAATAGAAGATAAAAATTAATTCTGACGCTCCCTCCCTCTCCGCCAAGTGCCGCGCGGGCGTCGGGGAAGTGCACGCAAACAGCTGATCTGACGTCGACTTTGCACAACCCTTAGAGTGCTTCCGGAAAAAGCCTGTCCCCGCGCGACCACTTGGAAGTCCCCTTGCGGGGAAGACGGGGATGGGACCCGGTTTCCGAAAAGAAGCACGACAAGACAAAGTGCTAGGGTCTGTCCTTGATTCAATCAAACCGGACAGACCCTAGACAGCGCACTGTTTGCACCAGCGGCGGCGACGGCTGCGCGCGCCCCATCGACCGTGTGGGTCCGCAGACGTGCTGCATTCGATACTTGTGGGCGCGAGGGCTGCGTGTCAGTGGGCTCAATCCGTGTCGATGAGGAAATTGCCCGCCGGTGTCGAACCCACCTGCGACAAGGCCTCAGCCTCATCCTTCAGATGGACGCCCGACACGCCGCGCCGCCGCGCTTCCAACATCAGGTAGCTTAGCTTGTGGGCGGCGTGCTCGTAGCTCAGCCCTTCGGGGCGAACGTTAGAGATGCAGTTTCGTGATTCATCCGTCAAGCCGACGCGCGGCTTCAGCGTCATGTAGATTCCCATACTGTCGGGTGAACTCAAGCCCGGCCGTTCGCCAATAAGTACGACGACCATGCCGGCGCCCAGCAGCTCGCCGACCTCGTCGCCAACGGCCACACGTGCCTCCTTCACGACGACAAGCGGCGCCACCTTCCAGCCGCTGTTGGCGAGCTTTGGCAACATCACGTCGAGTAAGGCCGTTGCGTTCTCCTCGATCGCTAAGGCGGAGAGCCCATCGCCAATCACAAAGACTACATCGTAAGGCTGCGCCAGGGAGGGTCGAGCTTCGAGACTTGCGCGCGACCCTGCATCGAGACGCCGACCCTTGTCGGGCCGCTGCAGATAGACTGGACGGTTGCCGGCCTCGCTGCCGAGAAGCACAACCTCGTGTCCGCGCGCCTTGAGAGCCTCCTGGAGTGCTGGGATATTGAGCTCATGATGCACCGCGTTTCGCGCGCGCGCGTGCGCGAGTTGAAATTCCAAATGAGGTTTGGTCGGCATGCTCGTTCCCGAGCGTCCCAATGCGATGCGCGCCGGCGTATATTGCCGAAGCTGGCTCCAGGGATTGTTGATGACGATTGCACCATTCTCGTTTGTCATGACACGGCCTCAGTGTAAGTGCGCCAGCGCGTTCTGGAAGGCGTGCGGCAGGCGATTGGCGAGCCGCAGATCGTCGGACTGCTCGAAGATACCCGAACTCTTCAGCCAGCTCTCGAATTCCGGCGAGGGCCGCAAACCAAGAACCTTGCGCACGTACAGCGCATCGTGGAAGGACGTCGTTTGGTAATTGAGCATGATGTCATCAGAGCCTGGAATGCCCATGATAAAACTAACGCCCGCGACCGACAGCAGCGTCAACAGCACGTCCATGTCGTTTTGGTCAGCCTCGGCGTGATTGGTATAGCAAATGTCGCAACCCATCGGCACGCCGAGTAGCTTGCCGCAGAAATGGTCTTCGAGGCCGGCGCGCACGATCTGACGGCCGTCGTAGAGATACTCGGGGCCGATGAAGCCGACTACGGTGTTGACAAGCAGAGGCTTGAATTTTCGGGCAACCGCGTAAGCGCGCGCTTCGAGCGTTTGCTGATCGACGCCATGGTGCGCGTTGGCCGAAAGCGCGCTGCCTTGGCCCGTTTCGAAGTACATGACATTGTTGCCTACGGTGCCGCGCTGAATGCCAAGGGCGGCGTCGCTGCCTTCGCGCAGCATGTTGAGGTTGATTCCGAAGCTCTTGTTGGCGGCCTCGGTCCCGGCGATCGATTGAAAAACCAGATCCACCGGCGCGCCACGATTGATCGCCTCGATGCTGGTCGTGATGTGAGTCAGAACGCAGGACTGTGTCGGAATGGAATAGCGTTGGATAATCTCGTTCAGCATCTCGATCAACGTCGTGACGGCGGCGATGCTGTCGGTCGCCGGATTGATGCCGATAACTGCGTCGCCGCTTCCATACATAAGGCCGTCGACAATGCTGGCAGCGATTCCTGTCGGATTGTCCGTCGGATGGTTCGGCTGGAGGCGAGTTGATAGTCGCCCCTTCAATCCGATCGTGTTTCGGAACTTGGTTACCACCCGGCATTTCTGGGCGATCAGAACTAGATCCTGCACGCGGCATATCTTGGAAACGGCGGCAACGATCTCTGGTGTGAGGCCGGGAGCGAGCGATTCAAGCGACTTCTCGTTCGCCACATCCGACAGCAGCCAGTCCCTAAAGCCCCCAACGGTCAGGTGCGAGACGGTGCCAAAGGCCTTCGCATCGTGATCGTCGACGATGAGACGTGTCACCTCATCGCTCTCGTAGGGTACGACGAAATCCGTCAGGAATGTTGCGAGCGGAACGTCGGCCAAAGCCATTTGCGCCGCCACGCGCTCCTCTTCGTCGCCGGCCGCGACCCCCGCAAGGTAGTCACCAGATCGCGCCGGGCTCGCTTTGGCCATCAATTCCCTGAGCGCGTCGAAGGGGTAGGTATGGCCGCCGACAGTGTGAGAATATCGCACGTTGCAGTTCCTCCCCGGAAATGCCGCCTTCGAAGAATTCAGACCGCCTGTCCTTCGCCTGGGGCGCTCGCTACCAAGTGATGGCGACTGTAGACGGCGAAGTACATCACGAACACAGCGTAGACGACGGCGGCACCGGCGAGTACGCGCGGATCGACCAGGAACCCTGAAATCAGCGCCGCGCAGGCAAGTATGAGCGCGATGCCAGAGGTCACTATGCCGCCAGGAGTGCGGTAAGGGCGGTCCAAATTGGGCTCGTTAATTCGAAGCGCAATGTGTGAGGCCATCATCATTACGTAGGAAACCGTGGCACCGAACACCGCCACCAGGATCAGCAGATCACCCTGTCCTGTCAACGACAGAAGAAACCCGGCGATGCCAGGAACGATCAACGCCACGTAAGGCGTCTTGCGTTCGTTGGTAAGTGAGAGGACGCGCGGGAGGTATCCGGCGCGCGACATGGCAAATATGAGCCGTGAATAGCCGAAAATAATGGAGAAGAAGCTGGCAACGAGCCCTGCTAGGCCCACAAAGTTCACGAACCTGCTGACCAGCGTCGGCCCGCCATAGACGTTGGGTGATTCCAGCGCTTCGACAAGCGGATTACCTGATCCCTGCAGCGCGGCAGACCCGGCGCCGCCTGGCCCCAGTATCAGTATGAGCGCGCAGAACAGCAGGAGCACCGCCATACCGCCGATGAGGCCGCGCGGCAAATCACGCTTGGGATCTTGCGTCTCCTCTGCCGCGAGCGGCACGCCTTCAATGGCGAGGAAAAACCACATCGCATACGGAATAGCCGTCCAAATGCCAATGTATCCAAACGGCAGGAAGGCACTGGCCCCGGTCGCGTCAGTCGCTGGAATGTCGAACAGTTTGTCGAAGCTGAAGAAAGGGACCATGGCTACCACGAAGGCGATGAGCGCGACCACGGCGACAGCGGTAATCGCGAAGATGAGACGCAAAGCTTCGCCCGCGCCGTAGGTATGGATACCGAGAAAGACGGCGTAGAAGGCGAGATACACAGGCCAGCCGTCGATGCCGAACAAGGATTTGCAATAGGCGCCGATGAACACGGCGATTGCCGCTGGCGCGATGGCGTATTCGATGAGGATCGCAACGCCGCACAGGAAACCGCCCCACGGTCCGAAAGCGCGCCGTGCAAAACCATACCCGCCGCCTGCGGTCGGCGCGATGGTCGCAAGCTCGGCGAGGGCGAAACACATGCAGGTGTACATCGTGGCCATGAGCAAAGAAGCGATGAAAAGACCACCCCATCCGCCTTGCTTGAGGCCGAAATTCCATCCGGCAAAGTCGCCGGATATGACGTAAGCAACGCCAAGGCCCACAAGCAGCATCCAGCCAGCTGCTCCGCGCTTTAGTTGCCGCTGTTCAAAGTATTCCTTGTCTACTTTTTCGTATTCGACTCCGCTCGATTGAGGCGTTTCCATGGGGGGCACCTTACCTGACAGGCTTGAACACCGGAGCCAAGTTAGTCCCAATAAACCAGACCTGCCACACAAATATCGAAACGCAATAAATGCCCACGATTTGGCCGGCGCCCGGCCAGCGGCAGGCAGTAGAGTGGGCGGTAGCCAAGCATACCGAGATCGACACCCTCGACAAAAACATCGATTGCGCGAGCCGGAATGAGGAGGGCATGCTGGCGGCGAGCGAACTGTTTCGCAATACGCACGCCGCGTTCGCGGATCGCGGACTGCCTGGTTCCGCCGAGCCGGTCCGGCAAGTGCCCGAACTCGTGGTGCGCGCGAAGGAGCGTCTGGGGCGGTTCTATCGCAAGTTCGACGCGCAGCTGGCGAATAATGAATTCGTGGCTGGCGAACGCTATACGGTCGCGGATCCGACCGCCTTATGCGCGGTCGATTTTGGTAAGTGGACGGATTATCAAATTCCCGCTGAATGTAAAAACATGCAGCGCTGGTATGAGGCGGTCTCGGCGCGCCCGAGCGCGAAGGTGTGAGGGGGTGGTGGGTGGAGGGCGGTGAGGGTTTGAGGTGGAGCACAAAGAATGCACACGCATTAGTAGGCTGACTCGAGTTGCTATGTGTCGAGATTAGAGAACAGTGGAAGCATCGGTGGATCTTCAGGCTCACAGATGCGGAGTGACCTCCCAAAGTTATCAGCCAGGAGGCCGTTTTGTGCGATCAAGTGAGCCTTATCGTAAGTGAAGAGTGCGTCCACTCCCCAGCGTAAAGCCGAGGCTAAGTGCACAGCATCTGCGGCACCGTCGAAGTTTTTGAGTTGGCGCCTCAGCTTGCGTGCATTCCGGCCAATCTCCATATCGACAGGAATGAGCTTGACGAAGTCTTGCTCAATAGCCTCTTGAATGATGTCGAGCCCGTCTTGGGGGAGCGGCTTTTTAAGCGGTGCCTCGCTGCGGAGCCGAAAGACTTCAACGTAAGCGAGAGTTGATGTGAAAATTTCAGATTGGCCCTTCCGCGCAAGCTCGTAATGGTACTCGATTGCGGCGATCTGTTTTGCCTCTCCGTTGACGAGGCCGAGCCACATATTGGAGTCCCAATAATACTTTTGCAGCTCAGCCATTCTCGCCGCCCCAAATCAGGCGAAGATGGTCGGACGGTGATAGGCCAGCGGTAAGATTCGGATCGCGCAACTCAGATAGAGACACGTCGCGTGGCTTGATGGCGGTTATGGTGTCCACATCGACCCGTAAGACTATTCCGGCAGGATTATAGTGGCATATGCCTGAAACTAGCACGCGCTGCCGCTTGAACACCTCAGACCAGTTGTGTTCTTCGCCAATAGACGCCGCCTCTGCTTTGGACAAGATGCAGATCAGTTCTTTGCCTGACAACCGGGCGCGCATGCGGAATGCGGGACGCCCATGCCAAGTTGTTGCATCGGTCACGTGACCTTCTATCGAACCGTATTCCTTGCGCGTAAGGTCTTCAACTTTTAGGGCCTCCTCGGCCGCTAAAACTTCGAGGTAATTCTGCGCTCGCCGTGCTGACCTGTGATCGATGCTCGTGGGTGCATCATGGTATCCGGAAAAAATGTCGGTGCGACCGATTCCGTTAAGGTTGCGCGCCAGGATACGCTTGAGTGTGCCCTCGGATTCTTGGTCGATCCATTGTGGCTTGCCCTTCGCGTGCAAGATCGAATTAATGCCTTCCTGAAAGGCGTGGATGGTGTTCAGTGCTTGTCGGTCTATGGAAATCTCTGGGTTTGAAGAAACAGGGGTAGCTTCAACTGTGAAAGGGCTGTTGGTGGAAGCACGCTCTAGGCGCCAAACCACCGAGGCCCCCAATGAATCGTCTTTGACCTCTGCTTTGGAAAGAAGTTCGAAGGTGTCTAAAACCTGCTGCATCGCGTCGGCAACGGTGAGGTTGTCGGCGTCGGTCCCCGAAGGATGGACGACAATCGTAACTGTCTCAGGGATTTTCGTCATCGCGTGGCCTAGTCTACCTCTGCTTGTTCGTCCGATGAGCTCGATACCATGGTATAATCTTATGACTTTAACTAGTCGTTAAGAATCGACAACTTGAATTGGGTCGATTGCTGGATGTTGAACATCATCGGCAAAATTTGGCGAGCAATGGAGGTTGAGCGGATATGTTCGACTGGCGAGCTGTAGCGGCTGCTCGCGGCAGCTAGCGTCCCCTTGGTTCACCCCACGCCTTCCTACACCCCTTGACCTTTGCCTCGTCCCACCCCTTATCTCATCCACCAGCCGGCCGGACGGCCGCTGCCGGATAGATGTAGCGAAGGCGCACCCTAAAGGTCGCTGACGCGAGAGCAAAACCGGTGGAGGAAAGTCCGGGCTCCTTGAAGGAACGGTGGCGGCTAACGGCCGCCGGGGGCGACCCCAGGGAAAGTGCCACAGAAAACAAACCGCCCGCCTTCGCAGCGTATGCAGCTTCGGCGTGGCAAGCCCGCAAGGGACTGCTGCGACGTCACCCGCAAGGGGAAAGCGAGTAAGGGTGAAAAGGTGCGGTAAGAGCGCACCGCGCGTCTGGTAACAGACGTGGCAGGGCAAACCCCACCGGGAGCAAGATCAAATAGGGGTGGCCTGACGTGTGGGAGAAATCTCACGATGTCGAGCCCATCTTCAGGCCCGCCACCCGGGTTGATTGCTTGAGGCGCATGGCAACATGCGTCCCAGATGAATGGCCGTCGCGGGCGGCACGTAAGTGCGGCCCAAACAGAACCCGGCTTACAGGCCGGCTGGTACACATGGGGCTGGAGTCGCTGTTGCGATTTCTGCCCTATTTGTTTGGATGGGTTCGCGTCACGTCGCGCCATGCTTGGGCGGAGCCATAGCTTCGACCAAATATTTCCCCGGCTGTTGCGCGCGCAACACCAATGATCAAGTGGCGTGCTCTACAGTGCACGTATTGTCAAGCGCAACCGGGGGCATGCGCAATGCGTAAGTATATAGTTATTGCTCTGGCGGCTTGCGTGAGCGGTTGCAGTATTCATCCGCAAACAGAGAATTTTGCGCGGGATATGGTTCCTGAAATTGTTCGCAAGGTAAAATGCGAAGCTCGCGCCGCTATTTTGGCTACGGTGCGTGATCCGAAAAGTTACCTCATGAATACGGGCGTGGGGATGCTATTCACATTTGATATGCAGGAAAGCGGTGGCATCGGTTCTGAAGGATCGTTTGCGGTTCCGCTAACCAACGGCGCGGTCTCGATTGGATACAAGATAGGCGAGAGCAAAGAGCGGCAAAGTATCCAAAAGCTGAAAGTGATTGCGAACTATCGAGAAATTGTAGCGTCGGGCGATTGCGGTCCTGAAGCGCAGGAAGCGGATTATGTGTATCCTATAACCGGCGAAACGGGAATTGGTCCCGTATTCCGGAACTATGTGTCCGTTATGCAAGCTACGCAGTCCGTTCGCAAAAAAGTCGAAGAATTTGAGGACGAACTTATTTTCACCACTGCGTTTGATGCCTCTGTAATGCCTGAAATTTCTTTAAAACCCCTGTCAAAACGCGACGTGACGATCAAGAACCAGATAGGTGCCGGCCGCAGCGATGTACACAGCGTAAAAATCGTCTTCACTAGCGTGCGCTCGGCTTATCAAGATGAAGTCAATGATAAGCTAGTGAAGCAGGCGCTTGAGGAAGAGTTAAAGATTGTCCGGACAAAAAACGCTGTTCCGTTACTCGTTCAGGTCGTTGACGCAAATAAGAAGATTATTGAACCGGTTGCCGGTGGCGGCTTCGGAGTTGGCGAAGATAGCCAGGGACCGGACACCGGCACTGGGCAGATAGCACCATTATCGAGCGATAAGCTTATACTCCAGCAAGGAACCGAATTCCGTGCGCGGCGCCCAGCACCTTCGCCTGCTTACTCGCCCCGGCGACAAACAGTTGATGATATTCTTGATGAAACGCGCAGGGCGCTCGATAGAAGCGAGACGCGGGCGTTCCAGGACAGTTTCCGCAAGGAATTTGAAAATCGCTGAAATGTTGGACCGCAGCCCCAACAAAGTCCGAATATTCCAATTTTTTACTCCGCCCCAAAACAATAAAACAACCCTGCGCCGCCGGAAGCTTTGAGCGCGTCTTGAGCGCAGCCGCGCGAGCCGTGGGACGAGTTCCAGGATTTCATGTGGCGCGTTTCTTTGAGGCCAACGCGGTCGTGATGTCCGACGATGGCCGATCCTTCAGGCTTATTGCTCGTCCAGTTGGTGCACGTGGTGTCGCCGCCCGCCGTTGAGTACATGCCCTGGGGATCGGAGCCCGTGAGGATGTCGTGTGTGTTGACGGCATCGCCGCGCCCGCTGATGGGCTCGCCTTTTTCGCTAAGCGCCGTTTGCTTGTTGAGATTGTTCTTGTCCGCGTGCAGGTCTTCGACCGACTTGGCGACCGTGTCGCCCTTGGCGTTGACCCACGGTCCTTTGCCGATGCGATCGCGTGCGTTGATACCGGCGTCTCCGCCCGTAGCTGTTGTGGAGAGATAGGCGCGCCAGTTGATTTTCGTTGCGCCTGCCGCCTTGGCAAGCGCCAGGCAGTGCGCGTCGGCGCCGTCGATGCCGCCGAGATTGGCGCCGTCACCTTTGCCGGTGCTTGTGACGAAGAAAGAAATGCTGGCGCTATCGGCCAACGCCGCACCGGAGATTGCAAAACTGATGGCGGCAAGTAAGAGCCGGGTGAATGAAAAACGTTGCATCGTTGATCTCCCTTACATTGGGTTCAGAGTTGCGAGATAAGCGGTAAGCTGGTTCAGGGTACCGCCCCAGCCGCCCTTCATGCTGTCGTGCCCGTCGTCGAAGGTCTTTTGTTCTTCGTCGCTCGCGTTGAGCGCCGACGAGGTGATTGTGAAGTACGTTTTCCCCCCGCGTTCCTCGAACAAGAAGTTTGTCAGCATTTCGATAGGCCAGGTCATGTGGCCGGGATGGCGGGAAAGGCCGCCCTGTTCGTCGGAGAAACTGCTGACAAATGTAATGCGCTCGGGCGCGACAATCTCGCGATAAACGAAGCGGCCCCACATTTCCTGACCCTGGGGTGTTTGCAAGCCGTAGTGATACATGCCACCGGGGCGCAGATCCATCTTGGAATGGATGACGGCGAAGCCCTTGGGACCCCACCAGTGCTTCATGTGCTGGGCGTCTGTGAAGCAGCTCCAGACAATGTCGCGCGGCGCGTCGAGTTCGCGCGAGATCGAGAAGTCGCTTTGGGGCGGGCCGTCTTTTGGAATTTTATCGGGCATCTGCCTAGCTCCATACCTCGTGCTCTTGAAGTCTGCACCCTGAATTGATCGCTATCAAGGACTCACGTTCGTTACAATGCGAACACACATTTGTGACAATACGAACATAAGGCTCTTGTCGTAAATGGCGGGTCGAGCGGTGTAGGATGGTAGTGCCGGAACGTGATGGAGCCGCCGATGAAAACACTTCGAGTTATCCT
Organism: Hyphomicrobium sp.; assembly: GCA_031419475.1. Classification (GTDB taxonomy): domain Bacteria; phylum Pseudomonadota; class Alphaproteobacteria; order Rhizobiales; family Hyphomicrobiaceae; genus Hyphomicrobium_B. The sequence goes on along the minus strand of JANOKW010000042.1, from coordinate 12,744 downwards.
CGCCGTACCCGCCTTCTTTATGTTGGCCCTATTACCTGCTGCTGCAGCTGCCGCAGATGCGGCGGGCGATGCAAAAGCGGGGCTCGCCTATGCGGAGGAGGTTTGCTCCCAGTGTCATTCGGTCGGGGCGGGGGCCAAAATTTCGCCCGTGATCAAGGCGCCGCCATTTCAGGTGATAGCCTCGTCGAAACTTGTCACATCGCGGGAGATTGAAGCGTGGCTGGTAAGCTCGCATCCCGATATGCCCGACATGATGGTTCCTGCCGATAAGCGGGCGGATATTTTGGCTTACCTGAAGAGTCTCGGACATAAACAATAGCTTTTGCTCAGAGATCCGGTGGCTAAAAAAACCGCGCCACTCATGACGAGTGACGCGGTTTGATTGTCTTGGTGCGACATAGTGTTGGCGTGGCCGGAAATTACTTCGGCGCCAGGATCATGACCATCTGCTTGCCTTCGAAGCGCGGCTCGCTCTCGACTTTGGCGATCGGTTCGGTATCGGCTTTGACCCGCTGCAGCACAAGCATGCCGAGCTGCGAATGAGCCATTTCACGGCCGCGGAATCGCAGCGTGATCTTGACCTTGTCGCCCTCTTCGAAGAAGCGTTTGATGGCGCGCATTTTCACATCATAGTCGTTATCGTCGATGCCGGGCCGCATCTTGATTTCTTTGATTTCAACGATCTTCTGGTTCTTGCGCGCTTCGGCGGCTTTTTTCTGTTCTTGGTATTTGTATTTGCCGAAGTCGAGAATTTTACAAACCGGCGGGTCGGCGTCCGGCGACACCTCGACAAGGTCGAGGCCTGCGGCTTCAGCCTGTGCGATAGCATCGAATTTGGCGACGACGCCGACGTTCTGTCCCGTCGCATCGATCAGCCGCACTTCGCGGGACCGGATCTGGTCGTTTATGCGTGGCCCGGTTGGTTCCCGGCTCGCTGGCTCGGGGCGCATTGGCTTGCGGATGGCTGTGTCTCCTTCTGTTGTTGCAAGAGTGCCTGTAGGCCGCGCACCCAAAATGAATACGAACGCGAGATTCTGCCAAGCGGAGACAGGATCGGGAACTCTGCCCCTTAAGTCAAGCGCCGGGCGGTCCTACAACCTTTGGATTAATGCTATTTCGGCAATATAAGGTGCATGGCGACAACAGAAACGGGCGTTAATGGCGCCGTTCTGCCGCCGTTAACGCCAATGCTCGGAAATCCAGGGTGTCGGGCGCACGTGCTTATAGAGCCGCTTCCAGGCCGCCTTGACGGGCCATTGGCCGATGGCGGCTTCGTCTGGGTCGGGTTTGCCGGTGAAGGCGACGAGCTTTGTGCCGGGCGGTAGCTTGGGAACGAGGAAGAAATTCAGGGGCCAGCGCGGCAACAGATTGTGTTTGAAGCTGAGGCACCAGGACGATGGCCAGAAGACTTGGTCTGCGGCTTCCCCTGAGATGTACTTCTGCTCAATGTCGTATTGAGCGATAAAGCGTTCCGGGTCACGGACAAAGTCGTCAAAGATGTGCACCATCTTGCAGGCAGGAAAGCGGTAGACCGTGGTGTTGCCGATGTTCTTGCCGATTTCCGACCAGTTCTCGGCAACCGCAAAACGGCCCGGCTCGAAATCGAAGAAATCGTCGATTGAATCCGCTATGACAACATCGAGGTCGAAAAAGAGAACGTCGCCAGCGAGGTCGTGCAACGGGTACTGCCAGAGCGAGATTTTTCGCCAGCCGGTCCACTGAACACGCTCGGGGATATTCGGCATTGGCGGCAGGGGAGCAATCTCGACCCATGGGTCGATGCCAGCCGGGTCTTCCGTAAAGCACACGAGACGCGTTGGCCGTTTGGTGTGGCGGCGTATCATTGACGCTAAGCGGTTGACGTAATCCGAGCCGTATCGCGTGCCCCACTTAATGCAGATGATAGTTTGCGTCATGAACGTGCTCCGCAAAACCCAACCCGGTTTGCTTCCATGTTTCGATAATGCCGGCAGTCTGAACCGAACGCGCGTGCGCTTAATTTATGTATCACGATGGATTTCCCCATCATCGCTCGCTTTTCTAAAGGTGCCTGAGAGGTTCGTTCCAAGGATTTCGTCGTAAACGTCAAGCGTTCCAATCTGCATTCTTGCCGTCGTGAATTTGTCCCAAACATTGGCACGCGCCCGGATTGCGATTTCTGCTCTTTGGTTATCCGTCAAGTCAAGTGCAGAGCTGATAGCGTTTTCATAGTCCTCGAGATTTCCCGGAGACACCAGCCAGCCCGTGCGCACGTTGGCCACATCATCAAGCGGCGCAATGATGATTTCCGAGGGGGCACCAATATTGGTGGCAATGACCGGGCACCCGGCGGACTGCGCTTCTGCAACGACGAGGCCAAACGTCTCCGGTACGGTCGAAACGGCTAACGCAACATGAGCGGCGGCGAAAGCGGCTGGCATATCCTCGACATGCCCGGCAAGGCGGACAGACTTTTGGAGCGATAGCTCAGAGATCAAGGCCTCAAGCTCGGCCCTATAGCCGCTACGGCCCTGATCGGCGCCCGCGATAATCAAAACCGCGTCTCGCAAGCGATGGTGCATGCGGCCGGCGGCACGAATGAGATGGGCGTGACCTTTGAGGCTCGTGAGCCGGGCGGCCTGCAACAGTATTTTCTGTTGTGGCTTTAAACCCCACTGTGACCGCAAGACCTCGATGCGATCCGCGCTGACATGCGCCCGATCAAACCGGCGCACATCGACGCCGCGATAGATGACGCGCAGGCGATTTTCCGGGGTGCCGTAGCGGGCTTTGACGAGTTCGGCCGTGAACTTGGAATTTGCAATGACGATGTCGGAGCGCGCCATGACGCTATTGTACAGCTTCTTGAGTGCGTTCTTCTCGCCATAGGCGCCATGGTAAGAGGTGACGAATGGCACGCGTGTGCGCCGGGCGGCGATCAACGCGCTCCAGGCGGGTGCGCGGCTCTCGGCCTGGATGAGATCGATTTTCTGTTTTCGCACAAGGTCTACGATGCGTTGCGCGTTCCACAGAATTCGCGCCGGATTTTTTGTTGCGGCCGCAAAATCGATCCATTCCGCCCCGGACGCCGTTAGTTTAGGGATCATGCGGCCGCCTTGCGAAAGGACAAGGGCGCGTCCCCCTCCCTTGACGATCGCTTCGGCAATTTCAATCACCGATTGTTCCGCCCCGCCGGTATCGAGTTCTGGGATGATCTGCAGTATGGTCGGCGGCTCGGGCACGGACAGTCCTTCTCTCGACCGCAGCGCTCCACATTTGGGCTGCAAAAGCGGGGGCGTCGTCAATCGGGATTCTATACGGTGCAGATGCGTGAACCGCAAACTTTGATCGTGGGCCAAGGTGCAGCTGCCCGGCCCATCGCATATTTGCCAGCAGAGGCAGCATCGCCAGACACGGCCGGCCTCTTTTGGCTCTCCGGCTTCATGTCGGATATGACCTCCACCAAGTCGGCGGCACTAGCCGATTTCGCGCGCACCAAGGGTATCGGATACACGCGCTTCGATTACTCGGGTCATGGCCGTTCGGGTGGCACGTTTGCAGATGGCACGATCGGCCGTTGGCTTGAAGAGGCGGAGGCGGTCTTCACGCGCGTCAGCCGTGGGCAGCAAGTGATCATCGGGTCGAGTATGGGCGGGCATATTGCCTTGCTTCTCCTGCGGCGGCTGATGCGCGAGGCACCCAGCGAGGCGCAACGCATAAAAGGGCTCGTTCTCATCGCGCCCGCTTGGGACATGACCGAAGAGTTGATGTGGAAAAAATTCCCTGAGACCGTGAGGCAGGAGATCATGGAAAAGGGCTTCCATCTCAGGCCATCGGCCTATGCCGCGCCATACACGATCACGCGCGCGCTGATCGAGGATGGACGTCATCATTTATTGGCGCGCGAACCCTTTGATCCGGGCCGCCCTGTTGTTGTTCTGCAAGGACTGCAAGACCTGGACGTTCCCGCCGGGCACACGCGCGCGCTGTCATCTATTCTTACGGGCGGGCATGTACGCAGGATAGAAATTCCCGACGGCGAGCATCGCCTCTCGCGACCAGAGGATCTCGAAAAGCTCTATGCAGCGATAGATGATCTGGCTTGATTCGATTTTTTGCGGACGTTCGAACACGCAATGATGTGGGCCTTACGCCAGCAGGAGATAAGTCGTTACGTAGAGTAAAAAACTCCGTTTTTCCCACCTGTGGAGACACATCGTCGTCGCAAGGTTGGCTTAATCGTCCTCAACCGGCTGTTCGGGATCAATCGGATCGAGGCGCAACTCCAGTTGGGGCGTCACGGGAGGTGCTGGTAAATCGTCTAACCCGTAGGCATCAATTCCAGCGGCCTTCGCATGCTTCGCGAGTTGACCGTCGTTGGTGTAGATCGCCTTGGCGCCGACGACGCGGGCGATCGCTACAATCTGGCGGTCGAATTTTACCTTTGCCCAATCGGCCTCAGGCGTCATACCGCGCTTGTCACCGCCAGCCGTTGCTTCGCGGTGAAGTACAGCCGCCTCGACGGCCGCGCGTTCGCCGAATTCGGCAACGCGGAAGAATTTCGAGCGGGCAACAATTGCCAGGTATTTCGGGCCAGCATCGCCGGCCTATACCAGCAGCTCGCTCAGCGCGGGTGTCGGCACCACGATGCGCTCGCCAGTCTTCTGGATCGTCGCAACAAGGTGATCAATGCGGGGATTGTTGCCTACGCCGCCGACAATCTTCGGATCAAGAAAGTAAATCAGAAAGTTGGCGTCGAACACCACCATCAGTTCAAGCCCTTGCCAGACCGGATCCGCGCGAGGTCGGCAATGGAATCTTCACCCCAATCAGAGCCGTCAATACCATGGAGTTTCTTGATTACGTCCGCTAAAGGTGTGTCGTCGAGAACTTCGAAGTCGTTGATCTCGAACGACCGCATCAGCCACGCGCCAGTAGAGATTCGCACCCAGCTGCCGCTGCCTGTGACACGCAAGAGCCCGACGTCGTAATGCTTAGCTATCTTGCGAGCTAGGGGCCGACGGGCCGAACAGTGCTTGTAGACGGTCTCTCCGTCCTGCAACCAGATCGGCACGCTCGCGCCACTGCCACCTATCTTGATTACAACTCCTTCGAGAACACCGTCCTCACGGAAAGGGCCGTATTCCAGTGGCTTTGGCCGGTTGCGGCCCTGGAAAGAAATAATCTCGGCACCGGTCTCGTCGAAAACTTGGCCGACTGCATTGTCATTGGCGAGCATCTCGTCAAGTGTCTGAAGTGCCTTCAGTGCGGCAGGGTCGCCTAGCCCTAGTGAAGCATCCGCCATACGGCGCTCGACCTTGGGTAGGGCAACGTCCTCTACGCGAGCTCTCAACACTGCACTGCCGGGATCCACGTCGATGAAATGTACGCGATCAGGCTCGCCTAACAGCTTGGCGAACTGCAGCATATATTCCGCAAGTCGCTCCATTGGCAGCGTCTCGGGAGTGAACACATCAATCTTGAAGCGTCGTTCTTTGTCCTTGGTCATCGTCGTACTCCACCCGTTGTTCTTATCTTGTTCTGATCGGGATTAACAGTCCCTTTACGACAGGTTGATCGGGACAAAGGCATGGTGAAACTAACTCACGGACTGGGCAATAGTTAGTTCGCTGAAAATATCCACGGCGATGAGAACGTGCTTGAGACGTCAGGCGCCTGGACTGAGGACGTTGTGGGAGTCGGGCCGAAACGAGTAGCACTTCCGAATAATAGCGCAATCGCGGGCGCTTTATTTGTCTTCGGCGCGCGCGATGTCTTCCTCGGGAAGATCGTCGGCGAGTGCATGTTCTATGGCGCCGGGACCTGCTGCAGCAGCAACGGTCTCAGGCACGACCCAGATGCGATAGTCGGGCGCTGCAACGGGCTGATCGCAAACAAGATCGCCCTCGTCGACGCGGCAGCTCGTATCGGGCGTGACGTCGGCGGGTTCGCGTTTGTCATGGCCAACAAGTCCAAGATCAATGATCTGGACTTCATCGCCCCGCTTCATCGAAACGCCCCGGTAGGCGCAGCGGCTCATGCCTTTGCAGGCGCCAGCGCCCGAGGTCACGGTGTTCTTGGTGCTGAGGGCTTCGCTGCGTGAGATAAGTTTAGCGTCCGCATTGGGCCCAGCTGAGATGTAGCAAATATCGGCCAAGCAAATGATCGGGTCGGGCGGTGTGATGGCGCGCGCGGCGTCCCGCGCGTGGTGCGTGAGTACAGCCAGGATCGTGGCGCGCGGCGCGCCTTCGGGCCGTGTCAGGATCGCGGCTGCGGCTGGTGCTGGAACGTTGACCTTGGCTTCTATTCTGATCTGCGGTGAGGCTGCAGGCGCTGGCGCCGGTACGTGTGGCGTTGCGGCCTGAGCTGATGGTGGCGGCGATGAGGGTGGCGCAACGGTTGCTGGCGGCTGAGCGGCTGCTGCCGTTGGTGCTGCAACTTGCGCTGCGGCTGGCGTTGGAGGCGGCGCAACGACGGGCGGCTTGGATTCCGCCTGCTGGGTCTGGAGCTTGTCGCGGGCTTGCGCCTCGGCGCGTGCGGCTTCCAGCATGTCACGCTCGTAATCAGGGCCGGGAGCGGCCGGCCGCGGCTTGGCTTTTGGCGCGGGTGGCGCAGTCACGGAAGGCGCAGTCACGGAGGGCGCAGCAGGCGCCTGGGCTTGAGCCTGAGCCTGCGGCTTGGGTGCAGCCAAAGCAGGCATTGGTGCTGTCAATTGTAGCTTAAGCGGCGGCTTATTGAGTTGAGGCATGTTGGGCTGAGGTTGGGCGGCAGTCTTTTCCTGATCACCGACAGCGAACTTCTGCGCCAGATCATGCGCTGGGTCATTTGCGCCAGCCGTAGCCCGAATGAATGTGACGCCCGCAAATGCAACGCCATAAATCGCAAGTAAAAATAACGGCCGCATATCGCCCTCGAAAAAAAACCCGCCCCGTTTGTGTTGTCGCCAGACATTCTGGCCGAATGACGGTCGAGGTTGGTCATCATTCCGGAATTTTTGGCGCGGAGGACCGCAGAATTGCTCTCAGGCCCTCGCGAGAGTTTGGGTATTTCAAGCTTATACCAAGTTCGGCTTTCATGCGCGCGTTGGCGACGCGTTTGTTTTCGGAGTAAAAGCTGCGCGCCATTGGCGAAAGTATGGGCGAAAGTTCGGCTGTTGCGAAGTCCATCGACGGCGGCTGAGGGCGTCCCAAGAGCTGCGCCGCAAAGTTGACAACGTCTTGCGGCGGTCCTGGCTCGTCGTCGGTGACGTTATAGATCCGGCCGGGATGGGGCCGCTTGATCGCTGCGATGACGGCACTGGCGATGTCTTCGGCGTGGATGCGATTGAACACTTGTCCGGGCTTGATAATGGACCGCGCCGTGCCGTCCAACACGTCATCGAGGGCGCAGCGGCCGGGACCATAGATGCCGGGCAATCGAAAGACTGCGGCGTGTTTTCCAGCGTCCCGTGCGAGGCCGAGCCATTGCCTTTCTGCCGCCAAGCGGCGCTTGCCGCGCTCGGAGCCGGGCTTGGCTTGCGTCTCCTCATCGACCCACCCGCCCTGCGCGTCGCCATAAACGCCAACGGTCGAGAAATAGCCGACCCAGTTGACGGAGCAGCTTACGCGAATGTCTTCGCTGTGACGTACAAAGGCGGGGTCGCCATCTGCTTCCGGCGGAATGGAAAGCAGGACGTGCGTTGCATCCCTAAGCTGCTTTGCAATCTCCTCGCTCGCAGCCGTGCCGTCAAAAACCAATCCGGTGTATCCATTTGCAGCGAGTTGCGCGGCGCCTTCCGCGCGCGTCGATGTCCCCGTGATGCGCCAGCCTTGCTGGGCGAGGCGGCCCGCGACGACGCCTGAACTGTAGCCGAGACCGAAGCAAAATAGATGCATCACGCGGATGGCCTTTGCTCTCGTGCGCGCCATTCGTTGGCGACGTCGGGATCGGTTTCCAATGACGCGAGCTGTTGGCGCTGGGCCTCAAACGTGTCGATGTCTACAAGCTCATGCAAAGCCCAGACCGCCATCGCGCGGACGAGCGGAGACGCGTCATCGAGCAGGCGATGCACGAGAGGTAACAATTCCGCGTCTCCTGAATTGCCAGCCGCAATGAGCGCATTGCGCACCACGCGATTGCGGCCTGTACGCTTGACGGGGGTGCCCGCAAAGCGAACGCGGAACGCAGCATCGCTCAGCGCCAAGATCTCGGCGAGCGGCGGGTTATCGGTTTCAGGTGTGGCGGCAAACTTCGCTTCGCGCGAGGCTTCCGCAAACTTGTTCCAGGGACACACGGCCAGGCAATCATCGCACCCGAAGACGCGATTTCCCAACGGTCTGCGAAACTCTTCCGCGATATGCCCTTTGTGTTCGATCGTGAGATAGGCCAGGCAGCGCCGCGCATCGAGCTGATAGGGAACAGGGAACGCGGCCGTTGGACAAACATCGACGCACTTGCGGCATGACCCGCAGTGATCGGTCTCGGGTGTGTCGGGTTCAATTTCGGCGGTCGTCAGGATTGCCCCGAGAAAAAGCCACGAGCCGTGCTCGCGCGAAACGAGATTGGTGTGCTTGCCCTGCCAGCCAAGACCCGCGGCGGCGGCAAGGGGCTTTTCAAGAAGCGGTGCGGTATCGACAAATATTTTGACGCCAGCCCCGCTGATCCCGGCAAACTTTTCCGCCAGGGTGCGGATCTTCTTCTTCAGGACGTCGTGATAGTCGCGCCCTTTTGCGTAAACAGAAATGGCGGCGCGTGCGTGGTCCTCAAGGACGGCAAGCGGATCGTCCTTCGGCGCGTAGCTTTGGCCGATCATAATGACGGACCGCACATCCGGCCACAACGCGACCGGATCGGCGCGCTTATCGGCCTTATCGGCGAGCCACTGCATATCTCCGTGCCGGCCTTCGGCAAGGAATGATTGAAGCCGGGCGGCGGCGTCGGGAATGGCGCATGGCTTGGTGACGGCGATGCAATCGAGGCCAAGTTCGATGGCCGCCGATTTCAGAAACGATTTAAGATGTGCGCTCGAAAAATCCGTCAAGACACATACGCCCCATACGCCGTTCCGAAACGCAATTTAGACAGGCGCATCAAAAATCGAGATCGGTATAGGCGAGTGGTGGCGCGGTGCCGGGCACGCGATCGCTGAGAAGCGGGCGGAACGAGGGGCGTGATTTGACTCTCGCGTACCATGTTTTTGTACTCGGATACTCGTCCCACGGCACTTCACCCAGATAGTCGAGCGTTGAAACATGCGCGGCGGCCGACAAGTCTGCGAAACTCATTTCCTCGCCCGCGAGCCAGCGCCGCTGTTCACTCAAGTAGTTTATATACGAAAAGTGATACCGGAGATTAGCGCGGATCGCGCGCAGTATTTCGGTGTTTGGCGACTGTTGCCCGCTCGGCTTCATGCGTTGGTAAACCTTCTCAAACAGGATTTCGCGCGAGACTTCCCGGTCGAATTTCCCGTGGAACCAGTCAACCAGCCGGCGCACTTCGGCGCGCTCTTCGCGGTTGCCGGGGAAAAGGTGCGGCGCACGTCCGCCAAGACTTTGATTTGGACTTTGACCTGGCAGCTTCGTCTCTTCAGCAATGAATTCGGAGATGGAGTAGACGCCGCACAAGGTCAGTTTGTTGCTGAGTTCGAGGATCGGCAGTTCGCCCGCCGGGTTTTTTGCGAGGAAACCTTGGCGCCATTCCCAGGGATATTCTTCCACCAGTTCTGTCTCGATACCCGCTTCCGCCAGGGCCAGCCGAATGGACCGGGAGCGCGGGCAAAGCCGGTATTGCGTGAGCTTGAACGTGGTCACTGTGGCGACCCTGAAAAACCGGTTTGAAAGATGTCGTCTTGGTCCCCGTATGCAGCGATTCGCTGCTGCTTGGCGTATGGGGCGGGTAAAGCGTCCGAAAGGTTTAGGCCGGACCCCTGAATCCTGTTAGGTGGCAGCGTTCCAAGCCTGTTTCTGGCCAAGCGGCCGGCGCGACGGAGATCTTCGATGCCGACATGGCAAGTCATCCTTCTGGGCCTCATAGAGGGTTTGACAGAGTATATTCCCGTCTCTTCAACGGGGCACCTGTTACTTGCCGAGCGGTTGATGGGGTTCACGTCGCCAGGGCGCACGTTTGAAGTCCTGATTCAGCTTGGCGCTATTCTTGCGCTGGTGACAGTCTATGCCGGGAAATTATGGCACCTGATGATCTCGCTGCCGAACGACCGGCGCACGCAGATGTTCGTCTTGAGCGTGCTCGTTGCGTTTCTGCCCGCCGCAGTCGTTGGGGCGGCCGCGCATTCCTTCATCAAAACAATTTTGTTTGAGAGCCCGCTTTTAATCTGCATATCGCTCGTTGTCGGCGGCATCATTTTGCTCGTCGTTGACCGGATGCAGTTCGAACCGCGCTTTACGGATGTGATGGACTTGACGCCAGCGACGGCCTTCAAGATCGGGCTGTGCCAGTGTCTCGCGCTGATCCCGGGCGTTTCGAGATCCGGTTCGACGATTGTCGGCGCGATGTTTTGCGGTGCCGACAAGCGCACTGCCGCCGAATTCTCGTTCTTCCTGGCCATGCCGACCATGGCTGGCGCATTCGCCTATGACCTCTATAAGAATTGGTCGAAACTCTCGGGCGACGACGTGACACAAATTGCGCTTGGATTTGCCGCTGCGTTCGTCGCGGGCGTCATCGTGGTGCGCTATGTGCTGGACTTCATTTCTGCGCGCGGGCTGTCGTTTTTTGGCTGGTGGCGCCTGATCGTTGGCGGCCTTGGCCTCGGTGCGCTCGCAGTTTTCGGCTAATCGCTTTGGCTCGCCTAATCGCCATTCTCGGCTAATCGCGTTGGCTCGGCTAATCGCTTTGGATCGGCAGAGCACTCTGGCCTGTCCACCAAACCTATGCCGCCCAAACCTATGCGGCCCAAACCTAGGCGGCGTGCGACGTGGCAGGCTCTGTCAGAACGCGCTTCAGCGTCTTGTCGTCTTTCGCTGAACGAAGTCGATCGAGTGTGTCGGGATCGCGAACGAGCCGCGAAATGCGCGCCAGTGCTTTCAGGTGGTCGCCGCCCGCATCTTCAGGCGCCAGCAGGAAAAACACGAGATCGACAGGTTGCCCATCATGGCTTTCGAACTCGACCGGCTTGGCGAGTTTCGCAAATAGACAGGTGATGCCCTTAAGCCCGGCTAATTTCACATGCGGAATCGCAATGCCGCTGCCGAGCCCGGTGGAGCCCAGCCTTTCACGCTGCAGCAGAGCCGCAAATATCTCGCGCGCATCGAGTCCCGTGGCCTGTGCAGCTCTGTCTGAAAGGTCTTGCAGAAGCTGCTTCTTGTCCTGCGATTTCAGCGCTGAAACGACACCACCTGCCGCCAGCAGATCCCCGAGGTCCATCGACATATTATTCACCTTCAGACGATTTAAAAAATGGTCTCAATCGCGTGGCCGGCTGAAGCTGTGCCCAGCTTGCAAACGCGGCCGGACGTTGGCTCATTATGCTCAGCTTCGCGTCAGCGCGGCTGCCCCATTGGCTGTGCGTTGCCCCGGCTCGGTATCGATCCACCCGACATTTCCGTCTTTGCGCCTGTAGACGACATTGATACTGCCGTTCCCTGCATTTCTGAAGATCATGAACGCGGCCTCTGTAAGATCGAGGTGCATAACCGCTTCACTGACCGACAGCTGCTGAACGTTTCGTTCTGTCTCCGCGATGATCAGCGGATTGGTTTCCACGGCCTCGTCGGGTTCGTCGTCGGCGACACTGACCACGTAATCGCGCGCATCGGTGTCGCCTGAGCGGCCGTTGGCGGCGCGAGCTGTATCATGGCTTTTAAGCCGGCGCTTGTAACGGCGGACGCGTGTTTCTAGCCTCTCGACGGCGGCATCGGCGCTTGCATAAGCGTCACCGCCCTCGCCGTGTGCTTCAAGCAGGATGCCGCTCGACAAGCGCACCGAGCAGTTGGTTTTGAACAGGCCGCGCTCTTTCTCGAGACGCACGTGGCCTTTGACATCGCGGCTGACGTACTTATTGAGAACCGCGCGTATTTTTTCCGCGACGTAGGCCTGATATGCATCACCTGCGTCGACGTTTTTGCCAGTAATTTGTATTGTCATCGCATCGCCTGTGGTAGCGCTCCAAGAAAACAAGGAGCTATAATTTCTACAAGCACGAGGGCTTTTAAAAATAATCACACTCGAATTTTATGGTGGAGTTATAGCGCTGGCCATCTCTCTCCTAACTTGGCTTGCCTAACTCGGCTTGAGTGTCACTCGCGACAACCTGTCACAACAAGTAGGTATTGACCGGCCCGATGTCAAATCACGGATGCGGCGAAAGCTAAAGAACTGTGATTAAAGAACGTTTTTCTCAACACTACCGCAATCCGCCAAGCCTATATCGTGCCGCCTATTCGATCTGTAAGGCGTTTGTCGCGGCGGCGCTGAACTGAGGATGGAATTCGCATGGCTTCCCGGTATTTGGCGACCGTCCGGCGGGCAATGTCGATGCCGTCGTCCTTCAACTTATCGACCAGCTTATCGTCAGACAAAATGTCGTTGGCGTTTTCGCCGTCAATCATGAGTTTTATGCGGTGGCGCACAGCTTCAGAGGAATGCGCTTCTCCGTCTTCGGACGATGCGATCGCGCTCGTGAAGAAATACTTCAATTCGAAAATCCCGCGCGGCGTTGCGATGTACTTATTCGACGTTACGCGCGACACGGTCGATTCATGCATCGAAATCGCGTCGGCCACAGTCCTGAGATTGAGAGGCCGCAAGTGCTGTACGCCGTAGACGAAG
>JANOKW010000041.1:0-15870 GCA_031419475.1 Hyphomicrobium sp. | reverse complement strand
TCGATGAGAATGTCGGTACGTGGCTTATCGGGCGGGGCGCGTTCCAGATGCTTGTGTGCGTTCTCGATCATGACGATGGCCGCGTCGATCATTGCGCCCATGGCGATGGCAATGCCGCCGAGGCTCATGATGTTTGAACCGATGCCAAGCAACCGCATGGCCAGAAATGACATCAATACGCCGACAGGCAACATCAGGATCGCAACGAGAGCGCTGCGCACATGCAGCAGAAACACGATACACACCAGCGCGACAACGAGGCTTTCCTCGAACAGTGTCGACTTGAGCGTGGCGATGGCGCGATGGATTAGCTCTGAGCGATCGTAGACCGGCACAATTTCCGTGCCCTCGGGCAGCGATGGCGCAATTTCCTTCAGCCGGTTCTTGACGTTTTCGATGACCGTCAGCGCGTTGGCGCCCGAGCGCTGCAGCGCTATGCCGCTCGCCACTTCGCCCTCCCCATTGAGTTCCGTGATCCCGCGCCGTTCGTCGCCAGCCAGTTCAACCCGCGCGACATCCTTCATCAAAACAGGCGTGCCGCCATTGACCTTGACCACAATATTTTCAATGTCGTCAATGCCCTTCAGATAGCCACGTCCGCGCACCATGAACTCATGTTCGCTGAGTTCAAGCGTGCGGCCGCCGACATCCATGTTGCTGCCGCGGATGACGTCGCGGATTTTGGCAAGCGGAATATCGAGTGCACGAAGCCGGCCGGGATCGACCACCACATTATATTGTTTGACGAAGCCGCCGACGCTTGCGACCTCCGCAACGCCCTCGGCCTTCGAAAGCCCGAAACGTACCTCCCAGTCCTGAAGCGAACGCAACGCCGCAAGCGATTTGTTTTTACCGAGAACGGCATATTGGTAAACCCAGCCGACCCCGCTGGCGTCGGGCCCAAGCGTTGGGGTCACGCCAGCCGGAATGCGCTTTGCTGCTGCGTTGAGATATTCAAGAACCCGCGAACGCGCCCAGTAGATGTCGGTGCCATCCTCGAATATAACGTAGACGAACGACACGCCGAAGAACGAGAACCCGCGCACGACCTTGGAACGCGGCACGGTTAACATTGACGTGGTCAGCGGATATGTGACCTGGTCCTCAACTACCTGCGGCGCTTGGCCTGAGTATTCTGTGTAGACGATGACCTGCGTATCCGAGAGGTCAGGGATGGCATCAAGGGGTAGCGTGCGTACCGCCCACACGCCGGCGACTACCGCAAAGGCCGTCGCAATGAACACGAGAACGACGTTTTTTGCTGACCAAGCAATGAGACGGGCAATCATGGCTTAGTCTCCAACTTTGCAGGTGCCGAAAAACTTTTCAGTGCCGATTGGAGATTGCTTTCCGCGTCGATCAGAAAGTTGCCATTGACCACCACTTTGTCGCCCTCGGAAACGCCGCTTAGTATTTCGGTGAACCCGTCCCCCCTTCGCCCAAGCTTGACATCACGCGGATCGTAACGGCCTTCGCCCCGATCAATCAACACGACTTGCCTGCTGCCACTATCGATGACAGCGCTGACTGGCACTGCTACGACGTGCTCGTTCGTGCTCGTTGAAATTTCCACCTCAGCGTACATGTCCGGCAGCAGAGCAAGATCGGGGTTCGGTAACTCGATGCGCACTCGCGCGCTGCGCGTTTCCTTCATAAGGTGCGGATAGATCACCACCACTTTGCCGCTAAAAACCCGGCCGGGACGGGCGCGAGTCGTCGCTTTCACCGTTTGGCCTGGGCTCAGCGCAGAAATGTCGCCTTCGGCGACATCGGCCATGATCCAAATCTGCGAATGGTCAGCGAGGCGGAAGAGAATATCGCCAGCCTTGAAGGCCTGTCCCTCGACGACGTTGCGTTCAAGCACAACACTGTCATTTGGCACGCGAAATGTCAGGGTGTCGGGCACGCGCCGGTCACGCACGATTTTTTCAATATACTCTTCCGGCACATCGAGATTAAGCAGCCGGCGCCGTGCGCCGATAGGGCTGCCAATCGGTGTCTTTCTGTTCGGATCCGCTTCTGCGTCATCGCTCCGCACTCCCGCGTTTTGTTCGATGACGAGCCGGGCTCCTTGATCCAGCACAGCTTGGCCAAACACGGTCACCAGTACATCGCCCTTCTTGGCGTGCGTGCCGGTCGTTAGTGGGCCGACGCTGGCAACGAAACCATCGAAGCGTGGCGCGAGAACCGAGATTAGCCGCTCGTCGAGTTGCACCACGCCTGGCACTTTGAGTGTGCGCGCGATCATGCGTTTACCGGCCGTGACGGTCTCGACACCCGTGCGCTGGATCTTGCCGGGGGAAATTTTCACCGAGCCGTCATCGGACTCTTCACCCTCGTAGACCGGGATGTAGTCCATTCCCATCGAGTCTTTCTTGGGCATTGGCGATGTATCTGGCAGCCCCATCGGATTGCGATAGAACTTGACCTTGCGCTTTTCAGACGAGGGTTCAGGAGCCGCCGCAGCGTCAATGACGCCACCCTGAACGCTGGCGTGCATGGGCAGCCGGAGCATGCCTTTGTAGGCTAACCACCCTCCGGCCAGCGTGAGCAGCGCGGTGCCCAAAGCAGCCGCACGCAAGGTTTTGCGTTGCATGAAATTATCTCCGGTTGTCGTGAAACCCGCGCGGCCTGAATGGCCAACGCGATTGGCGCGCCGTAGCTTCAGCTACGGCTGCGCTCATGCCCATCGGGCGCGGTTTAGACGCTCGGAGGCCGGAGAAGAGGCGGGATGAGGGAGCTTGCTGTCACCAGCGATGGTGCGGGTAATATCCGCGAACCCGCGGCTCCGTGTTCCAAGCGCGACTCTGCCGGAAGCGCGGACAAAGTCTGCAAGCACTTGGCGAGGCAGGCAGCCATACTGGGGCAGCCCTTTTGTGGACAATCGGGGCAGGGCTTACCAGATTTGTCTGATGACTTGTGGCACGGCATATCATCCATTGCGGCTGAAACAGTGGACGCACTACCTGCCTCAGCAAAAGCCAATGTCACCGGCACAACCAATATCGCCCCTAACATGGCCACCATGCAGAGAACAAGAAACCATCGATGAAAGAGGCGGTTTTTCACGGGATAGAGCTTCACTCTTCTTTAGATCGCCTAGTCATAGCGGAATTGTACTTCCCGGCCAATGAATTTGGCGTAACGCGCCAACGCTATAGGTTGAGCGGGCATGTTTCACGTCGTAGAACGAACGGAACCGTCACTTATTAACCAGACTTGGCTTTAGGATCGCTCCTGTCAAAAATGTTTTGAGCGGGAAGTCGGCGGGCGCTAGTTTTGCGGCATAATTTCTTCGGCTGAGGCTGCTGCAACGCCGGCCAGAATATCACCTGAGCGAAGTGGCGCGCCATTAGCCATCAACTCTTTCATATCCGAAAAGCGATAGGTCGTTTGCAGCCACGAGGTTCGATACATGACTTAAGCAACCCTGATGGGTTTGCAGTGCTGCGACTTGCTATAGTGCCGGTTTCATAGTTGGTTTCTCCCCGCCCGATGCGCGACACCGTCGATAAATGCCGTCACTGCCGCGTCGAATGCCGCATCTGGATCAAGAGTCTTGAATGCGGGGATGAAGGCCTGGGTCGCCGGATATCCCAACGGATCGAGAGCGCGCATTTCGGCTTCTTCCGTTTCGTTCAATGGCAGCAGTAGGCCTTCGGTTTCTGCGAGGGCAAAGCCAAGGACAAATGCGTAGAACGCTAAGCCAAGCCCCGCGGCAGTTGAATCGGGTAGCCCTGTGCTACGCATCGCGCGGTAGACGACTTCGCTCGATGCGTGATCGGCCGGACCAGTTGCATTGAAGCGAAAATGCAAATGAAAGAGGCGAGGATGCCGGTGCGCAAGGTTTCTATAAGCCTCTGCAACCCCTCGCAAATCTTGTCGCCAATCGTCGGTCGGCAGCGGCAGCTCTATCGTTCCGAGGGCCAGATCCGCGATCTGTCTGAGGAGTTCCTCTTTCGATTTAAAGTGGTGCAGGACGGTCATCGGATCGACACCGACGCGCGCTCCGAGTTTACGCAGCGAAAAACCGCTCTCTCCCGCGAGCGAGAGCATGTCAAACGCCGCCCTCAGAATATCGTCGCGATCCAATTTGCGGGGACCGCGGGCACGAAGTTTTGGCTTGTTTGCCGTTCTACTTGACAATTCTACACCGTAGCCCATAAATTCTTCGCTGTAGCCCATGAGTAGTACACCCGCGGTTGATCCGAATGCAAGTGCTGAGCGCAATTGACCGCAAAAATTGCTATCATGCCGGCGGACAATGGAGAAAACGCGTGAATGGTTTCGCACCGATCGCGGACATGTTTGGGCACCGCGCCAGTCAATGGCCGGGCATAACTCGACTTGGCAACTCCTCCTTCACGTCTTCGAACACCACCAACGGTCTCAGCCGCAAAGTTCAGCTCCTCGAACTTTGCGCTCGCATCGGTTACACGCCGCAGGCTTGATCCAGCCAGATTGATTTTGATCCATCGAACGCTTTGCTGGAGGATTACCCGTGTCGCAACAATATGCTCAGTTGAAAGAACTGGACGCGCTCCACCACCTGCATCCTTTTACCAATCATAAGTCGCTGCGCAGCAGCGGCGCGCGGGTCATCGTGCGCGGGCACGGCCCTTATCTCTGGGACAGCGAGAACAATCGAATCCTCGACGGAATGTCCGGCCTATGGACGACAAGTATCGGTTATGGACGCGAAGAAATTGCAGACGTAGCACACGCTCAGATATGCGAATTGCCTTTTTACAATACGTTTTTTAAAACCACGCACCCGCCAGTTGTTGCCTTGTCGCGCAAGCTTTCCGAGATTGCACCCGATACTCTCAACAACATCTTTTATGGTTCGTCAGGCTCTGAATCGAACGACACTGCTATCCGCCTCATCCGCCACTATTGGTGGCTCAAAGGCCAACCCAAGCGGCGCATCATCATTAGCCGCAAGAACGCGTATCATGGTTCGACCATCGCGGCCGGATCGATGGGCGGCATGCCTCATGTCCACGCCCATAGCTATCCGGTCTATGACGGTTTTCGTCACGTCATGGACCCATACTGGTACGGGGAATCCAAAGACGGCGAGACGCCCGAAGCGTTCGGTTTGCGAGCTGCCAAGGCCTTCGAGGATGAAATCCTGGCCGTTGGACCGGAGAACGTCGCGGCGATCGCTGGCGAACCCGTACAAGGCGCGGGCGGCGTCAAAATCGCACCATCGACCTACTGGCCCGAAGTGCAACGCATTGTCGACAAGTATGGCGTGCTGCTTCTTGCCGACGAAGTCATCACTGGCTTTGGCCGGCTTGGAACCTGGTTTGCATCAGAATATTATGGCATCCGGCCGAACATGATCACCTTTGCGAAAGCCGCAACATCAGGATACATCCCCCTCAGCGGTCTCATCATCGACGACATGATCGTCGAAGCCCTGATGGCGCACGATGATGATTTCAATCATGGCTACACATTTTCCGGTCACCCGGTTGCTTGTGCCGTGGCTCTGAAGAATATCGAAATCATAGAACGGGAGCGCCTCATACCTAAGGTGCAGGAATCCACGGGCCCGGCCCTGTCGAAAATGCTCGCTAAATTTGCCGATCATCCGCTGGTCGGCGAAGTACGCTCGGTTGGGTTGTTGGGCGCTATCGAACTCGTTGCCGATAAAAAGACCAGACGGCGCTTCGATAATCCCGGCCGCGTCGGCTCGATCTGCCGCGATCACTTCTTCCGCAACGGTTTCATCATGCGCGCGGTCTTCGATACCATGGTTACAGCGCCGCCGCTGATCTGGACACAAGAACACTTTGACGAAGCCGAAGCCGTTATTCGCAAGTCCCTCGATCAGACATTGCACGACGTCGCAGGAGAAGTTATGGCATGAGCCGGCCCATCGTCATCATCCCTGCTTGCACCAAGAGCATAGGTGGGCTCGATTTCGACGCCGTTGGCCGCAAATACACGGCAGCCGTCGCTGAAGTCGCGGAATGTCAACCGCTCCTGGTGCCAGTCGGCCCTGGGCTGTCTGATATCGGCGCACTTCTCGATATAGCGGACGCTATTTTGCTGTCTGGAAGCCTCTCCAACGTCGATCCAGCGCTCTACGGCGACGAAAAGCCATTGAAGCCAGCGTCCATGGACGCAGCGCGTGACGCCGTAACCTTGCCGCTCATCCGGGCGGCAATTGAGTCGAAGAAGCCGCTGTTTGCAATCTGCCGCGGCGTGCAAGAGTTGAACGTGGCACTCGGCGGATCACTTTACCAAGCCGTTCACGACGCCGACGGACACATGGATCATCGCGAACGTGACTTGCCGAATATGGACGAGAAATTCGGCCCCGTTCACTCAATCACGCTCAAAGGCCAATTGCGCGATTGGATCGGCAAAGATGAGATCATGGTCAACTCGCTGCATTGGCAGGGCATCAAACGCCTGTCGGACAAACTCACTCCAGAGGCTTACGCCAAAGACGGCTTGGTCGAGGCCGTTCGCGGACCAGATGATCATCCGTTTTGTGTCGGCGTGCAATGGCATCCAGAATGGCAGGCCAAGTCGAATCCTGTCTCCGTTTCCCTTTTCCGCCGGTTCGGCACGGCAGCCGGGGTTCGATCAAAATGACCACCGATTACTTGACTATCGATGAAGCCAAATCTTTTCTGGGCGCGCATCCAGACGTCCGATGGATCGACCTGTTCACTTATGACTTGAACGGCATTCCACGCGGGAAACGCCTGCGCCGCGACGATCTACTCGACGCTGTGCAAAGCGGCATTCTCATTCCCGGTTCCGTGTTCATAATGGATCCGCGCGGCAATTGCATCGAAGAGACCGGCCGACTTTGGGAAACCGGCGATCCGGATTTGCCGTGCCGCATTATCTCTGGAACGCTGAAGCATATCCCCGTCAATGGCGGCACACATGCTCAAGCCGTCATTGAAGTTCTGAACAACATTGACATCGACCCGCGCACAGTGCTGATCGGGCAAGCACAGAAATTCAAAAAGTCCGGTTTCACACCTGTCGTTGCGGTTGAGCTCGAATTCTATGTGCTGGCCAAGCGCCGGAACGGCGCATTGCCGCTCAACACGCCCGACGGGTTATCGGCAGACCCGGATTGGCCGAAGACTTTTGAGTTCGACGACATGGACGTCCTTGGCCGCTTAATCGATGACATCTACCGGATTAGCGAAGCTCAAGGTCTGCCCGTCGATGCGGTCATGCAAGAATCTGGTCCTGGACAATTCGAAATCAATTTGAAGCACCGCGCTGATCCCGTTGCTGCAGCACTCGACGGATTACTCTTGAAGCGGGCGGTAAAGGCCGCCGCCCTCGCCAACAACGTAGAAGCGACGTTTATGGCCAAGCCGCATCATGAATGGACGGGATCTGGACTTCACGTCCATGTCAGCCTTGTCGATGGCAAGGGCAACAACATTTTTGTTGGTGATCCGAATGCAATGGAACCTTGTGAGCCCTTGGCGCCAGCCTTCAAGCACGCTATCGGCGGCTTACTAAAGACGATGCCGGACTTCATGGCGTTCTGGGCACAATCGGCAAATTCTTATCGCCGTTATGTGCCGAAGTCGTATGTCTCCATGGCACCGCATTGGGGCTTCAACAATCGCACGGTTGCGCTACGCATTCCGGGCGGCAATATCAAAGGTACGCGCGTTGAACATCGCGTTTCAGGCGCCGACGCCAACCCCTACCTCGTCGTCGCGGGCATCCTTGCCGGCATCCAACACGGTTTGACCAACAAGTTGGATTGCGGTCCGTGCGTTAAAGGCAATTCAGAGGAGCTACACATCCCGCCGCTGCCAATAGCCTGGGTCAATTCTCTAGATGTCTTTGGCAAGTCACCAATCGTGCGCGAAGCGTTCGGCGCTGATTTTCAGCACGTCTACACCCAGTTGAAGCAAGTCGAGCGCAGCAGCTTCGAACGCGTCGTCACGCCGCTCGATCATCTCTGGTATTCGCAAGTTGCCTAAAGGATAAACCCATGACATCGCTGGCGCATTTCGAAGCCATCGCAGCGACGATAGTACTGCCGTCGAAAGCCGTTATTGACGGCAAGCTGCGTCCGGCCCAGTCGGGCATGACGTTCGACAATATCTCACCGCGCAACGGCCAATTGATAAACAAGATTGCGCAATGCAACGAGCAGGATGTCAATGCCGCCGTCGCGGCCGCAAGGGCAGCGTTCGACGATCGGCGCTGGCGCAATTTTCACTACCGCGAAAAAAAGCGCATCATGTACAAGCTCGCAGACCTCATGGAGCGCGACCTCGAAACGATAGCCCTTCTTGAGAGTATCGATTCCGGCAAGCCTATCCGCGATACGATGGCGTTCGACGTCCCGTCCGCTATACGCACTCTGCGCTACTACACCGAGGCGCTCGATAAGGTTTACGGCGAGGTCGGCCCCGAAACAGCAGACAGATTTTCCTATGCCGTCCACGAACCGCTCGGCGTCGTTGGCGCCATAATGCCATGGAACTTCCCACTCCATCTTACGATGTGGAAAGTGGCGCCGGCACTTGCAATGGGCAATTCCATCGTCGTGAAACCCGCCGAACTCACCAGCATGACCGCCATCAAGCTTGGAGAACTAGCGCTCGAGGCTGGTGTTCCCGCAGGCGTCTTGAATGTGGTCACCGGCAAGGGATCTGTGGCCGGAAAAGCCATCGCGCTTCACATGGACGTCGATATGTTGACGTTCACTGGCTCAGGCACGGTCGGCCGCATGCTTATGAAGTACGCCGCCGACAGTAACTTGAAGCGCGTCAGCCTGGAACTTGGAGGCAAGTCACCACACATCATTTTTGCCGATTGTCCAGATCTTGACGCAGCGGCAGCTCACGCCGCTTTTGGGATTTTCTACAATCAGGGCGAAGTCTGCACTGCCGGTTCGCGCCTGCTTGTCGATCAGAAAATCCGAGATGTTTTTCTCGATAAGATCATCTCGGCTGCGAAGGGGTTTGTACCCGGCGATCCTCTTGCGCCCGAAACGAACTTCGGTGCCATGGTTTCGGAAAGCCAAATGAACACGGTACTCGGCTTTATCGACACGGCCCGCAAGGAAGGCGCGTCGCTCGCGCTCGGAGGCAAGCGCGTTCGCGCCGATAGCGGCGGGTTTTACGTCGAACCGACTGTTTTCGATGGCGTATCGCCCGACTCGACGCTCGCCAAAGAAGAAGTGTTTGGGCCCGTCCTAGCCGTCACGACATTCCGCGATGCGGATGAAGCGCTTCGGATCGCGAACAATACGATATTTGGGCTCGCATCTGGCGTTTGGACACGCGACATCAGCCTTGCGCACCGTGCCGCGCGCGAAATCAAAGCTGGACTCGTTTGGATCAATGGCTGGGACAGCTGCGACATCACCATGCCGTTCGGCGGTTTCAAGCAGTCTGGCTTTGGCCGCGACAGGTCACTGCACGCGCTTTACAAATATGCAGATTTGAAATCCGTTTCGATAACGATACGCTAGGAGAGCCGTCCGTGAACATAGTGCTGAACAAATACCCGTCCGCTTCGCTTATCGATGGCCAGTGGATCACGTCGGCATCTACGTTTCCGGTCCACGATCCGGCTACGGGCAAGGAGATCGCCCGTGTTCCAAACCTCGGCATTAAAGAAACAAACGCCGCTATAGACGCTGCAAGCCGGGCTCTGCCTGCTTGGTCCGGGCGCACAGCGAAGGATCGCGCAACAATTTTGAAGCGCTGGTTCGAGCTAGTAACTGCCGATACAGAGTCACTAGCGCTTCTGATGACCACCGAACAGGGCAAGCCGCTCGCCGAAGCCCGCGCTGAGGTCGCTTATGGTGCATCATTCATCGAGTGGTTCGCAGAGGAGGGAAAGCGCGCCTACGGCCGCACAATCCCTACGACGGTTGCCTCGCGCCGTTACATCACCATCAAGCAACCGATTGGTGTGGTCGCTGCTATTGCGCCCTGGAATTTTCCCATTGCCATGATTACGCGCAAGGTGGCGCCTGCCCTAGCCGCCGGATGCACCATAGTCGTCAAACCATCCGAGGAGACGCCCCTATGTGCCCTGGCGATTGCCAAGCTGGCAGTCGATGCCGGCGTACCGCCTGGCGTTTTGAACGTGGTCACAACAATGGACGCGCCTGCCGTCGGCAAGGTTCTGACCGATGATGGCCGCGTCCGAAAACTCACGTTCACAGGGTCAACCGAAGTTGGAAAGGCACTCTATCGCCAATGCGCCGGCACGGTAAAAAAGCTGACTCTCGAACTCGGCGGCAATGCCCCGCTTGTCATATTCGACGACGCCGATCTTGAACAGGCCGTCGCTGGTGCCATGGCCTCTAAGTACCGCAACGCCGGGCAAACTTGCGTTTGCGCGAATCGCATCCTTGTACAGAAGGGCATTTACGACCGTTTCGCCGCGGCACTCGTGGATGCAGTCGCCAAGTTACAGACCGGTCCAGGCACTGACGCGCGCTCAAACATCGGGCCGCTTATCAACGCCGACGCGATTTTTAAAGTCGAAACACTCACCAAGGACGCTATTTCAAAAGGCGCCAAGCTGCTGATTGGCGGTAAGGCGAATTCCTCCGGCCCGCTGTTTTACGAACCAACTGTGCTCGGTGGAATCACCAAAAACATGGATCTCGTGCGCGAAGAGATATTTGGGCCCGTCGCAGCGCTGATGCGTTTCGACTCTGAGGCTGAAGCTATCGCACTCGCCAACGATACCCCATTCGGACTGGCTGCATATCTCTTCAGCCAAAACCTCTCTCGCGCTTGGCGTGTCGCCGAAAAGCTTGATGCCGGCATGATCGGCGTCAACGACGGCATTTTCTCAAATGAAGTCGTGCCATTCGGTGGCGTCAAGGAATCTGGCGTTGGTCGAGAGGGTGCAGCCGAAGGCTTGGATGAATATCTGGAAACGAAATACATCTGCCTCGGGGCCATCGACACGTGAAGAAAAACCACGAACCAAAGCAAACAAATGTGCAGGATAATGGGAATGACGACTAGCTTCAGGAAACTCATAGGCACTACGCCGGCGAAGAAATCACCAGGTTATTGGACGAATCATTGACGCGACTTCGAGATGAATGATCAGGACAAAAGATGGCGACGACCAGATCAGAGAACACGACGGCAGGCTTCTTATGGGCTGATCCCTTGCTTTTCGGGGATGCCCTTCTAGAGGACGAACGCATCCTCGCAGAAAGTGCGCGCAAATTCTGCCGCGACAAGCTAATGCCGCGCGTACTCGCCGATCACCGGAACGAAACTTTTGAACGGTCGATCATGACCAGCCTTGGTGCCATGGGATTTCTCGGTCCGACAATACCTGAAGAATTTGGCGGCGCGGGCGTGAACGCCGTATCCTATGGACTGATCGCCCGCGAAATAGAGCGTGTCGATTCGGGCTATCGATCCGCGATGAGCGTACAATCCAGTCTCGTGATGTATCCGATTTACGCCTATGGCAGCGATGCACAGAGAAACAAATATCTGCCGAGGCTCGCAACTGGAGAATTCATCGGATGCTTTGGGTTAACCGAGCCTGACCATGGATCAGATGCAGGCGCACTCACGACGCGGGCTAAAAGTGTCAAGAACGGCTACGAACTGACAGGCTCCAAGACGTGGATCACGAATTCTCCCATTGCCGATGTCTTCGTCGTGTGGGCCAAGACCGAGGACGGCATCATACGCGGGTTTATCCTTGAGCGCGGCATGACAGGTCTCACCACCCCGAAGATAGAGGGGAAATTCTCGTTGCGTGCCTCCGTCACTGGCCAAATTGTCATGGAGAGTGTCGTGGTCCCGGAAGAGAATATGCTGCCGAATGTGCAGGGACTCAAAGGCCCATTCGGCTGTCTCAATAACGCCCGTTTCGGCATCGCTTGGGGCGCACTTGGCGCGGCAGAATTTTGCTGGCACGCTGCCCGCCAATATGCTCTCGACCGTACACAGTTCGGGCAGCCCCTCGCCGCCAACCAACTGATTCAGAAAAAGCTTGCCGACATGCAAACCGAAATCACGCTGGCCCTTCATGCTTGCCTACACGCAGCGCGCCTCAAAGACCGAAACCAACTCGCGCCCGAAGCGATCTCGCTTTTGAAGCGCAACAGTTGCGGCAAGGCTCTCGATATTGCGCGTGCAGCTCGCGACATTCACGGTGGCAACGGCATATCCGACGAGTACCACGTGATCAGACACATGATGAACCTCGAAGCCGTGAATACCTATGAAGGTACGCACGACATCCACGCGTTGATTTTGGGCCGTGCGCAAACCGGCATCCAAGCTTTTTCTTGAGGAGACGTTTCGATATGCCAACCTCGGCAGAACTTCACGCCAGGCGCGCTGCGGCGGTCCCCCGGGGGATCGGCCACGCCACTGCTATCTACGCGAAGCGCGCCAAGAACGCGGAAATTTGGAGCGAAGAAGGCAAACGTTACATCGATTTTGCCGCTGGTATTGCCGTGGTCAACACCGGTCACCAGCATCCGAAAATAGTGGCCGCGATCGAACAGCAGCTCAAGTTCTTCAGCCACGTCTGTTTCCAGGTCACACCCTACGAGAGTTATGTGCGCCTCGCCGAGCGGCTGAATGCCATTGCCCCCGTATCCGGCCCTGCCAAGACGATGTTAGTTTCAACCGGTGCTGAAGCTGTCGAAAACGCTGTGAAAGTTGCGCGCGTCTACACCGGCCGCTCGGGCGTCATTTCGTTCGGAGGCGGCTTTCATGGACGTACACACATGGGAATGGCCCTAACGGGAAAAGTGGTGCCATACAAAAAAGGTTTTGGTCCCTTTCCCCCGGATATCTACAACGCCGTTTTTCCCAATGCCTATCACTGCGTTTCTAATGAAGAAAGCATGTCGAGCTTGAACCACCTTTTCAAGCACTCTATAGATCCGTCGAACGTCTCGGCCATCATCATAGAGCCTGTGCAAGGCGAGGGCGGATTCAACATCGCGCCTGTTGAGTTCCTGCGTTCTCTCCGCTCGCTCTGCGATGAGCACGGCATTCTGCTCATCGCCGACGAAATACAAACAGGTTTCGCACGAACCGGAAAAATGTTTGCACTCGAACACGCGGGCATAAAGGCTGACATCGTCACGCTCGCCAAGGGCCTAGCGGGCGGCTTACCTCTCGCGGCCATCGTCGGCCGTTTGGACGTGATGGACGCCGCGAACCCTGGCGGTCTTGGCGGAACGTATGCTGGAAACCCGCTTGCCTGCGCGGCCGCCCACGCCGTTCTCGACATCATCGACGAAGAAAAGCTCTGCGACCGCGCCAACAGAATTGGCAAAATCATTCTTGATCGCCTCACCCAATTGAAAGATCGCACTAATCTCAATTGCATCGGTGATATCCGCGGACTTGGCGCCATGTGCGCACTCGAACTCGTGAAAAACGCAGCGAGCGGCGAGCCGGATGCGGCCTTAACCTCGGCTCTCCTGAAGACGGCGCACGAAAAAGGGCTTATCCTGCTGTCCTGCGGCACGTATTCTAACGTTGTCCGCTTCCTGGTCCCGTTGACCGCAAGCGATGCCCTGGTTCAAGAAGGCATGGATATTTTCTCTGAAAGCCTTGTCGCAGCCGTCAGTCGCGCATCTTGAGATTTCGTGTCAACATTTAAATCCGATCCCGGAGAACGCCCATGAACATCCAGCACAAAACCAACGACCTATCGGCGTTCTGGATGCCGTTTACCGCCAATCGCCAATTCAAAAAGAACCCGCGCATTTTTGTCGGCGCCGAACGCATGCATTACGTCACCGACGACGGCCGCCGTGTTCTCGACGGCACGTCCGGGCTATGGTGCGTCAACGCAGGGCACTGTCGGCCAAAGATCGTCGAAGCGATACAAAAGCAGGCCGCAACTCTCGACTTCGCTGGCACCTTCCAGATGGGGCACGCGAAGGCGTTCGAATGTGCTTCGCGCCTCGTCAACATCGCGCCCAAAGGTTTCGACCACGTCTTCTTTACAAACTCCGGGTCGGAGTCGGTAGAAACGGCTCTCAAAATGGCGCTTGCCTATCACCGCGCCAAGGGCAACGCCACGAAGGTCCGACTTATCGGGCGCGAACGCGGCTATCACGGTGTCAACTTTGGTGGCACGGCCGTTGGCGGCATTGCCAATAACCGCAAGTTGTTCGGATCGCTGGTCTCAGGCGTCGATCACATGCGCCACACGCACGACCTCGCGCGCAACGCCTTTACGCGCGGCGAGCCCGAGCACGGCGCAGATCTTGCGGATGATCTTGAACGCCTCGTCGCACTGCATGATGCGTCCACAATCGCGGCCTGCATCGTCGAGCCCGTTGCTTGCTCCACCGGTGTCATTATCCCGCCCAAAGGCTACTTGAAGCGTTTGGCTGCGATTTGTGCCAAGCACGACATCCTGCTCATTTTCGACGAAGTCATCACCGCATTCGGGCGGCTTGGCACTCCGTTTGGCACCGATTATTTCGGCGTCTCCCCGGACATGATCACCGCAGCGAAAGGCGTTACGAACGGCACCATTCCTATGGGAGCCGTGTTCGTTACCCCAAAAATCCACGACGCCTTTATGTCCGGGCCGGAGCACGTCATTGATTTCTTCCACGGCTACACCTACTCGGCCCACCCGATGGCGTGCGCGGCCTCGATCGGCACTCTTGATACCTACCACGACGAAGGTTTGCTCACGCGCGCAGCGGAAGTTGCGCCTTATTGGGAAGAACGGCTGCACGCATTGAAAGGCCTGCCGCACATCATCGATATCCGAAACATCGGTCTCATTGGTGCCATTGAATTCGATCCCGCCCCCGGCGAACCAACGAAACGCGCTTACGACCGCTTCGTCAAAGCTTTCGAGAACAACCTGCTCATTCGCCAGACCGGAGATATCATCGCGCTGTCGCCGCCGCTGATCATCTCAAAAAGTGAGATCGACGAGCTATTCGATACCCTGACGATGGTTTTCAAAACCACCAACTAAGGGCGCTTAGCGCGGCATACATCAAGAACGGAACCAAATGCAGTCACTCGACACCATCCAGAATGCCATCGGCGGCCGTAAGGTCACGTCAGCTTCGACGCGCACGGTGCATGTCTTCAATCCAGCTACGGGGGAAAAATCTGCGATCCTACCACTCTCGGAAGCCGCCGAAGTCAACGCCGCGGTCGCTGCCGCCAAACAGGCGTCAGTCGAATGGGGCAACACGCCCCCCATGAAGCGCGTAAAGCCGATGTTTAAATTCAAGGATCTGCTTGAACGTCACGCCAACGACATCGCGCGGGCCATCTCCAACGAACACGGCAAAACACATGCGGACGCCTTGGGTGAGCTTCAGCGAGGCATAGATGTTGTCGATTTTGCCTGCGGCATCCCGCATTTGTTGAAAGGCGAATTCAGCCGCAACGTCGGCCCCGACATTGACAGTTGGTCGGATCGCCAGCCATTAGGCGTTGTCGCGGGCATCACGCCGTTCAACTTTCCGGCCATGGTGCCGATGTGGATGTATCCTGTCGCTGTCGCTTGCGGCAACACTTTCATCCTTAAACCTTCGGAACGCGATCCGTCCGCCGTCATGCTGGCGTGGGA
Organism: Hyphomicrobium sp.; assembly: GCA_031419475.1. Classification (GTDB taxonomy): domain Bacteria; phylum Pseudomonadota; class Alphaproteobacteria; order Rhizobiales; family Hyphomicrobiaceae; genus Hyphomicrobium_B. The sequence goes on along the minus strand of JANOKW010000041.1, from coordinate 291 downwards.
ACTTTTCCAGGAAGCAGGCTTTCCTGCCGGCGTTCTCAACGTCGTGCACGGCGACAAAACCGCCGTCGACGCAATTCTTGATCATCCCGATATCGCCGCCGTCAGCTTCGTCGGCTCGACGCCGATTGCCGAATACGTCTATCGACGCGGCTCAGCAGCCGGCAAACGCGTGCAAGCTTTGGGCGGCGCTAAGAACCACATGATTGTCATGCCTGATGCCGACATGGACCAGACGGTCGATGCCCTCATGGGCGCCGGATACGGCTCGGCGGGTGAACGCTGCATGGCAAT
>JANOKW010000040.1:0-11740 GCA_031419475.1 Hyphomicrobium sp. | reverse complement strand
TGCCGCCATGATATCCGTGCTGACACTCGCCGCCGTCAGAACACCCCCGGTCACCTACTATGACCTCAAGTGGGCTGACTATGGTGCGTAATCAGGAAATGTAAAGATACGCTGGCACCGCGATGACCAAGTAGGCAAGCTGGAAATCCATTGTCTGCTTCAAAAGCGCGAACCCATACGGCATTAAGGCGCCGCCCGCGATGGCCATGATGAGTAGTGCCGAGCCTGTCTCTGTGTGCCGCCCAAGCCCCCGGATCGCGAGCGGAAAGATGGCCGGCCACATCATGGCATTGGCGAACCCGAGTGCCGCTATGAAGCCGATCGAGACATAACCCTGCGTGAGATAGGCGCCGGTACTGAGCAATACTCCAAGCGCGGCCGAATACGCGAGGTAGCGCTCCTGCGACACGAAACGCGGAATGAGCAACAGCCCCGCCACGTATCCGATCAACATGGCAGCAAGCGTGTAAGACGTGAACAGCCGCGTGGCGTCGAGCGGCAAGCCGAAGCCCGCGCCGTATATTCCAATCGCATCGCCCGCCAGTACCTCGACGCCGACATAGAGAAACAAGCACACGACGCCGAGCCAGAGGTGCGGAAACGCTGCGAGGCTCTTGCCCACCCCGTCCGCGTCCGCACTCTCGTTCACGTTAGCGGATACGACATCCGGCAAGCTCGACCGCGTGATCCAAAGCGCGAGCAGCGCCAGCAGCGCCGCCATAATCATATACGGCCAATAGACCTGCGCGGCGAAGGTATCGAGCAGGGCGTTGCGCGCTTGCGGGTCGGCCGCTGCTTTCACGCGCGCGTCGAAATTGTCGAGACCCGAGAGCACCAGCGCACCGAACACGATCGGCGCCAGAATGTCGGCAAACTTATTGCAAATCCCCATGAAGGCGATGCGCTGCGCAGCGCTTTCAATCGGCCCGACAATGGAAATGTAAGGGTTCGACGCGGTCTGCAACAGCGAAAGCCCAGCGCCGATTGTGAACAACCCCGCCAGCGTACCTGGATAAGCGCGCATGGTCGTGAAGTGGCCAAACACCACCGCGCCGAGCGCCATGACGAGCAGCCCCAGCGCCATGCCGCGCTTCATGCCCGTGCGCCGCAAGATCCACGACGCTGGCAGCGCCAGAAAGAAGTACGAGAGATAAAACGCCATCGGCACGAGAAAGGCGTTTACATCGTCGAGATCGAAGGCGAGCTTCACAAATGTAATGAGAGGACCGTTGAGCCAAGTCACAAACCCAAAAACAAAGAACAGCACGCCGATTGTGATCATCGGGCCGAGGTGGCGGCTTTGGTCCGTGCGAATTTGTGAAACTGACACGGCGTTCCTCCATTGTTGACTTGGTTTGATAAACTGCGGGACGCCTAGTCTCAACTCGTACATTGGAGCACGCACTCGAAAAAGGCCGGATCATTGCTGACCCGGCCTCAAGCTTCCCTCATGCTTCGCCGCGTGGCGAACTTGTCTATTGGTGCCTTCCGACTCTCGTTCGTCCGACCATTTGGAAGTCTCCTTGCGGGGGGAGTCGGCCGGATGGCGCGGAAACCTATAACTTCTCCATGAACGGCGTCGGATCGACGGGCTTTGACCCCTGCCGCAATTCGAAGTGGACTTGCGGTTGATCAACAGTTCCGGTCTTGCCGGCTTTGGCGATCACTTGTCCGCGTTTCACCTTGTCGCCGCGTTTAACGAGCGTCTCATCGTTGTGCGCGTAGGCGGTGACCCAGCCGTTGTCGTGGCGCACAAGCACCAGATTGCCGTAGCCTTTGAGTTCGCTGCCCGCGTATGCGACGACGCCGTTTTCAGCGGCATGAACTTCTGTGCCAAGCGGCACCGATAAGTTGATGCCGTCGTTGTGCGTGCCATCCGGGCGGCCGCCGAAGCCAGCAATAATCTTGCCGTTTGCCGGCCAGCGCAGTCTCGTGCTGCTCGCTGCTTGCACCGCCGCCTGAGGCACTGCTTGAGGCGCCGCTGCAGCGATTTTATCGCCCTTCATGGCCGTACCTGTCGCCGCGACGGGCGTACCACTGTTGATGATCGTTGGCTGGGCCGGCTGCTGCGTAACGCGCGGCGCGATTAGTGCTGCCTCCGTAGACGCCGCAACAACGGGTGCAACTGCGGTTGGCGCGAGTTCGCCGGCCGTGGACTGCACTTCGGCAACAGCGACAGTGCCGGCCGGAACCTTGAGCGTCGTGCCGGGCATGACCTTTTTAGGATCGGCAATGCCGTTGACCTGCTGCAATTCCATGAAAGGCACTTTGTTGGCGCGGGCGATGACATAGAGCGAATCGCCCGGCTTCACTTGGTAGGTGCTGGTGTATTTGGCCGCGACTTCGGCAGAGGGCGGCGCCATTGGCGGGGCTGACATCTCGGCCGGCGCGGCCGCAGCCGGTGCAGCTGGCGCTGGCGAGAGTGCCGCCGTCGTCATCGGTGCGGCACGCGACGCAGGACGTGCCATCAAAGCCTTGCCAGCCGGCAAATAGAGCTTCTGACCAGGTTTCAGGTTCGGACCCGTCAAATCGTTGACGGACATGAGTTCGGCCAAAGACACCTGATGGCGCTTCGACAACCCATAAAGCGTGTCGCCCGGCTGAACGTCGAACGTTTCGCCTTTCGCAACGGGCTGGCGCACGGCTGGCGCGGCTGCGGCCGGTGCTGCCGGGCGATATGCCGCCGGGCGCATAACCGGTGCCGCTGGAGCTGGCGGCGTTGCATCGGGCAAGTTCGCCATTTCAATGCCCGAAGCAGCTGGCGGCGTCATCTGGCCGGCGCCCGCGCCATAAGGCCCGCGCGGCTGGCTCCGGGAAACCGGGTTGTTATAATCGGAATGACCGGCCACAGGCTCAACCGGCGCTGGCGCGGCGGCTGTTTCTTGCGGCGGATCATTGAGATTGAAAGACGAACTGTCGAAACGGGTCACGTCCGCACTGCAGCCGGCGGCCGCTGCGGACATTACGATAACGGCACATAGCGCAGGTTTGAGGCCCAAACAGCCGCGCCGGCCGAAGCCAACTAAATACATCATGGTACGCACCTCTACTCGCACCAATCATTAACCGTCACTCGGTTAACGCGGGGTTAATGGCCCCATGCGATTCGTGTTGTGGCCCTCCCAGCCCGTCCGGTCCCTTTGCGCAGCTCGCGTTGTCTGGCGGCGGCGCATTGATCAAAAACGAAATAGGCAAAACCCGTTTCAGCCGGAAAGGCTTGAGCCTTCCTCGTAATGATTGATTGCGCTTTATTGACGGAGGGATTTCGGCAAACCGGCGGCTTTTCAAAGCCGCTTTTGGCACTCACGTCTTCGGTTTTTTTGCCGTCGCATCCAAGTGCGCACTGAGAGTTGCAACAGCCCTCGAGTCTGTCAGATCGACGCTCAATGGCGTAACCGATATTTTTTTTGCAGCCACCGCCGCGAGGTCAGTTCCCGAAACCAGCGTCGACTTGCGGCGCTCAAATCCGAACCAAAAGTACGGCGTGCCCCAGGGATCGGAACGGCTTTCGATATGCAAAAGCGCCTGATCGCGAATGCCTTGGCTTGTCACGGCAATGCCTGCGACGTCGGCTGGCACCACGTCGGGAAAATTGATGTTGATGAGCGTGCCCGCTTGCCATTGCGTGTCGAGTAATCGCGTGATGAGCTGCGGTGCGTGCGCCAGCGGCGTATCCCACAGCGCGCGCCGTTCGCCATCTTCAAAGCCCATCATCAACGACAGCGCAATGGAGCGAATACCAAGCAGCGTGCCTTCCATCGCGGCGGCAACCGTGCCCGAGTACGTTGTATCTTCGGCCAAGTTCGAGCCGTGATTGACACCTGACAAAACCAGATCGGGCGGCTGTTCCATCAGGATGTGGCGCACCGCCATGATGACGCAATCGGTCGGCGTGCCGGCAACCGCGAACGTGCGGGGTTCAATCTGGCGCAGGCGCAGCGGCTCGTGCAGCGTCATCGAATGCGACGTGCCGGATTGATTTGTTTCGGGCGCGACCGTCCATACGTCCGGCGACAAACCGAGCGCGATCGCCTTTAGGACTTCAAGCCCCTTGGCGTTGATGCCGTCGTCGTTGGTGATGAGGATGCGCATTTTTGGCCTTACGCCCGGTTGTCATCCCGGCCGAGCCACCTTGCGAGAGCCGGGACCCAGGGATGCAGTGTTCGAAAGTCCAGTCTGGGTCCCGGCTCTTCAAAATCGCGCACGCGCGATTTCTCCGGCCGGGATGACAGCGTCATTACATTTTTTCTATCTTATTTGCACCGCCCATGTAGGGGCGCAAGACTTCCGGAATTATTACGGAACCGTCGGCTTGCTGATAATTTTCGAGGACCGCCACCAGCGTGCGCCCGACGGCAAGACCGGAGCCATTGAGGGTATGCACATAGCGCACGTCCTTGCCGCCTTTCGGGCGATATCTTGCATCCATGCGGCGCGCCTGGAAATCGCCGCACACCGAGCACGACGAGATTTCCCGATAGGCATTCTGCCCCGGCAGCCAAACTTCGATGTCATAGGTTTTCTGGGACGCAAAGCCCATGTCGCCGGTACAAAGCAATATCGTGCGGAAGGCGAGGCCGAGACGTTTCAAAACTTCTTCCGCGCACCCCGTCATGCGCTCGTGCTCGGCGAGGCTCTCCTCTGGCGTCGTGATGGAGACGAGCTCGACCTTTGAGAATTGGTGCTGGCGGATCATGCCGCGCGTGTCTTTGCCAGCGGCACCTGCTTCCGAACGGAAGCACGGCGTCCACGCCGTCATGCGCATGGGGAGCTGCGCTTCGTCGAGGATCTGTTCGCGCACGAGGTTGGTCAGCGAAACTTCGGCGGTCGGGATGAGCCACAAAGTGTCACGTGGCGCGGTCGCCGCTTCAACAATTACCGTGCCATCAGGCTGCGGAATTTGCTTAGCCGGCTCGTCACTCATTACGTCACGACGTATTTTGAAAAGGTCGTTTGCAAACTTCGGCAAATTCCCTGTGCCATAGGCCGCGTGATCTTTCACCAAAAGCGGTGGGTTATGTTCGGTATACCCGCCAAGCTGGCCATTCGCCGCGCTCGTGTGCAAATCGAGCATGAAACTGCCCAACGCACGTTCAAGCCGGGCAATCGCGCCCTTGGTTACGACAAAGCGTGCGCCGGAAATTTTCGCCGCCGCGTCGAAGTCCATCATGCCAAGCGCTTCGCCGATCTCGAAATGCTGCTTCGGCGCGAAGTCAAATTCCGGTGGCGCGCCGAACTTTCGGATTTCCTTGTTGTCGTGCTCATCCTTCCCCAACGGCACATCTTCGCGCGGCAGATTGGGAATGACTTCAAGCGCCGCCTTCATACCCGCTTCGAGTTTGCGCTCTTCGTCTTCACCCTTGGCAATCGCATCTTTCAGCGAGGCCACTTCGCCCATCAGGATCTCGGCGAGCGCGCCGTCCTTGGCGCCCTTAGCCTTGCCGATATCCTTGGAAACCGCGTTACGCTTCGACTGCGCCTCCTGCAGCCTGGTCTTCACCGCGCGCAGTGCTTCGTCCTGCTTGATCAGACCCGCCGACAACGGCTCTAAGCCGCGCCGCTTCAAAGCAGCGTCAAAAGCGCTGGCATTATCTCTGATCCATTTGATGTCGAACACGGGTAGGCCTCGCTAAAGTCGGTGCCAGTTTGGCGTGGTATAGCCGGTAGGTTGAACATGGTCTAGCCGGGGCAAGCAAGGATCGTAGTCAAGCATTGCTTGACATTGCGTATTTGTTTGACTTACACTCGATCATGATGTGTTCTTGGAACCGCACTCATCGGGAGCGGGCGCCATGATCAGATCATTTCGCAGTAAGGCCCTCAAACGCTATTGGGAACGAGATGACGAATCGAAATTACCGCCTGATAGAATCCAGCGCATTCGCTATATTCTTGATCGACTTGACGCTGCGGTCGAACCGAAGGCATTGATGTTGCCCGGGCTTGGATTTCATCAGTTGGCAGGGGCACAAAAAGGTCGGTTTGCCGTATCCGTATCAGCTAACTGGCGCATAACATTCGCATTCGACGGCGAAAACGCCACTGACGTCGACTTCGAAGATTACCACTAGGTCTAGCACGGCGAATGAGAGATTGGTCTTATGGTAGAATTTCCAAAGAGAGCCCCCAATCGTTGCCCAACCCACCCAGGGGCATTTCTTCGCGAGATCGTTTTGCCGGCATTACCGATGCCCAAGACAGAATTTGCAAGAGCTCTCGGGATTTCCCGCCAAGCACTATACGATCTACTTACTGAGAAACAGCCGGTAACTCCAATCATGGCTGTGCGTCTAGGATTGGTGTTCGAGCAGTCGCCCGCTTCCTGGCTCAATATGCAGACCGCGTTCGATCTTTGGCACGCCGGGCGGCAAGTTGATAAGACCAAGATGAAGCCCTTAAAATTGGTGAGCTGACTTGCTCTCCACCTACGCTGCGTCCACTGGCTTCACGCGCTTCTCGACATAGCGCACGGCGTAAATCGAGGCTTCGTAAAGCAGCACGGTCGGCAGCGCCATGATGATCATACTCAGCGCGTCGGGAGGGGTCAGCAGGGCAGACGCCGCAAAAATCCCGACGATGGCGTAGCGCCGCGAATTGACCAACCCGTCCGCCGTTACAAAACCAGCCCGCGCTAAGAGCGTCAGGATAACCGGCAGCTGGAATACGAGGCCGAATCCAAAAATCAGCGTCATGATGAGCGAGAGATATTCCGACACCTTCGGCATCAGCTCGATGGTCGGCTGGCCATCGCCGGTCGCCTCCGTCAGGCCGATCGAGAACTTGATCAACACCGGCATGGCGATAAAATAGACCATTGCCGCGCCGATCAAAAAGAGCACAGGCGTGGCGATGAGATACGGCAGAAAGGCCCTGCGCTCATTCTTATAAAGACCTGGCGCCACAAACTTGTAAATCTGCGTCGCGATGATCGGAAAGGCGATGAAGCCAGCGCCAAACATAGCGAGCTTCACGTGCGTCATGATTTGTTCGAGAAAGTGCGTCGCAATCAAACGCACATGATCGTTGCCCGAGGCCCACGCATAGGGCCAAACGAGCACCGCATAAATATGCCGGGCGATAGCAAAGCACACGAGAAACGCTAGCAGAAATGCCGATAGCGCCCAGATAAGCCGCGTGCGCAACTCAATCAAATGATCCATCAGCGGCGCTTTGCTGGCGTCGATGTCGGCCTGACTGCCACCGCTCGCATTCGAACCCGGCAGTTTTACCAGCACGTTTTTGAGTTTCTTCAGCACCGGTTAAGCACCTGGCGTTGCCGGCATGGGCACGCTCTCGGGCGCCGGCAAACTGGGCGCCGGCAAACTGGGCGCCGGCAGCGCCGCCTCGGCAACGCTCGACGCTTCCACTGGCTGCACGATGGCCGTACCCGTCATCGGGTTGTACTGCGCAGAAACAGGCGTCGTGATCGACGCTGGATCGAATTTCGCCGCCGCGCCCGCTTCCTCAAACGACTTCCTGGCGCTCATCACCTCGGCATTGACCGACGCTTGCATCGTTTCCATTTCTTCTTTCATAGTGTCGAGCTCGGCTTCGCGCATCGCCTGATCGAACTGGCTGCGAAACTCGCTCGCGTGCCGGCGCACTGTCCCCGCATAGCGCCCGATAGTGCGCAGGAATACCGGCAGCTCCTTCGGCCCCACGAAAAGCAGGGTCACGACGGCGAGGATAAGGAGCTCGCTCCAACTGATCTCGAACATGGGACCCGTCCAGCCCTATTGCGGGGCGGCCAAAATCTCGTCAACCGGCCTCAGCCCGTCTTGGAGCTCTCGCCGCTGCGGGTTGCATCATTGTCGATTGTTTTACCGGGAGCGGGCTTGGCGACTTCTTCGTCGTCAGCCATGCCCTTCTTGAAGCTCTTGATGCCCTTGGCAACGTCGCCCATCAATTCTGAGATCTTACCGCGCCCGAACAAAAGGAGCGCAACGACCAAGAGCAAAAGCACGTGTTGAGCACTGAGACCCATAGAGGAACGCCTTTCGGAATAGTTTTGGCGCGCAGCTGAGAGCGCGCCACTGTTTCTATATCTAGGGAGACTATCGCAGAACTGCCACCCCCGGGCAAGTTCGGTGCGACTTCCGTTGGGTCTCCGAGCCGTGCTTAACCTCTTAATTTAGCCACCGTTTTCAGCGCCAAACACAAGAACGGCGGCACTATCGACCACAACCCGCACCTCGGTACCGCGCGCAAGGGCATCTTTTTCAGCAACCCTGATCTTCAAGGGCTGATCGAAGCCTTGGACCGCAACATCAAGCCTGGCAATATCGCCGAGGAACTTCTGATCCAGTACCCGTCCCGGAAGGCCATTTTCTGTGCTGTCGCCCGCGCCATTGCCGTTGGGTTGCACAGACAGCCCGCGCTCGCGGACACACAAGACCGCCGCCGCACCATTTTCGAGGCCTGGCGCCGCAAACGATCCGGCCGCCGTTTCAATCCACCCATCGCGCACCCGCGCCGGGATCTCGTTAATTTCTGAAAAGAGCCGGGCGACGAACAAACTTGCGGGCTCTCTGTAGAGCTGTTCGGCGGTACCCACTTGCACGATCCGGCCGTCGCGCATCACCACGATCCTATCGCCCATGCGCATGGCTTCTTCGGGATTATGCGTGACGATCAGCGACGTGGCACGCGTCTCGCGCAGAAGGCCAAGCGTCTCTTCCAGCATGCTATCGCGCAGCTGCACGTCGAGGCCTGAGAACGGCTCGTCCATGAGCATGACGGCGGGTCTTGGGACAATGGCGCGGGCCAGCGCCACGCGCTGCTGCTGACCACCCGAAAGCACGGACGGGTAGGCATTTGCCATATTAGCAAGCCCCACGCGATCAAGGATGGCGCGCGCGGCTTGGGCCGCCTCAGTGCGCGATAGATCCTTTAAACCGAACGAAACATTCTCCAGGATGGTCAGGTGCGGAAAGAGAGCGAAATCCTGAAACATCAAACCAACGCCACGTTTTTCCGGCGCCTCAAAACGGTTTGGCCCCGCCACTTCGCGATCATTGATCAAAACGCGGCCCGTCGTTGGCCGCTCAATTCCGGAGATAATGCGCAGTAACGTCGTCTTCCCACAACCCGATGGCCCAAGCAGACAGATGATCTCGCCCGGATTGACGTCGAGATCGATGCCAGCGAGCGCCGCGCCCGGCTCATAGATTTTTGTGACACCTTCCAGCGTGACGCGGGCGGCAAAAGTTGCAGCAGCACGGCCGCGCGCGGCTAGCGGAGCACTCTCCGGTAATATCGCCGGGCCGGCCGAATTCGAAAAAATGCCTTTAAAAGCCACGCACACACCTTTGGCCGGGCAGATCGATCCAAGTGCCGCCCAATTACTCTTTGGCGTCCGGCTCAACTTTGCCGTCTTCGGCATTACCGGCCTCAGGATCGTTGCGCAAGCCGTCATCGTCGCTAACGTCATCATCGCCGCTGTCTTCGTCCAATGGCAAGTCTTCTTGCGTCTCGACGCCATCATCTTCAAGCGGCAGCTCGTCCGGCATGAGGGCCGCCACGTCAGTTGGCTCCGGCACTGCAAAACCGGGCGGCAGGTTCGCATCCAACAGCCCAGCCGCTTTGAGTTCGGCGATACCGGGAAGGTCCTTAATGTTGTCGAGCCCGAACTGGGTCAGGAACAGTTCTGTGGTCCCGTACGTGATGGGGCGGCCAGGCGCACGCCGGCGTCCGCGCGGACGGATCCACGCCGTCTCCATCAAAAGGTCGAGCGTTCCGGGCGATATAGAGACACCGCGGATCTCTTCGATTTCCGCCCGCGTCACGGGCTGATGATAGGCGATGATCGCCATTGTCTCGAGCGCGGCCTTGGAGAGCTTGCGTTCTTCGCTGGTCTGCTTTTCCAGCAAATAGGAGAGATCGTCTGCGGTGCGGAACAACCACTTGCCCGCGACCTTCACCAGGTTCACGCCGCGCGGCTGATACTGTTTCTGCAAATCGGCGAGCAGTTCGCCCACATCATCGCTAGCTTCCAGAGCACGCCCAAGTGCCTTCGCGTCAAGCGGCTGAGCGGATGCAAACAGCATCGCTTCGAGCTTGCGCAACTTCTCGCGCCGCGCTTGTTGTGCCAGTCCATCGACCACGGCTTCGGGATCCTGATACGATTGCGCACGCGCGGAAGCGCTTCGCCCCGCAGCCGTTTCATCCTCGGACGCGCTCTCGTCCATCTCGCGTAAATCCATGTCGCGTGAATTATCAGAAACCAGTGTCAATCTCGGCGGAACCATCGGCGTATCTGAGCCCCCTCGTCTCTAACCCATTTTACGCCGCGCTACGACCAACCCTCGCCTTACGCTTAACCGACTTTTTCCCAGACGGCGCCGGCCTGCCGTTTTCGCATGTAAATCGGCGCAAAAGGCTCATCCTGGCGAATTTCAACCAAGCCCTCACGCGCCATTTCCAGCGTCGCGCCAAATGAGCTGGCAAGTGCGGTGCGCTCTTCCTCACCATGCGGTATATAGTGCTGCAGAAAGAGATCGAGCTGCGTCCAATCGCCAGCGCTTGCGCCTATAAGCTTCTCGAGGCGCACGCGCGCATCCTTGACCGACCAGACCTTGCGCGCCTTCACCACATGCACAACGCGCACAGTACGCCGGCGCTGCTCGGCATAGGCCTTAAGCAAGTCGTAGATCTCAGCCGTATAAGTGGTGTCGCGCACAGTCGCGACCTGCTCGGGCTCGCCGCGCACGAACACATCACGCCCCAAGCGTTTGCGCGTCATCAATCTCGCCGCCGCATTGCGCATGGCATCGAGGCGCATCAAACGGAATGCCAAGCGTTGCGCAAGCTCTTCGGCGCTCTGCGTGCCAGCTTCTACTTTGTCGCGCGGTAGAAGAAGTTTCGATTTGAGATAGGCGAGCCACGCCGCCATCACCAGATAATCGGCCGCGATCTCTAGCTTGAGTTTTTGCGCTTCGGCGATGAACTCAAGGTACTGCTCGACGAGCGGCAGGATGGCGATTTTCGCCAAATCGACTTTTTGTGTGCGCGCCAGCGCCAGCAGCAGATCGAGCGGCCCTTCGAAACCTTCGACATCGACAACGAATGCGCTTTCACCCGGCAAGCCATCTCCGCCCGGAGCTTCCCAGCCCTCGGTCAATTCGCCCGGTTCGTTTGCCGTTTCGCTTATCATCGTCTCGATTCAAGAATGTGCGGGGCCTGTGCCTGAGGCAATGTTACACTGATTCAGGGGGCCGCGCCTGTGGCCGCAGCATCTCTCCGAGTAACCATAACGCTTCAGATTCGTCGAATTCTTCCGAACGCGTTGTCACCTCTTGCGCGCGCTTAAAACGTGACAAGGCTTTGCCCGCGAGTTGCGGTACGCCTTCTGCGGCAGCTACCATCTCGGCAAAATCGCCATTGCAGTGAAGCGCCAGATCTGAGCCGGCGCGTATGACCGATTCGGCGCGCGATCTGATCGTCCCTGAAAGCGCCTTCATGCTGAGATCGTCGCTCATGAGCAACCCGTCAAAGCCGATTTCGCCGCGGATGATGTCGCGCGTTACCGCTTCCGACGTGCTCGCGGGCTTGTCTGGATCGACGGCTGTGAACACGACGTGCGCCGTCATCGCCGCTGGCATCGTGTTCAACACGCGGAACGGGGCGAAATCGCTGCTCGACAAAACGTCGCGCGTCTCGGTCACGACCGGCAGATCGAGATGGCTGTCTTTGGTCGCGCGGCCGTGTCCAGGAATGTGTTTGATAACTGGGAGCACGCCGC
>JANOKW010000039.1:0-8702 GCA_031419475.1 Hyphomicrobium sp. | reverse complement strand
CAGCGCTATGACGGCCGCTGTCTACGCCAATGAGGACGTGACGCTTTCGGGCGAGACCAAGAGCTATACGTACACGTCCGACGGCGGGCGCCCCGTCACCAATAATTTCTGCCCAAACTGCGGCTCATCCGTGACCATGATAACGCCGGGGCTTGCTGGACTGACGCTCATCCGCGCCGGGACGCTCGATGATTCGACTGGGCTCGAGCCGCAGTTCGTCGTTTACAACAAACGGCGCCCCGATTGGGACGCGGACAACCCCAGCATCCCCCATTTCCCAGAAATGCCGCCCGCCTAACGGGCGGGTGCGGCGATCCGCGAAATTTCGTTTACACGGCATGACGTTAAAGGTCTGGGGACGAAAGCTCCCAGGCCTTTTTGTTTCAATCGGCGCGCGGCTATAGCCAAAGCCGCTTGTCTGCAATAGAAGTCGCCCTCGACATGCCCAAACGCACAGATATCAAATCCATCCTCATCAGTGGCGCTGGCCCGATCGTTATTGGGCAGGCGTGCGAGTTCGATTATTCAGGAACACAGGCCTGCAAGGCTCTCAAAGCCGAGGGCTATCGCATCATCCTGGTCAACTCGAATCCCGCGACTATCATGACGGATCCGGATCTGGCCGACGCGACCTACGTCGAGCCCATCACGCCTGAGATCGTCGCCAAAATCATCGAGAAGGAACGGCCCGATGCCCTTCTGCCGACGATGGGTGGGCAGACCGCGCTCAATACGGCGCTGGCGCTCGACGAGATGGGCGTGCTCAAGAAATTTGGTGTTGAACTGATCGGTGCCAAGGCCGAAGCCATCGACATGGCAGAGGACCGCAAACTGTTCCGCGAAGCCATGGACCGCATCGGCCTTGAAAGTCCGAGGGCCGTAATCGCGTCGTCGACCCCACTTCGCGGGCCAGATGGACATATCACCGGATATGATCGCGCAGTTGGGTTTGCTGAGGCTATGCGCGGCCTCGACGTTATTGGTCTTCCGGCCATCATCCGCCCGGCCTTCACGATGGGCGGAACGGGCGGCGGCGTTGCCTACAACCGCGAAGAATTCGAACTCATCGCCCGGTCCGGCATCGACGCGTCTCCCGTCGGCCAGATCTTGATCGACGAAAGCCTTTTGGGTTGGAAAGAGTACGAGATGGAGGTTGTGCGCGACAAGGCGGACAACTGCATCATCATCTGCTCGATCGAAAACCTCGATCCTATGGGAGTGCACACGGGCGATTCCATTACGGTCGCGCCAGCTCTCACGTTGACCGACAAAGAATACCAGATCATGCGCGACGCCTCGATTGCCGTGCTGCGCGAGATCGGAGTCGAGACGGGAGGTTCGAACGTGCAGTTTGCGGTGAACCCCGCGGACGGGCGCCTCGTCGTCATCGAAATGAACCCGCGCGTCTCGCGCTCGTCGGCACTAGCTTCCAAAGCGACCGGCTTTCCAATCGCCAAGGTCGCGGCAAAACTTGCTGTCGGCTACACGCTCGACGAACTCGAAAACGACATCACGGGCGGGGCAACGCCGGCCTCGTTCGAACCGGCCATCGACTACGTCGTCACCAAAATACCGCGCTTTGCGTTTGAGAAATTTGCCGGCGCCGACACAACGCTGACGACGGCGATGAAATCGGTCGGCGAAGCCATGGCGATCGGGCGCACGTTCGCCGAAAGTCTTCAAAAAGCGCTGCGCTCGATGGAAACCGGGTTGTCCGGATTTGATGATGTGCAACTCGAAGGCCTCGGCCAGGGTGACGACAAGAACGTGGTGCGCGCCGCTGTTGCCCGTCCAACGTCAGACCGGCTCTTGAAAGTCGGGCAAGCTTTCCGGCTCGGGTTCAGTCTCGACGAGGTCCATCAGTTCTCGAAAATCGATCCGTGGTTCCTTGCCCAAATCAAAGACATCATCGACACCGAGGCGCGGGTCATCGCGCATGGTCTGCCCAAAACAGCGGGGCAATTGCGCGCCCTCAAGTCCATGGGCTTTTCAGACGCGCGCCTTGCCAAGCTCGCCAAGACAACCGAGGCGGACGTTCGCGCCTTGCGGACTTCGCTCGACGTCAAACCCGTCTACAAGCGCATCGACACGTGTGCGGCCGAATTTGCGTCACCAACGGCTTATATGTATTCGACCTATGAAACGGGTCTATTCGATGAGCCCGTTTGCGAAGCGGCCCCCACGGCCAAAGAAAAAATCGTCATTCTCGGCGGCGGTCCAAACCGCATCGGCCAGGGCATCGAGTTTGACTACTGCTGCTGCCACGCCTGCTTCGCGCTGACAAAAGCTGGCTATGAAACCATCATGGTCAACTGCAATCCGGAAACGGTATCGACTGACTACGATACCTCCGACCGCTTGTTCTTCGAACCGCTGACGGCTGAAGACGTTCTGGAAATTATCCGCGTTGAGAACACGAACGGCCGTGTCAAAGGCGTCATCGTGCAGTTTGGCGGGCAAACGCCGTTAAAGCTCGCAAGCGCGCTTGAAGACGCCGGCGTTCCGATCTTGGGCACGTCGCCCGACGCTATCGATCTGGCCGAAGACCGCGACCGCTTCAAAGCGCTGATCGAGAGATTGAAACTTTCGCAACCCGAAAGCGGCATCGTCAAGACGCCAAAGGAAGCGCGTGGCGTTGCCGATAAAATCGGTTACCCCGTTGTCATCCGCCCGTCCTACGTCTTGGGCGGCCGCGCCATGGAGATCGTGCACGACGGCGCCGAGATCGACCGTTATATCGCCCGGCTTTCGGCAACGCTCGACAGCCCATCCGAACTCGTAGTTTCGGCAAAGCGTCCGCTGCTCGTCGATCGTTACCTGACAGACGCAGTCGAGGTCGATGTCGATTGCTTGGCAGACGGCCGGGACACGTTTGTCGCTGGCATCATGGAACACATCGAGGAAGCGGGCATTCATTCAGGCGACAGCGCATGCTCGCTGCCGCCCTATTCACTCGAACCGGCCGTCATCAAAGAACTTGAGCGCCAGACCCGCGAACTGGCCCTTGCACTTATAGTCGTCGGCTTGATGAATGTGCAATTCGCCATCAAGGACGGCCGCGTCTATGTCCTCGAAGTTAATCCGCGCGCCTCGCGCACCGTGCCGTTCGTCGCCAAGGTGATTGGTCTTCCCATTGCGGCGATCGCCGCTGAGCTTATGGCCGGCAAGCCGCTTGCGTCCTTCAATCTCAAGATGCCGAAGATCGATCACGTCGCTGTTAAGGAGGCCGTGTTCCCATTCGCGCGCTTCCTCGGTGTCGATCCGGCGCTCGGGCCTGAGATGCGTTCAACCGGCGAAGTCATGGGCATCGATCGCGACTTTGCCGTCGCCTTTGCCAAAAGCCAGATTGGTGCCGGACAGAAACTGCCGTTCAGCGGAACCGTTTTCGTTTCCGTCAAGGAAAGCGACAAGGCACGCATCGTAGCGCCGGTCAAAGACTTGGCCGCGATGGGTTTCAAGATTGTAGCGACGCGGGGAACCAAGCGCTATCTCGAGGCCAATGGGGTCGTCTGCGAGTCCATCAACAAGGTTCTTGAGGGCCGGCCGCACGTGGTCGATGCCATCAAAAATGGTGAAGTCAACCTTGTTTTTAATACAACGGAGGGCTCGAAAGCGCTGTCGGACAGCAAAGACATCCGGCGCTCGGCCTTGCTTCAACACGTGCCTTATTATACAACGTTGGCGGGAGCCGTTGCGGTAACACGGGCTATTAGGGCGCTGAAGTCTGGCACACTCCAGGTTGCTCCGTTGCAAAGCTACGCGCACCGCGGATAGTGTTTGGTTAGGATTAGCTTTCGAGTTCTGGCGAGTTCAGGGCTCCCCCCAGGTCCCCCGGGATTGCCCAGGTCAGCTGCATTCCTCAGGGTACTAAGTTTGTGTCCGTGCTGCACGAAAGTGCGGGCTTGAAGGAGACGTCGGAGATGACGATGGAACGAGTGCCCATGACGATCGCGGGCCACAAGAATCTTGAGGTTGAATTGCAGCGTCTCAAGGCCGTCGAGCGTCCGCGCATTATTGCCGCCATTTCGGAAGCGCGCGCCCATGGCGACCTTTCGGAGAACGCCGAGTATCACGCGGCCAAAGAACAGCAGGGCCTGAACGAAGCGCGCGTCGCCGATCTCGAAGATAAGATATCGCGCGCCGAAGTTATCGACACGTCCAAAATGTCCGGCGACACGATTAAGTTCGGCGCGACGGTCTCACTTGAAGACGACGACACCCGCGACAAGGTCAAGTACGCCATCGTCGGCGATCTTGAAGCCAACTTGCGCGACGGCAAGATTTCGATCTCGTCGCCCATCGCCCGCGCGCTCATCGGAAAGGTCAAGGGCGACTCTGTTGAAGTCACCACGCCCAAAGGTTCGCGCTCGTTCCAGGTGCTGAAGGTGGAGTGGAAGTAGGGCGGATTTTGAGTGGCGCCAAAACGGGAAACGTAGGTTGGGTTAGGGCGCTCTGCGCGATTTTCGTTTTGAGTCCTTGCGGCCTCGGGCGCCCGTAACCCAACAATCAAGACCGGTGAACGAAGATGCAAACTCCTTTCAGCGCTTTTGGCTGTTGGGTTACGCACCGGAATGAACCATCTTTGTGATTTGCTGCATCGTGGCCGGTGCTAACCCAACCTACGATTCTTTGCTTTGGCTTGTCGCAATGGGCACACCCACTTCGCGTTTCGCGCGCCGGATGGTCAAAAACGTTTTGACGCTCGCGACGTTGGGCGCGGCCGTCAAATCACCGAGCACAAAATCCTGGAAGCTCGTGAGGTCACGCGCCACGCAGCGCAGCATGTAGTCGCTTTCGCCCGACAGCATGTGGGCTTCCCGCACGATGGGCCACGCCAGCAGCCGGTTCTCAAACGTGCGCAGATCTGCTTCTGCCTGGTTGTGTAACCGGACCATAGCGAATGCGGTCAAGGTGAAGCCAAGCGCCTCCTCATCGACAAGCGCGGCGTAAGCTGAAATCAATCCCGCTTCTTCAAGCGCCCTGACACGGCGCAAGCAGGGCGGCGCCGACAAGCCGATCTTGGTTGCGAGCGCAATATTGGTCATGCGCCCGTCAGCCTGAAGCTCTTTCAGTATGCGCCAGTCGAGGGCGTCGAGTTCGATGGGCATGGGGGGCCTCCGCAGGGTCTTGGCCATGTTGACTCGCGGCTGTAATATCAGGAAAGGTAGAGGCTGTCTTGCTTTGCATTTCTTTCTCCGTCGGCTGATTTCTTCAGGGCTCGACAGAGGCCACATAGAGCGTCACAACGGGCCCATGCCACTCACCCCGCCACACGAGTCAAAAACCCGCGAGCGCCCTCTGGAAGGGCAGCGCGCGTGGATCATTTCCGACGGGAAGGCCGGTCACGAGGTGCAATGTCTCGGTGTCGCCAACGCGCTTGGCGTTAAGGTTGATATCAAGCGTGTAGCGCCGCGCGGTCTTGCCAAGGCTCTGGCGCCGTGGGGGGCGGTTTCGGCGCGCGAAAAATTTGGCCAACCCGGTTCGCCGTTTGCGCCGCCATGGCCCGCGATCGCCTTTGCAACGGGCCGGTTGACGACACCCTACATTCGCGCGCTGAAGCGTCTTGCGGGCGAGGAGACGTTCACGGTCATCCTGCTCGATCCGAAAACGCGAGACTCAAGCGCCGATCTCTTTTGGGTGCCGGAGCATGACACGCGCCGCGGCGCAAAAGTGATTACAACGATGACGTCGCCGCACGGCTTTTCGCCCGGGCGCCTTGCAGAGTTGCGCAAAACGGTTGCGTTGGAGATTGCAGCGCTGCCCCATCCCCGGATTGCCGTTTTGATTGGCGGTCCCAACGGCGACTATCGCTACACGGCCTCGGACGAAGCGCGCCTTATCTCAGCTCTCGGGCGTCTATCGCAAAGCGGCGCCGGATTGATGCTGACGCCGTCGCGGCGTACCCCGCCCGCGCTCGCTGCAGCCATCGATGTGGCAACGCTTGGCTCGCCGCGCTTGTTCTGGAAAGGAACGGGCGATAATCCCTATCCAAGTATTTTGGCGCACGCGGACGCGTTTATCGTCACCGCCGACAGTGTGAACATGGCGGGAGAAGCCGCTGCAACCGGACGCCCCATCTATATTTTTTATCCCACAGGCGGTAGCGCCAAGTTCGATCGCTATCATAAAGCGCTTGAAGCCAAGGGCATTACGCGGCGTTTGCCAGATACAAACAATGTTTCGCTAGAGTGGCGGTTTGAACCTGTCGATGCCGCCCGCGTTATTGCTGGCGAGATCGAAGGCCGATGGATGGCACGCCACCGGCCGCGGTAAGCGGGCGGCTGTCGTAAATGAACGATGAATTAAATGAACGATGAATGAGGACGCAAAGCGCATGCGGCCGGCACGGATACAGGGTTTCACTGGCAAGCAGTTTGCCGCCGCCGGAACGCTGCCGCGTACCGTGGATGTACGCCGCCCGGATGACGCACGCCGGTTCCGTCTCATTGCCGAGTTCGGCGTCCTGTTTTTGCTGGCGCCGCTCGTGATGCGCTATGTCGTCTACAATCACTCTGTGCCGCTCTACTATGCGCTGCCGCCGGTTCTCGGACTCATGCTGGCTCTGTTGTTTTTCGATTCCACCTTCAAGCTCGGCCAGGAGTTTACGACGGGTTTAACGCGCGCGACGCTCTTCTCGATTCTTTTCGTCTTTCTGATTTTTGGCAGCCTGCTCGGGACTTGGGTCGCAACTGCGATGCCCGAACGGTTCTTTGAGTTACCCCGGACGGCATCGACGCGTTGGCTCAAACTACTCGTGCTTTATCCCTTCACGTCCGTATTGGCGCAGGAGTTCGTCTATCGCGTCTTCTTCTTTCACCGGTACGGCACGCTCTTTTCGCGCCGCCGGACGATGATCCTCGCAAACGGTGCGGTGTTCGCCTTCGCGCATATCCTGTTTCGCAATTGGATCGCGTTTGCGCTCACATTTGCGGGCGGTATGCTGTTCGCGTGGCGCTATTACACGACGCGCTCGTTCTGGGCCGTGTGGGTCGAGCATACGCTCTGGGGCTGGCTCATTTTCACCGTCGGTCTTGGCGTTTATTTCTTTACCGGCGTCAGAAATCCGGCGTGGTAGCCGCATGTGCTAGTTCAGCGAAGCAGGTCGATCTGAAGCCCTAACCCCAAAGTTTTCCAGATGCGATCCGCAGTCAACACAGGGAGCTGCTCACCGAGTGCGAGAGCAAGGCAACAACAATCCGCTAGTCCCAGGCCCGCCGCTCGCGCGAACTCGCGAATCTCCGCTGCAACGATAGCCTGAGCTTCGTCGAATGCGACGACAGTTATCCCGAGTTCCGATATGCGCGGTGCGGCTGCACTTGGCGCAATGCGATCACGGCCCAACCGCGCGAGGACTTCGCTGAAATTGATTGAAGAAATCAAAGAACCGTTGAGGCTCGCTGCAACTTTTTCATGTCCCGGCTCTTTGAGCAGCAGTGCGAGCAGCGCAGAAGCGTCGAGTACGATCACGGCGCGTTCTTCTTGACAAGCTGATCGATATAATCCGGCGCCCAGTCCGCTTCGGAGGCGATACGGGAGAATTCGCCGCGAAAAAGCTGCCTGGGATGGAAGCCGTCGTCGATTGCTTCCTTGATAGCGTTCCGCCTCCGGTTTCTGAGAAAGACATCGACTTTGCCTTCGCCTTCAGTTTTGGCCCGCTTCTTCTTGGACTGCACGAACCAGTTTTGAATGCGTGCGATCGCTTCCGGCATTTCCTCTGGCGATGGCGCATTGACGGCGCTGGCGATGATAGCGCGTGCTTCGGCCTCCGTGCTCCGGCCATTACGGGACGCTCGGATGCGCAATCGGGCGCGGACTTCGTCGGGAAGATTTCGGATAGTAATAACAGCCATTCTCAGATTGTAGTCATTGACATCATTGCTGTCAATGGATCGGGCTGAGGCGGCTGACCACAGCAACGTTGAGCCACGGCGAACAATGGGTTAGAAGGCAGGCAAATCACGCAACTTGCGAACCTAAGAGGCGCCGTTCATGGCCGCAGCCCATCAGTACGTCTACCATATGCACAAGCTCTCCAAAACCTATCCGGGGGGCAAGACGGTTCTGAAAGATATTTCGCTCTCGTTCCTTCCGGGTGCCAAGATCGGCGTCGTCGGTTTGAACGGCGCGGGCAAGTCGACGCTGCTCAAGATCTTTGCCGGCAAAATCGATGACTTCCTGGGCGAAGCGCGCGCGGCGGAGGGCATTAAGGTCGGCTATCTCTCGCAGGAGCCGGAACTCGACCCCACGAAGGACGTGCTCGGCAATGCCATGGAAGGGGTCGCTGAAAAGAAGGCCATCCTCGATCGCTACAACGAGATTGCATCCAACTACACGGACGAGACTGCCGACGAGATGACGGCGCTGCAGGATCAGATCGACGCGCACAATCTGTGGGACCTCGACACGCAGGTCGAACAGGCGCTGGACGCGTTGCGTTGTCCTCCAGGGGATTCGTCCGTCGAAAAACTTTCAGGTGGTGAAAAGCGCCGCGTCGCCCTCACGCGGCTGTTGCTTTCGAAACCGGATATACTCCTCCTCGACGAGCCAACCAACCATTTGGACGCGGAAAGCGTGGCGTGGCTTGAACGCTACCTCAAAGAATATACGGGCTGCGTAATTCTCGTGACGCACGATCGCTACTTCCTCGACAACGTGACGGAATGGACGCTCGAACTCGATCGCGGCCAGGGCGTACCTTACAA
>JANOKW010000038.1:0-32110 GCA_031419475.1 Hyphomicrobium sp. | reverse complement strand
CACTTGCGACGAGCTTTCGGCGAGCTTCCGGCCAAGTGCTTCACGCGCATTCGAGAGTGCATGATCGACGAGCGTTGATTTGGTGCCGCGTTCTGGTACGCGAATATCAACTTTTCGCCCGCCTTTGATGGTGAGGGCTTCCGCCAACAAGGCACGGCTCGGAACATCGTGCGAGAGCAGGATCAGGCGCGGCACCGGCTTGTCGTCGTAGAATTGAGCGATAAAGCTGTCGAGTACGTCGTCCACAGGAAGCGAGCGGTCGGCTTTCGGATAATAAGCGCGATTGCCCCAGTTCTGCCCCGTGCGGAAGAAGAAGACTTGGATACACGTCTGCCCGCCATCTTGGTGCGCCGCAAACACGTCCGCTTCCTCAACGCCTTCGGGGTTAATCGTCTGATCCGCGGTGACGTGGGCCAGCGCCCACAACCGGTTGCGGTACTTGGCGGCGGTCTCAAACTCGAGTTTTCCGGACGCTTCTTCCATGAGCCGCTGATACATCGCGCGCACAGTTTGGCTTTCGCCCTTCAAGAAACGAACCGCGTCGTCCGCAAGTTTGCGATAGTCTTCGAGTGCGATTTCCGCAGTGCAGGGCGCGGAGCAGCGCTTGATCTGATGCAGTAGGCAGGGGCGCGTGCGGTTTTCGTAAAAACTGTGTGAACACGTGCGCAGCAGAAAAGCGCGCTGCAACATGGTGATGGCGCGGTTCACAGCACCGGCCGAGGCGAAGGGACCGAAATAGTCGCCTTTGCGGTTTCTAGCACCCCGGTGCTTCATGACCTGGGGCGCATCGTGGTCGCGCGAGATGAGGATATAGGGAAACGATTTGTCGTCGCGCATGAGCACATTGAAGCGCGGCTTAAAGCGCTTGATCAGATTAGCTTCAAGAAGCAGCGCTTCGGCTTCGGTACCGACCGTCACAAATTCCATCGACGTGGTCGCTGTGATCATGCGGGCGATGCGGTTGGTGTGACCTTGGAGCCGCGCATAATTCGAGACCCGCGCCTTGAGCGAGCGTGCCTTGCCGACGTAGATAACGTTGCCTGTGGTATCGAGCATGCGATAGACGCCCGGGCCGTTAGGCAGGGTCTTGAGATAATTGGCGATGACGCCGGTGCCAGACGGCGCCGCTTCAGGTGCGGCGGCGCCAGCCGGGGCTTCGTCGTGCTCGCGAGGGTCATTGCTCATGTCTGAACTACTGACGCTCGCGGCGCCCGGTCAAGCGCTAGAACAGCTAGGTGCCACAAAATGGCCATTGCGAGCGCGTGTTGTAAACCCTTGTCATCCTTGAATTAGCGTCGTGGTATCTGTTTATGCGTGCTGTGCTTGCCTTTTTTTGTGCCTTGATGTTGGCGGCCGCCCCAGGCTCGGCCGCGAACAAAGCCGCCAAGGTCAAGGCGCCGGCCCCATTCACCAAGAGCGAAGACCTGCTGACGTGGATGAATGGCTACCGTTTGAAGCCGGAGCCGAAGCGGTTGCCCGAAGCCGTGAAGGCTATGGTCAAGTCCAGCGTCACCAAGGATATGGATCAGGCGGGCATCTACATCGGCTTCACGGCGGGTGTTATCGGATCGAACCCGGATGACGCGGAAAAGCTTATCGCTGCCATGTTCCCGCTCGATCCTCAAGATCAGGTGCTGCTCATAAAGGCCATCGCGTATTCCGGTCTTAGCGATTGGAAAGGGCTGATGATCAAGTTCGTCGAGCGCATGCCGGCACGCAAAGTTCTCATCGACAAGTATCTTTTCGCCAACAAGCCGACGCTCGCCGACTTGCCGTTTGAAGACAGTTCATCTGCCATCGACATCAACTGGGGCTACTATTTCGCAACCGGTTCGGAAGCGCCTGTCAGGCGCATCGTGACGGTGCTCGCGTGGTCGACGGATAGGAACAACGTCGAGAAGCTCACCATCGGCGCGATGGCAAAGTGGACGTTGGCGCAGAACGCATCACGCGATCCCGATCTTCTGGCGATGCTCAAGAGCGTATCTGCGGACGACGAAGTCGCCGCACGCGCGCCGCTCAATGAAGTGATCGAGGCGGCTGAGACGCTGGAACTCGGAAAAATCCGCAAGCAGGCTTTTGCCTCGATCGAGGAACTCAAAGCCAGGGGACCGGAGAGCGCACGCAATTACAATTGGTGGGGACAGGCGGGACAGACCGCTTTGTCGTTGGGCTGCGTTGCGGCGAGCGTGATGGGCCAAGTCGAGTTTGGCATTCCGTGTGTTCTCGGCGGTGCGTTATCGACAGCAGCGCTGAAGTATCTGGCGCCGGGGCAAAATTGAGACCTCGCGTAAATTGGAGGACCCGCTCACCCGCCCGCGCACACGGCGTTCGCTGCGGCGACGGCCTCATCCTTTGATGCGTACTCGCCGGCAAGTTCGGCTCCCGGAGCACTGGCCTTGGCATAGGTGTTGAACATGGATTTTTCGAAGCCTTCAACCACGCTAAGCGCCGTCAATTCCATGCCGCCGTTTCGCGCGGATTTGACGAGCAGCGTTTTCGTGCCGCCGTAGCTTGCGGTCAGCACGCGGCACGGGCCTGAGGGTGCAGACGGCGCTGGTTGCGGCACCGCTGGAAATGCAAGCGCAGCCTTCTTTGGCGCCGAGCGCGCAGGTTTTTTAGCTGGCGGCGCGATAACGGTTTGTGCGGCGGCAGCGGCTGGCGCAACATCGTTAATGGACACATCATCGACCGGCCCGCCGAGATGCGACGGCGCAGGCATCACAGCTGGCGCAATTTTGAACGTCGGCAAAGCGGGTGCACTTTCATCTGTGGATGCAGACCGCTGATTTTCCGCCGCGTCATCCGTCACAGTGCCGGGCGATGCAAGGTCCGGCGCCGCGTCTGCAGGTTCCACTCGAGGCGCTTCGCCGGGATCGATTGCCGCATTTGGCTTTGGCTGTCCGGGCTGGGCTTCAAACCCGTTCTCGCGCGACCAGATGGTGCGCACGGGAGGGCCGGATTTTTCTGGCGAGCGATTTTTGGGCGGCGGATTTGGATCGTCGGCGCGAGAAGTGTCTTGAGCGGTGTTAATGCCATCGACCCATGGCATCGTCTCCGGGCCAGCCAGCTTCTGCATCTGTGGACCGCCAAGGCCTGCTGGCCGGGCAAAGCGATTTTCTGCTGGCTGGCGATTGCGCGAACCACGCTCGCTGCCAGCCTTGGCAACTGTCGCTGGACTTGTGCAATATCCTTTGAAAAATTGCTCGGCGACGAAATCGATCGTCTTTCCGTATTTGCGATCAGCGGCCCAGCGGCGTGCGAGATCGCTGTACGTCACGGGCCGCTGTAAGCGTCGCGATTGCTCGACGATGCTATCTTGCGCCAGTTCCGTGCGCGGCGCGACGGGTTTCACGATCCTTTCGCCAGAGTAGGCGACGAGATGCTGGATCTGCGCGAGTACGCCCGTTTTTACGTCGGGAAAGCGATTGCCCGCCACGCCGCCGCCCGTCGCACCGATCCCAGCAAAGTTATTTTGGTTTTCACTTACGTCGCCGCGCCGCCCGTTGGCACGGCGATATTTCAGATAATTGGTTTCAATGACCATCTGAAAGAACGCGTAATCCCAGCGGACGCGCCACGTATCGCCCCACTGTTTGTACCATTTGGCGATATCGCGGTATTTTGGATCGAGATTGGTATTGCGGTCTTCCAGGAATGCCATCAGCCGTTCCGGCGAAACGCATGCGGGCATGAGATTGTTGTCACCGGTCCGGATCGGAGGCGCTGCGTTCACCGCAGTAGACGCGAGCAGAAGCTGCACAAGTGCCGCCGCAACCGTCAGTTGGCGCTTTTTTGGGTAGGCGACGGCGGGGTTCATATCTCTGGCCCTTGGCACTGGAGGTGCGGCTGAATGAGAAGGCTGACTTTGCGTCAGCCTTCAGGGCAGAGCTCGAACGCCTTATCGAGGGCTTGGGTCTGGTTCGTGAATTCGCCAACCGGCTGCCCGCCCTTCGCGTAGGCTTCGATATACGCATCAGCCTCGCGCTTTTCCGTGCCTTCATTGACGTCCAGAACAGTATAATTTGTGGTCAGGTCGCCTGCGGCCTTGATGATGATTGCGCGGCTTCCGCCGTAGCTTGCGGTCCACACACGACACTTTGACGATGGTGCAGCCGTTTCTTTGCTTTTGCTCGCAGCGGGTGGTGTGATGGCGCCCTTGGTTCCAGAGCCGAGTGCGGCGGTTTGTACTTTTGCAATTGGCTCGGCGGTCGTGGCAGTTGTTTCATCTTCGATTGCCTCGGCTTCTGGCTTCGGCGCGTTGATAATCTTGAAGGCCGGCTGTGCGGGTGGCGTTTCAGACGTTTCGGGTGTTGCAGTTGCTGCCGTCTCAGCGGCTTTAGCAATTGAGCTGGCACCAAGATTAGACCTCACGAACGAACCTGAGGCACGGGCTTGGGCCACGGCGCGGCGCGCTAATTCAGCTCCCGAAACTTCTGGTGCGGCCGTTTCTTCGCCGGCAGATTCCGATGCTTCTGCGGTTTCAGTAGCAGCGACATCCTTCGCCGGCGCCACTGCAGCTGCTGTCTTTATCTCAGTTTCGGGCCGGGCAAGCGCCGTCATTTCCGGCTTCGGATCGGGGCTTTTGCACAATCCATCGTAGAAAGAGTCCGATACGGTGGCGATGTCGCGAGAGTAATTGCGTGTACCAGGAGCCCATTTCTTGGCGAGCTGCGTATAGGTCATCGGGCCATCGATAGTCTTCAGCCACGATGTCAGAACGCCCCATTCCTGAACTTTGCGCGTACGCTCGGCGACGGCGTTATCGACCTTTTCGCCAGCGTACATTAGAAGATGCTGCAAATGGGCTTTGACGCCGGTTGCGACGTCCGGGAAGCTTTCTCCCGGTTCCTTTTTGCCTGAGGCGCCGAGGCCGGCAAAATTGTTTTGCTCTGCGGAAACATCGCCCGTGAAGGTGAGATTGCCAGTTTCTAGCAGCATTTGAAAATAGGCGACATCCCAGCGAATGCCGAGTTCTTCGCCAACCCGCATATAATCTGCGGCGATGCTTTGAAAGCGCGCGTTGAGATTTTTATTGCGCGCCTCAAGGAAGGCACTGAGCCGCCCCGGCGTCGCACACTCGGGCACGGTGTTGCCGTTCGTGATTTTTATTTGCGGAAGCTCGGCGGCAAAAGCCGTCGATGACAGGCAAACAGCCGACAAGGCTGTCGCCAACGGAAGCGCGAACAGCGCCCCAAAGCGGCACATCATGGTAACACCCATAATTTACGCGGCACCCCAACTGAGCGCCCTACAGAACCGGAATGGTTTCTAGGCGCTTAACGTTAATAAAGTGTTGATCGAGCCCCCGGGCTCGTCTGCAGAAGGTCGCTGATCAATGCGGCGGCAATGAGAAGCTGGGGCGGAAGGATTGCGGCAGAGCGTTAGAAGTGCTCATAAATTTCAGAATGGTGGACGGCCGGCGCGGGCTCTCAGGTAAGGTGCTGTCCGCCGTCTAACGCAATCATCTGTCCGGTCATGGAGGGTGTTGCGAGAATGAATTTTACAGCCGTTGCAATCTCTTCCGGCGATGGGCCACGCGCGAGAAGCGTTGAAGTTTGCTCCCCGGCAAACTCAACGTTCGTTTGATGGACGCTTTGCAAAACTGGGCCCGGGCCAATCGCATTGACGCGAATACGAGGAGCTAAAGCTTGCGCGAGGGTGCGCGTCGCCGTCCACAAACCTGCTTTTGAAATCGTGTAGGAGAAAAAGTCCGGCGTCAGTTTCCACACGCGCTGGTCGATAATGTTGATAATGTTGCCTTCGACGCCGTGGGGCAACGCGCGCAACATGGCTTGAGCCAGAAACACGGGCGCCTTGAGATTGATCGATTGATGAACATCCCAGGTGCTTTCTTCAAGCGATTCCAGTGAATCGAGCAGAAATTCCGAGGCGTTGTTGATCAAGCAGACGGGCGCGCCGATGGTCTCGACGCATTGATCGACGAGACCGCGCATGGCGTTGAAATCGGCAAGATCAGCGGAGAGGGCAATGGATTCGACGCCCAAATCCTGCAGCTGCCGGACAAGGTCGTCAGCTTCTGCTTGCGAATTCCGGTAATGGACCGCGACCGACCAACCCGCACGCCCTAGCTCCAGCGCAATTCCGCGCCCGATGCGGCGGGCGGCGCCTGTGATAAGGGCAACCTTGTGGGCGGAGATATTGGAGGGCATGAGACGGCTTTCTTATCGCGACACGAGACACATGGCCGGGCGGGCTCTGAAGTCAATGTCAATTTGGGCATTCATCGGGGAATCATATAGAATCTGCCAGAGGCTAGATCTCTCCACGGGCCGGAAAAATTTGTTTTCCCCAGAACGAGCGCGCTGCCGGCTTGCCTCTGGCGCTCGCCCGTTTCAAATGAGCTTGAAGCACGCAAGCCGATAAAGCAGGCAGTTTGATCCAACTGATTGTCATATTTGCCCTTATCGCATCGACCTTGGCAGTGATCGCCTTTGTCGTTGCGCCGCAGCTTATTCAGAAGCGCGTGATATTTAGCGCCGAGCCGGATTTGCCCAAGTCATTTGGCTACGATATGGCGTGGCTGGCGATTAAGTCCGATGATTCAAACGCTGTTGCCGAGGCTCTTCAGCTGACGAAACTTGTGCCCGCCAATTGGGATGCTGGCATTGGCACAATTTACGATACCAGGCTCGGCGATATGTATGTGTTCGTGACGCCGCCTGTGAAAGGATGGACGTTCGTTGCTGGCGTCCCGTTGCCGCTTCCAGTTGGTCGTTCATTTGTCGATAAGCTGACGCCGATGCTTGCGCGTCTGTCGAGCACGTTTCGCGACGTACAGTATTTTGCATCTTATCCCGATATTGATCTCTTCGCCTGGGCACGACTTGAGCGTGGCCGCATGGTCCGGGCGTTCGCGATCGGCGACGATGGCGTGATCTGGGATCGCGGCCGCCTTACGGCTGAAGAAAAAGCGCTTGGCTTGAAGCTGTTCGAATTGCGCGGCATTCGCGGGCGCAAAGGCGATGCGGGTGGCGCAATCATCTTGCACCCGACTGACGAACAGGTTTTGCAGCTCGCGCGCAGCTGGAGCATTGATACCGGGCGGCTTGATAAATTGGACATTGCGCCGGCTCACGGTTTCATCGCGTGCGCGCCATCCCAGTGGCGCACCGAGCGCCTGCGTAATGCCGCTTAGAACTGCCGGCCCCTCGAACAGCAGTGCTCGTCGTTAAGGCCCCGGCCTGATCGTCAGATCGAACGCCGACTCGTCGATTGATTCAGGCGAAATTTCCGGCTCAACAGCCGTTACACCCGCCCAGATTTGAGGATCTTGCAGGCGCGGCTTGGAAAAGGCGAGGTCATCCCGGGGGGTGCGGCCGGCGTCCGCTAACGGCTTGTCATCCACCGGACACGCGCCCGGTTTCGCGTCCCCGCTCGTGCGATCGATTGCGAGGGCCACGCAGTTTCTATTTCTGGGATTGTCGCTGCGTGTGTTGGGTTTGTGGCTGAAGACGGCGGCAGAACGTTGCGGACCGCCGGAAGAAGCGGCAGCAGTGCGCGCTTGATCGTTAAACGTCACGTCAGAAACGAAAGACCAAAAGCCGATCACATGCCAGGCAACCATGCCGGCTACAAAGCCTAATCCGGCCCATATAAAGGGCACCCGGCGATCGCGCACGGCGGCAATGGGTTGCGCTGGCAGGTGGCCGCCGGCTTTTGTGAAGACCGCATCACGCACCGTGAAACTATCGGCGAAGGCGGCGGCCGCACCGTTGTCCGGTTCTGCGGGCTTGCCGACTGCGCCAGCTGAGGGCCAGTACTGATCTAAATCCAAGGTTTTCATTTCAAGTCCAGTGAGAATCACTGGACTAAGTGTGGGGAGCCCCCGCCGGACCAGCAAGGCGTGAAGAAGGCCATTGGCACGCTAGGGCGCGTTATCCACAGGCGGGGCGCGGCTGGCCTCCCCTCAAATGTTCCTGTCGTCTTCGATCATGCGCGGCGCGGGAAGGGGATTGCGACGCGAGCTTGGTGGCGCCTTGCGGTCCGAGCCGCTGTAATTCTCGTCGCGTGCGGTTGAGCGCACAGGCGGAACGAACATGCGATTGCTGGAACATAGCCGGCGTTGATCTTCGTTTGATCCGCAACTTTGAGGTTTTCCGTCCTTCGAGAAGCAGATACGGATTTCTTTGAGCCGGTTGCCCGCGCCACCGCATGCGACGGCCAGCATGTCAGGTCTCAAATCCGGATTAGCGCGGATGATATCGGCCTCTACTTGGTCTGGCGACATGAAGAGCGCTTCCATCGGGTTCCTATATCTGTCGGGTATGCGGATGCTTTCAAACATGCGCCGCGCGGTTTCATAATAACCTTCAGGCGAGAGACCGGAGCATGTGCCGTGCTTGCGATACTCGTGAATGACTAAGCGCGAACTCGGCATGATATCGAGCATGCTGTCGATCAAGGGCTGCGGAACGAATGGGCGCCGTGAAGTGCGGCAGCTTTCGGGGTATCCGCGATTGTACTGCGGCCAGAGCCCGTGAAGTATGAAATTGAAGCGGCGGCCATCGCGCCGGTTGCACTGCGTTTCATCGTCACCCGAATTGGTGCCTGAGCAGTATGAAGGACTCCAAGACAGAACCAATGCGTAGTAGTCGAATTCGCCAGGAACGTTGCGCTGCTGGGCTTGCGGGTTCAGTCTTTCGCTGGGCCAGGCGTTGCGATCCTGGCGCTGCTTATTCTCCCAATTGCGTTCGCGATTCCAGTTACGGTCCTGGGCAAAAGATGTGGCGCCAGCTATCGTCAAGGCACATACAGTTGCGGCGAGAAACTTGAGTGCAACGGGGCGCATTTTGGGGAAGATCTCCTGACGGCCGGTTGATCGTTCCAGCCAGCGCGGAACATAGGTGCTGATTGCGGCGGCGCAAAGCAAATTTCAGAAATAGACAAATTGTCTCTGGTCAGCCCCTTGTTCCGGCTGGCAGTGCGGCGAAGGCTGCAAGGATGCGAGCCCAAGAGCGCGCGCCTTTTTCAAAACTGGTAAGATTGTATTTCTCGTTGGGGGAATGAATTCGATCGTCGTCGAGACCGAAGCCAATCAACAGGCTGTCCATGCCAAGGGCGTCGCGAAACGAAGAGACGATGGGGATGGACGCGCCGCAACCCATGAGAACTGCGGGCTTGCCCCATTCCTCTTCGAGGGCCTTGGCGGCAGCCTGCATGGCTTTTCCGCCGGTATCGAACATGATGGCGCCCGAGCCGCGGTTTCCGAGCCATTGGGCCGTGCAATCGGCTGGCAAAATACTGTCGATGTAAGTGTGAATGGCAGACATGACTTTGCCGGGGTCTTGGCCTGGCACGAGACGGCACGTGATTTTCACCGAGGCTTTGGCTGGAATAACAGTCTTTGAGCCTACACCTTGGTATCCGCCTGTGACGCCATTGAATTCCAGTGTCGGGCGCGACCAGAGCTGTTCGATGATGGAGCGGTCCTTTTCGCCGGCTGGTGTCTTGAGGCCGATGGAGGCGAGAAACATTTCGCCCGATAACCCGATTGCCTTCCACTGCTCGAGTTGCGTTGGCGCTGGGTCCTTAACGCCGTCATAGAAGCCTGGAACCGCAACACGGCCATTTTCGTCATGCAGCGCCGCCATGACTTTGGCGAGCGCGCGAATAGGGTTCGTGGCGGGCCCGCCGTAGATCCCGGAATGAAGATCGCGCGCGGGACCCGATATGATGAGTTCATCGCCCGCCAGTCCGCGCAGCATTGTAGTAATTGCGGGCGTGTCTTTGTCCCATTGCCCTGTATCGCACACGAGCACAAAGTCTGCCTTGAGTTCCTCGCCGTGGCTCGCCAGAAATTCAGGTAACGACTGCGAGCCGCATTCTTCCTCGCCCTCGATGAGGACTGAGACAGCAATGGGGAGTTCTCCAGCGACTATCTTCCAGGCGCGGAAGGCCTCGAGGTAGGTCATCAGCTGGCCTTTGTTGTCTTCGGCACCGCGCGCGACGATGACTTTGCCGTTATGTGATTCTTCCGCAATGCGCGGTTCAAACGGCGGCGTGGTCCACAGATCTAGCGGGTCGGGCGGCTGCACGTCGTAGTGGCCGTAAAAGAGAACATGCGGGAACTTTGGGTCGCGCGTTTTTCTGTCGTGTGCGACCACCATGGGGTGGCCTTTCGTTGCGACAACCTTGGCTTCGGCAAAACCGATGTCTTTGAGTTGAGCGGCACACCAGCCTGCGGCCAGGCTGCATTGGGGCGCAAAGGCCGGGTCGGCCGAAACGCTTTCGATCCTGAGAAGCTCGAAAAGCCGGTTGAGTCCGGCGTCTTGCGACTGGGCAAGGGTTTCCAGAACTTTGTCGAGGTTACTCATCGTCGCGTCTCCATTTCGCCGGCGCACCATAGCTCTGAATTACTGGGCGCTGGGTCATCAGGCGCCAGGCAATACGTTGGCAGCAATCGGGTGGTCTTTCACTGGCAGCACGGGCCTGCTATGGCACAAGCGAAAGCTAAACGAGATTAGTCTGTTGCCCGGAGCGTTTTGATGACACAGCCTCGGCCTGACGGCAAAAGGAAATGGGTTTATACCTTTGCGGCCAACACCGCTGAAGGGGACGCCGGCATGGCCGGTCTACTGGGCGGCAAGGGGGCAAACCTCGCCGAAATGGCGCGCCTCGGGCTTGCCGTGCCGCCCGGGTTCACATTGACGACAGAAGTGTGCGCTGCGTTCCTCTCAAGTGGCAAATCTGGAGCCAAATCATTCCCAGATGGTCTCAGAGAAGAGGCCGAGCAGGCGCTGCACAAAGTCGGCGAATTGACCGGCGCTTACTTTGGCGATGAGCAAGCCCCGCTTTTGGTATCGGTCCGCTCCGGCGCGCGTGCCTCAATGCCGGGCATGATGGATACCATTCTCAACCTCGGTCTCAACGACAAGACGGTTGAAGGCCTCGCGACCCTGACGGGCGATGCGCGCTTCGCCTATGACAGCTATCGCCGCTTCATTCAGATGTACGGCGACGTCGTGCTTGGCGTCGATCATGGTGTGTTTGAAGACACGCTTGAGAATTTCAAGAACCTCAATGGATTTGCTTCCGATGCGGATCTCGATGCGGATGCGTGGCGCGACATCATCGCGGAATACAAAGAAGCGGTTGAACGCGAACATGGACAGCCATTTCCGCAGGATACGAGTGCGCAGCTGTGGGGCGCGATCGCAGCGGTGTTTAGGTCGTGGAACACACCGCGCGCCCTGACCTACAGGCGGTTGCACGACATCCCCGAAAGTTGGGGTACGGCCGTCAACGTGCAAGCCATGGTCTTTGGTAACTTGGGCGAGCGCTCAGCAACGGGCGTTGCTTTCACGCGCAATCCATCAACCGGCGAGAAGCAGTTATTTGGCGAATTTTTGCCGCGCGCTCAGGGCGAAGATGTGGTTGCGGGCGTGCGCACGCCACAGCCCCTAACGGCGGAGGGCACAGAGGAAGGTTCGCTTGAACAGCTGATGCCCGAGACGTTCTTGGAGCTGACCAAAATCTTCGCATTCCTCGAAGCGCACTATCGCGACATGCAGGATGTGGAATTCACAATCCAGGGCGGCAGGCTTTGGATATTGCAGACACGTTCCGGCAAGCGCACAACCGAAGCTGCATTGAGGATCGCCGTCGATATGGCCGAAGAAGGGCTCATCACGCGCGACGAAGCCGTGTGCCGCGTCGATCCTGCAGCCCTTGACCAGCTTTTGCATCCGACGCTTGATCCTGACGCCGAGCAAGACTTACTGACGACGGGGCTTCCGGCGTCGCCAGGTGCCGCGTCAGGTGAGATCGCGTTTCATGCCGAGATGGCCGAGGCGCTTAAAGGCAAAGGCAAGGACGTTATTCTGGTGCGGGCCGAGACCAGCCCCGAAGACGTTCACGGCATGCACGCGGCCGTTGGCGTTCTGACTGCGCGCGGCGGCATGACGAGCCACGCCGCAGTCGTCGCGCGCGGCATGGGCCGGCCATGCGTTTCGGGAGCCGGCGCGCTGCGTATCGACAGCAACGCTGGCACTATGCGCGTCGGACACCGGGTTTTCCGTGCAGGCGAAATCATCACGATTGACGGCAGCACGGGACGCGTTTTGGCTGGCAAAGCGAAAATGCGTACGCCTCAGTTGTCTGGTGCCTTCTCGACGCTCATGGAATGGGCGGATCAATCGCGCCGCTTGAAAGTGCGTGCCAATGCCGACATGCCGCGTGACGCGCGCCAGGCAAGGTTGTTCGGAGCAGAAGGCATTGGCCTGTGCCGCACCGAACACATGTTTTTTGAAGAAGACCGCATTCTCGCGGTGCGCGAAATGATTTGCGCAGACAGCGAGGAAGGGCGCCGGCGCGCACTCGCGAAACTCCTGCCGATGCAACGCAAAGATTTCGAACAGCTGTTCGAAATCATGGCCGGACTGCCGATCACGATCCGTTTGCTCGATCCCCCGCTCCATGAATTCCTGCCACATGAAGAGCGCGAAGCGGCGCAAGTCGCGGCCGCCCTCGATATGGATCTTGGCAAACTGAAAACGCGCGTCAGCGAGCTCAAAGAGTTCAATCCCATGCTTGGGTTCCGGGGCTGCCGTCTTGGGGTCCGCTTTCCAGAGATTACCGAAATGCAGGCGCGCGCCATCTTCGAAGCCGCCGTCAACGCAGGTAAAAAGGCCGGTAGTCAGGCCCATGTCGAAGTCATGATCCCGTTCGTTGCCTTCCGGCGCGAGTTCGATGTGCTGCGAGCCGTCATTGACCAAACCGCAACCTCAGTGCGCCAGGAAACGGGCGCCGAGTTCACTTACGATGTCGGCACCATGATCGAACTGCCGCGTGCGGCGCTGCGCGCGGGCGATATAGCCGACGGAGACCGCGGCGCCGATTTCATTTCCTTTGGCACCAACGATCTGACGCAAACGGCGCTTGGTCTCTCGCGCGACGATGCCTCTCCCATTCTCGCTAACTATCTCGAACGCGAAATCGTGGAGGTCGATCCCTTCGTTTCGATCGATCAGGCGGGTGTTGGGGAGCTCGTCGAGATCGGCGTCGCGCGTGGACGCAAGGCAAAGCCCGGGTTGAAGACCGGCATCTGCGGCGAACACGGCGGCGATCCGAAGTCTGTTGAGTTTTTCAACGCTGCAGGGCTCGACTACGTATCGTGCTCGCCCTATCGCGTTCCTGTCGCGCGTCTTGCGGCAGCGCAGGCGGCCATTCGCGCCAAGGCAAAGCCGCCTCGACGATTATAGAAGTCCGCCGCCGCCTTCGCGATCAGCATTATCAAGTCGCGGCTGGCGCGGGCGGGGGCCTTGCTGCTTTGGCATGAGCATGAGCCAGATCACGAGTGGCGGAAAAAGGAAGCACCAGGCAATCCAATAGGAATAATCGCGGTTTTTCTGTCCCGCGAAGACTGCGGCGAGCGCTGCCGCACCCACGGCGCTGACGCCCCATATAACAAAAATATCGGCCATGGAAACCTCGCGGACGTTGCTGATTGCGCGCGACCTCGCTGCCGTCGCCAAGACGCACATATACTTCAATTATGAGGTGCGCGCCAACTATGGCAAAATCAAGCGCGGCTATTCCGGTTCGTGGACGCGGGCAAGAAATCGAGGCCGAGATCCAGGACAGTTGCTGAATGTGTCAGTGCCCCGACTGAAATCATGTCGACGCCGCTTTCGGCAATGGCGCGCACGGTCTCTAAGTTAACGCCGCCCGAGGCTTCGGTAAGGCAGCGCCCGGCAACCCGTTTGACGGCGGCGCGCAGCTGGTCCGGCGTCATGTTGTCAAGTAGGATGGCATCGACTTTGTGCTGCAGGACTTCGTCGAGCTGGGCGAGCGTATCGACTTCGACTTCGATCTTGACCATGTGCCCGGCGGCCGCCTGCGCGGCGACGATCGCCCTGGCAATGCCCCCCGCTGCCACGATGTGGTTGTCTTTGATAAGCACGGCATCGAAGAGACCCGTGCGATGGTTTTGTCCGCCGCCACAACGTACGGCGTATTTCTCGAAGGCTCTGAGACCCGGTGTCGTTTTGCGCGTATCGGTAATTTTTGCCGCCGTTCCCTGGATCGCTGTGACGTAGCTCTGGGTCAGCGTTGCTATACCCGACAAGCGGCTCATGTAGTTCAATGCCACGCGTTCCGCCGTCAAAAGCGCGCGCGCGTTGCCGGAAATGCGAGCAACGATGCTTCCCTTTTCGACGCTTTCGCCATCAGCAACGACGACGTCGAAACGGACGTTGGGGTCGAGCGCGCGAAATGCCGCTTCGGCGAGTTGCAATCCGGCGATGACGCCGGGTTTGCGCGCAGCGATCACGGCCTCGGCTTTGGCGGTCGCAGCAACGGTAGCATTTGTCGTGATGTCGCCTTGCAGGCCAAGGTCTTCGGCGAGTGCTGCGTTGATCGCGGCTTCGACGGTTGGAGCTGGCAAGGGCGCCGGCGCGACCTTTGGCTGTTGTGCCGATTTAGCAGCTTTTGCGATTGTCATGTCCGGCAATCCACAAGCGTTGCAGCACTCGGGCCTTCGGCCGGTTTCCCCTCCAGCGTTTCGAGCGCGGCGAGTGTCATGAAGGTGCGTGTCGCGAGTGCGTCGCTGCGCATTGGATAATCGCTGCGGAAGTGCCCGCCACGGCTTTCCGTGCGCTGCAACGCGGCCGCGGTGATGAGGCGCGCAGTGAGAACCATATTAGCGAGCACACTGTCGTTCTTGGCTTCTAACGCGATTGTGCCAAGTTCATCGAGCGCTTTGCGCAGGCCCTTGGCTGTTCGCACCACGCCGGCGTATTTCGTCATCACCGTTCGAAGCCGGGCGATGGCAAGCACCCGTTGTTCTGGATTAGGTACACGGCCCCCGGTGACGCGCTTGGGCACGACGAACGGGCCCGTATGGCCGCTCGGGAACAGCTTCGTGATGTCAGCCGCGACGCGTGCGCCGAATACAACGGCTTCAAGCAGCGAGTTGGAGGCGAGGCGATTGGCGCCGTGGAGGCCTGTGCACGCGGCTTCGCCAACAGCCCATAGGCCGGCAACGCTGGTGCGGCCGCGCGCGTCGGTAGCGATACCGCCCATGTGGTAATGCTCGGCGGGCGCCACTGGAATGAGTTCTTTGGCGCCGTCTATGCCAGCGCTCCGGCAATGCGCGGCAACGGTCGGATAGGAAGTATTGAAACGCGCACCAATGGCCGTGCGGCAATCGAGATAGGCGCCGCGCCCGGCTGCGATCTCGGCAAAGACTCCGCGTGCAACGATATCGCGTGAAGCGAGTTCGCCACGAGGATCGAGCGCGAACATGAAACGCTCGCCAGCGCTATTGACGAGGGTCGCGCCTTCCCCGCGCAAGGCTTCGGTCGCAAGCGGTGCCGGATCGATGCCGACGTCGATTGCCGTTGGATGGAATTGCACGAATTCGGCATCCGCTATGACGGCACCCGCCCGCGCTGCCATGGCGATGGCTTCGCCTTTGGCGTAGGACGGGTTGGTCGTCACGGCGAACAATCCGCCCACGCCGCCGGTTGCGAGGACGACAGCGGACGCGGGCACGAATTGATACGTCCCATTGCCAAGCGCTGCAGGGCGGATCAGCCTTACGCCTTCGACATGGCCGTCACCGTGAACGAGATCATCGGCTTCGTAGCCTTCGAGCAGCCGGATCGATGGCGTGTTGCGCACGGTTGCGATGAGCGCCTGCATGATGGCCGCGCCTGCACGATCTCCGGAAACGCGCACGACGCGCTTTTCCGTGTGTGCGGCTTCCTTGGAGAGGACAAAGTGCCCCGCCAAATCGCGATCAAATGGCACGCCGAATTCGAGCAGATCGCGAATGCGGCCGGGCGCTTCGCTGGCAACCAGACCCGCAATTGCTTCGTCAACAATTCCGTCGCCTGCGGCGATTGTATCGGCGGCATGTTTGGCAGGGCTATCGCCTTCGCCGACGGCGGCGGCAATGCCGCCTTGCGCCCAAACGCTTGAAGCCCCTTCGCCGAGCGGGGCAGCGGCAATCACGGTGACTGGCAAGGGAGCAAGTTTCAAAGCTGTGAACAAGCCAGCAAGACCCGCGCCGATGATGACGATATCGCCGGGACGCGACTTCGCCTCGGCCGGTCTAAAACCGGGTTCCGATTTGCGCTGCCGCCTCGCTGAACTGCTATCTGTCATGGCCGTTCTGCCTTTCCCCCGCGGGGGGCGGGGAGTTCAATTCGTCAGATTGACCATGCGCTCGACGGCGCGGCGGGCACGCACAGCTACATCGGGATCGACAGTCACTTCGTACTGGAGATGCACGAGGCTTTCGAAGATTCCTTCGAGGCTGATACGCTTCATGTGCGGGCACAGATTGCAGGGCCTCACGAATTCGACATCCGGCGCTTCGACGGCGACGTTAGAGGCCATCGAGCACTCGGTTACGAGCACGACCTTCTTCGGGCGCTTATCCATGACCCACTTGATCATGCCAGACGTCGAGCCAGTGAAGTCGGACGCCGCGATGACGTCCGGCGGGCATTCGGGGTGGGCGATGATTTTGAGACCGGGGTCATCCTTGCGCATGGCATTCAGCTCTTCGCCAGTAAAGCGCTCATGCACTTCGCACGCGCCCTTCCAGGCGATGATTTCGATCTTGGTCTGCGACTGCACCCATTTTGCAAGATACTGATCTGGGATGCAAAGCACGCGCGGGCTGCCGAGGCTTTCGCAAACCTTGACCGCGTTCGACGATGTGCAGGTGATGTCGCACTCGGCTTTGACGGCGGCCGAGGTGTTGACGTAAGTTACAATAGGCACGCCGGGATAAGCTTCGCGCAACATGCGCACATCGTCCGCCGTGATCGACGCGGCGAGAGAGCAGCCGGCACGCATGTCAGGGATCAGCACGGTCTTGTCTGGCGACAAGAGTTTTGATGTTTCTGCCATGAAGTGGACGCCGGCCTGGACGATGACTTTGGCATCTGTGCGCGCGGCTTCCTTCGCGAGCTGGAGACTGTCGCCGCGGAAGTCGGCAACGCAATGGAAAATCTCCGGCGTCATGTAGTTGTGCGCCAGAATAACGGCGTTGCGCTCTTTCTTGAGCTCGTTGATGGATTTGATCAGCGGCGCATAGTGCGGCCATTCCATCGGCGTGATGACGTGCTTCACGCGCTCGTACAAAGGCGCCATTTCCGCTTTGAGGGCAGGCGACCAATCGTATTTCGGCGGCGTCGCAAGCGCCGTAGCCCTCTGCCCAGAAACATTTCCAGAGGCAGTTTTGGCAGAGCTCGTAGGGACAGTCGTTGCAGCCGATGCCATCGCCAAGTTCTCCCGCGTAACGCCTTTTATGCTCGTTTGGAGCATATTAAACGCCTGATTAGAAACGGCCCGACCGCCGGGATGGCCCCAATAATGCTCCTACTGAGCACACTGGGTGCCTATCGAACATAGAGCATCGGCACTGGAATTTCCAGTGCCGATGCAAATTAGCGTTCGGATAAGCCGTGCTGTTCTGGCGCCGTCGCGAAAAAGTTAGTTTCTGCTGCTGGGTGGCGCTGAAACGCGCACGCCAGGCGCCGGCCGTTCCAGCAACACTTCGCGCCGGAAGCGGAAGAGCTTTGCAGGGCGGCCGCCTGTGCGGGTCTTCATCTCGCCCGTGGGCTCGACCAAGCCTGCGCCTTCGACCAGCCGGCGGAAGTTCTGCTTGTGCAGATGTGGCCCCAGAATAGCCTCAACGGTCTTCTGAAGTTCGTAGAGAGTGAAATCATCCGGCATAAGTTCGAAAACAACCGGACGGTATTTGATCTTGGCGCGGGTCCGGTTGATGGCAGTTGCCAGAATGCGCCGGTGATCGAACTTCATGGGTAGACCAAGGCGCGGATGATCTCCCCACACTTTTGCCGACGATCGGCCATCGCGCAGGGCTTCATCGACGAGGCCAGCCTCGTAAAGAAGCTCGTAGCGCTCGAGAACTTTTTCTTCGTCCCAGGTTGCGCCGTCAAATCCGAAGCACATGCGAATGCGATCCGCGCGCGCGATAAGTGGCTGGGGCCCATTTGTTGGCTTGGCGCTCTCGGCCCAGGCCTTGAGACGTGGTTCTATGTCATTGCCGATAATGTCGGGCCGGCCGCGGCGCCAATCTTCCCACGGGAAGTAATGATACCAAGTTCGCCAACTGCCGTTGGAAACGCCACGCCCGTCGCCAGCTTGTGTGAGAGCGAGATAGCCGATCGATACAATGGGCGGTGCCATGTCGCCCGGGTCAACGTGGCGGCCCCTGTCGCCAAACGTATAGAGCTGTTCCGCGTAACCGAGCTCTAGTCCCGTCTGATCGCGCACCCAAGTGCGCAGGCCGCCTTCAAGTGTGCGATGATCGCGCGGGCTGAAAGGGCCAAACGGCAATCCATCGGTCGCGCCGACACTGTCAGCTGTGTCGCGAACCACTAGCGCAACCGGCTCGTTGTCGAGCACGGCAACGATGGCGGCGTTTAGGCCGATCTCGACGGCTGCATGACCCATGCTGTCCTTTGATGGTGCGCGCTGTGCCTTCTCTGGTGTTGGTTTGGCCCGGCCTGAAAGTTCCATGTTCATCGTTTCATTCCCCGTGCTCCCCACTACGCGAGCTAGAGGGCGATCATGGCGTTTTTCAGAATAAGTGATGCAACAAAAGACGAGGGAAAGCCGCAATTTTGACCTATTTTCAGCGACGCGACAAGGCTCTGACCCGGCTTAGGAACTGAGCCTCGGCGTTATTAGCGGGTAATGGCGAAAGGTTTTTCAACCGCGCTTCAAGGTCTCGGGGAATTGCCGGTTTGCCGAAAAAATCTTCCGCTTCTGGTGTGTCAAAGCCTGCGAGTACGGTTGCCTCGAAGAACGCGGCAACGCCGTCCGCGGTCTTGATCGATTTTTTAAGGTCGAGGCTCAGCGCTTCAGGTAATCCGAAACGCCTGTGGATGGCGCTCAGCAAACGCAGTTCGAAGGCCTTGTAGTCGAGGCCGATTGCGGCTTTGAAGGGGCTGATGAGATCGCCGATCACGTATTCGGGAGCGTCGTGAAGGAGTGCCGCTAGCTTTTCGGCATTGCCATAGTCTGGATTGAGCGACGATACGATTTCTTCGACAATCAGCGAATGGTGCGCGACTGAAAAAGCGTGCGCGCCAATTGTCTGCCCGTTCCAGCGGGCAACGCGGGCCAAGCCGTGTGCAATATCTTCAATTTCAATATCAGCGGGATCGGGCTCCAGGAGGTCAAGCCGGCGGCCCGACAGCATGCGTTGCCAGGCACGCGGCGCCGCAGAGCGTTTTCCGTCAACGCTCATCGTCCTGGGACTTTCAAAGTCTTGTGCAGTTTTGCGCACGCTTTGTGGCGCGGGCATGAAACGAGATGATCGTTGACCATGCCTGACGACTGCATGAAGGCATAAACCGTGGTTGGGCCGACGAAGCGAAAGCCTTCCTTCTTTAGAGCTCTGGAAATCGCTTTCGAGAGGTCTGTCTGGGCTGGCGCGTCTTTGAGGGACGCAAGTCGGTTTTGCGCTGGCTGGCCCGGAATGAAGCTCCAGACGAAATGCGAGAACGGCGTGTGATACGACAAGGCCAAGTAGGCCTGCGCATTGTCAATCGTGGATTCGATTTTGAGTTTGTTGCGAACGATGCCGGCGTCCCCCATGAGGCGCGCGAAATCCTTTGCGCCGTAGCGGGCAATGCGCAAGGGGTCGAAATCATGGAAGGCACGGCGGAAGTTTTTGCGCTTTCTCAATATCGTCAACCACGAGAGGCCGGATTGAAAGCCTTCGAGGACCATTTTTTCAAACAGTAAGCGGTCGTCCGTCAGCGGTACGCCCCACTCTTCGTCATGATAACGCGCGTAGTCCGGGTCAGCGATTCCGGGCCAGGGACAGCGATCATCACTGGTTTTGGGAGACTTAGTTTGCACTGGATCAAATCTCTGTTCAGGGTCTCCTGAAATGAATAGGCAGCGTGCCGGTGTGATGGCAACATCAATGTTCCGGCTGTCCCTGCCGGCAGGGACTTAAGGCCCAGGGCCGACGCCGCCGATTAGGAGAGCGAAGACAATGTACTTTGACTGGATCAATCACACGGTAGACCTCAGTCAGCCCTTGAAAGAACTCCGGAGTGGCGCAACGGATGTTATGAAGTCATTTGGTGCCATGGCTCAGGCCGCGCTCAAATCGAATGCGCTCGATACAAAAACCAAAGAATTGATGGCGATTGCCATTGGCGTTGCCACGCGATGTGACGATTGCATTGCCTTCCACACAAAGGCGGCGCTTGAACACGGCGCGACGCGCGAGGAGATCATGGAGACGCTGGCCCTCGCCATCTACATGGGCGCCGGGCCGTCGGTCATGTACGCCAGCCATGCAGTCGAGGCCTTCATGCAAAATGCGGCTGCGCGGGCGCCTGCAGCGGAGCAGGCTCAGGACTGAGCGGCAGGAACGCCCGGCAATGCGGGGAGCCACGGAGGGAGCGCGAGGGTAACGGCGACGCCCTCGGCTTCGAGCGGGAGCGACCGGGCTGTAAATTCTGCGGCGCGGTCCAAGCGCAGGAGTGCGAGGCCACGGTTGCCGCTGACCGTTCCTAGCCGGCCGATCACGACGCCGCCGGCCGTAACGTCTGGCCGAGTAGAGGGCAGCGGCGTAGCCGCGTTGACCGGAACGACGCGTTTCCTGACGACTGCCTTGTGCTGCATGCGCGCAACGATTTCCTGGCCGACGTAGCAGCCTTTGGAGAAGGAGACGCCTTTCAAGAGATCGAAGTTCGCCTCGTGCGGATAAGCATCGCCAAAGTCGTAGTCCTTGCCGCCTTCGGGTACGCCAAGGGCGATGCGATGGGCGTGATAGATTTCAGGCGGGGCATTTGAGCCATTGGTTGCCGAGGCGATATCCATTGCGAACTGCGCTTGGGCTAAGATCCGTTGGCCGAGTTCGGGATGGCGCGGATCAAGAAAAGCGATCGTGCCCTTGGTCGGCCCCGAAGAACATGCATTGGGCCCCCACAGCGCCAGCAACTCGTAGCTACCTGAAACGTCCGCAATCTCGACGGCGGCGCGCAGCTTGTACATCGAGAGCCGTTTGACCAGCTCTGGCACCTTCTCGCGCAGCACATCGA
Source organism: Hyphomicrobium sp. (assembly GCA_031419475.1). Taxonomy (GTDB): domain Bacteria; phylum Pseudomonadota; class Alphaproteobacteria; order Rhizobiales; family Hyphomicrobiaceae; genus Hyphomicrobium_B. The sequence continues at coordinate 11,042 of JANOKW010000038.1, read as the reverse complement.
GGACAAAACCGTCCAGCGTGCGCACGCAAAAGAATTCGAACAGTATTTTGCCCTGAGGCGATAAAATAGCGGCATGGACGGCACCCGCTGCAAACGCAATATCATCCGGGTTCGTTTTGAGGTTCTCGACGTCGTTCGTGACAAGGCCTTGCAGGAACTTCACCGAATCCGGCCCCGTGACGTGCACGGCACCGCGATCGGTCAGATGTGCTACCTTGGCCCTGTGAGTTGTTTGCGACATTCGTGATTTGCCCGGTTGCCGTGAGTTGCGCAGTGACTTGCCAAGAGTTGCCAAGTTACGTATGCGGGACGTAGAGAGAACACAAGCTGCCGGAGACGATACCTCCCATGTCTGATACGTATGATCTCCTGATCAAAGGCGGCACGGTCGTCAATCACGATGGCGAGGGGGTGCGCGATATCGCTATCCGCGCCGGGCGCATTGCCGCAATCGGTAATCTCGGAAGCGCCAAAGCCGCTGAAACGCTGGACGTGAAGAACCTGCACGTTCTCCCCGGCGTCATCGATACCCAGGTGCATTTTCGCGAACCTGGGCTCGATCACAAGGAAGATCTCGAAACCGGGAGCCGGTCGGCCGTTGCGGGCGGCGTGACGGCCGTGTTCGAAATGCCGAACACAAAACCACTGACAACGTCGGCTGAAACGCTGGCCGATAAGGTGCGCCGCGCGCGACACCGCATGTTCTGCGACTTTGCCTTCTTCGTTGGCGGTACGCGCGAAAATATTGCGGACATCCCGGCACTCGAAAAACTCGAAGCTTCGGCCGGTATCAAGATCTTTATGGGGTCCTCGACGGGCGATCTGCTGGTCGATGATGAAGCCTCGCTTGACGGGATTATTCGCCGGATTTCGCGCCGGGCCTCGTTTCATGCCGAGGATGAGGCCCGGCTCATCGCACGCATGCATTTGCGCAAGGCCGGTGATCCGTCATCGCATCCCGTGTGGCGCGACGAGGAAGCGGCATTAATCGCGACGACGCGGCTCGTCAAGCTCGCGGAAAAGCACGGCAAGCGCGTGCACGTGCTGCACGTCTCGACGGCGGAGGAAATGGCGTTTCTCTCCGGCCACAAAGATTTCGCGACCGTTGAAGTCACGCCGCATCATCTGACGCTCAGCAGCCCAGACTGTTACGAGCGTCTGGGAACCTACGTGCAGATGAATCCGCCCGTGCGTGGCGAGCGGCATCGCACCGCAATCTGGGCCGCATTAAATGCCGGTATTGTCGACATCCTGGGTTCCGATCACGCGCCGCATACGCGCGAGGAGAAAGATCACCCCTATCCGGCCTCGCATTCGGGCATGACCGGCGTGCAGACGCTGGTTCCCATCATGCTCGATCACGTCAACGCGGGACGCCTCACGCTGCAGCGGCTCGTCGATCTGACGAGCCATGGGCCGCAACGGCTCTTCGGTATTCGGGGCAAGGGGCGGATCGCGGTTGGCTATGATGCCGACTTCACCATTGTCGATTTGAAGCGCCGCGAGACGATCACCAACCAGTGGATCGAAAGCCGGGTGGGGTGGACGCCCTATGACGGCGTTAAGGTGCAGGGCTGGGCCATTGGGACAATCGTGCGCGGCCGGCGAGCCATGTGGGATGGGGCGATTTCTGGCCCGGCCTGCGGCGAACCCGTGCGTTTCCTTGAGGGATGCGCCGGGTGATCGGCTCGTTAACTCATCTGGCCTCGCCCTTGCAGTCCGGATTGTCATACCCTCAGATTGTCCCGGACAAAATGTTCTCTCGTGCTATCGAAAATGCAATCGCCCCGACCCAGCCGATGAGCTGGAGCGAGGCGTTTGTTCTCTCGTCCGCCGCGTTGGCGGCATCGCTGCCGCTCGCCGGAGGGCTTTATCTGGTCAAGTCGGCGGCGGGCATCGATCTTATGTCAGGTGCGTCTCCGCTCCACGATCTCTTGTACTGGATCGTGGCTTAGATTTTCGGCCTACTAAAGCGTCCCGGCCAAAATAAGCCGGTTACGTCAACCGTCTCCGCCGTTTTTCGCGAACTTGGCCGCTGACTTGGCGATGTTCGACGGCAGCTTATTCAAGACGTGAACAGTGGTGCCGATGCCAGCTATGCCGGCTAAATGCACAACGTGTCCGTTCATCATGCGGAAGCAGCCCGATGAGGCGGCATAGCCGATGCTCTTGGTGTCGTTTGTGCCGTGGATCCGATAGAGCGTGTTGCCGAGATAGAGCGCCTTGGCGCCGAGCGGATTGCGAATGCCACCCGTCATGAGTTCCGGTAACTCGGGCTTACGTTCCAGCATTTCCGCCGGCGGGCGCCAGTCGGGCCAATTTACTTCCTTGGAAATCTTTTTCGTGCCTGTCCACGTGAAGCCTTCGCGGCCGACGGAGATCGGATACTTGTAAGCCTGCGATGACGAGAGGACGTAATAGAGTTTGCGTCCCGCCGTATCGATCACAATCGTTCCAGACCCATATCCGTTCGGAAACGAAACCGTCTGGGGAGCGACAGGGGAAATGTTCGGGCGTGGCCCGCCATCCAATTCGGCAGGGCCCTTTGCCAGAGATTTTTTTACAGGCTGATCATAGTCCTGCTGCTGAACATAGGCGGTTTTGGTTTTCTTTTTGGATGTGCCAAAAGAGAAGGTGGGTTGTGAAGCGCCGGGTTTCGTCGGCGGCTGCTTCTGCCACTTCTTTGGCATCTGATAGCCGTAGGTTTCCTCGAACGGATGAAAGGCTTCGGCCGTGCCCGGCACCACCAGGGACGCGAGCGCGAATGCTCCAACGACTAGTCTCATCATGACGCTAATTTCCTAACTCAACAAAACTCGGTAAGACGGAGATTATACAGAGAAGTTCCGGGCGACCAAGTCCCCTGTTCAGCGCATGACGCTGGAGCGGCGGCGAGGGGCCTTGTTTGCGGCCCAGGGCGGCCGGCTCCAGGTCTAGTTGCTGGCCGTCTGTGTTGGCCGTATCAGGCTTGAATTGACGTGGCTTTTTTTGTTTTTCAATCCCAGAACTGCGTATCCCTTTAGACCATCGCAGGCGCGCATTGGCCCAGGTGCGTGAAAAATGGTCACACGCGGGATGGTTACACTTGGAATGCATTCCGCCGGTCCTTCGGAAACAATGCCAGCAAGCTAAGAATCGCACTGCACTGTGTTACGTTCGTTTTTCGCCGCTTGTGAGGCACAGCAGTGTCGCACCGAAAAGCAGAGCAGGGGATAAATGGACTATTTTCCGAACCCTTTTATCATACCGATTGGCTTGATCATCGGCGTGCTCGTTGCAGCGCCCGTTGGTCCGGTCAATGTCTTGTGCATCCAGCGCGCCATCGAGCGCGGCTTTTGGGGCGGCTTAGCGGCCGGAATCGGATCGGTTGCAGGAGATGGTTTGATCGCGTTGTCGGCTGGTCTTGGTGTCGGCGCGGTTTCGGGGGCGGTCGCTAATCACCGGGCGATTATTCAAATTATCGGCGGTATGGCACTCATCGCGTTTGGCCTGAAACTGTTTTACACAACGCCGCGCATCTCCATGACACCGGCAGGAGAACGTGAAGGTGCAACGTTGAAGGATTTCGCTTGGGATATTCCGCAAACATTTTTTCTGACCATCACAAACCCCGGCGCGGTGCTTGGGTTGTTCGCGATATTCGGCGGCGTTTCGACATTCGTCGAGGTAAAATCGACTATCGATGTTTTACTGATGGTTGCCGCCATTATGACTGGAAGTTTGCTGTGGTGGATTGGGTTATCGAACTTGATCAGCCGGTATCGGCATTTAATCGATGCCGAGCGTTTGCGCGCAATCAACCGGATCGCGGGCATTTTGCTCTCGGGCATTGGATGCCTGATGCTATTTGAAGTGTTCTTAAAGGGCGGGCGCTTTTAGTCCCGCCGGACAATTACAAACAATTATATCGGTCTATTGATGCCGCCGCGTCAGGGTAAATTCCCCCTGGTCGATACGCTTCTCAAGACCGCGCGTCAGTTTTACGACCGCATCTTCGCCGTAGATCGAAACGAGATCCGTGAGTGCCGTGAAAAGCGCAGCGTAAGCCATCTGCTCGGGTGCAACGCCCGTATCAACGCCCTCATCCCAGGCCGCCAAAATGAGATCTAGCGCCTTGAGATTTGGATTGTCTTTTTCAAGTTCTTCAAACGAATACATGTCGTCCCCCGGGCGCTCTGGAATTTTACGTTTCACTTTTCTATGCATGTCCGCCACTCACCACCCTGCCGCGCGGCGTCGATGCGCTCACTCTGTGACCTACCACGGGAAGAAGCGGAAGGTGGCCTCAGCAACAATTCACAGTAAATCGCCGCCGGCCCGGGGCGCGAAGGGGCGCGAGGCGGGCGGTATCTACTGCGGGAATGTTTTGACCAGCCCGTCCGAGAGTTGCGCCCCTTCTGAGATGAAGCGCGTGATGGCCGTCTGTGCCGAGGGGCTGCACGTATTATAGGTGCGGCTGTAGCTGCGATAACCTTGATTGAAAGCGCGCGTGAGGCGGGCGCGGCGCAGGGCGGAGGAGCCTTCGGATTCCATCAGTTCTCGCATGCGTTCGCGCCAGTACTGGCCTTCGTTTGCGCCGCAAAGTTCACGCAAATAGTGAATAGCACCAAGGATTTCCGAAATTCTCATAAGCTTGTCGTCATAGGGCTTTGCATCAGGTGCGGCGTGAGACGGCGCGAAGGCTGAAAGCACGCAGAGTGCTGCCGCTGCCGTCAATGTTTTCATTCGCCGATGCATTGTACCTGTCTTCAGGGGTTTGAGCTCAGTTAAGGCCGCGTCAATTTCTCATAGGTCGAATTCTCGGCGCTCGCGCGGCAGGCATGGAGTCGTTGAAGGCTGGGCGTGGTAAAAGTCACCAACCCGGATGAGAGGCGTCTATGTGCTCGCGTTATAGTCTGACATCGCCGCCGGAAGCCATACGCAAGATGTTTGGTTACGGCAACAAAGAGGATTTTCCGCCCCGCTACAACATCGCGCCGACCGACCCGGTCGCGATTGTGCGCCAAGGTATGCGGGAAGAGCGCGAATTGTGTCTCGTGCGCTGGGGGCTTATCCCGTCCTGGGTCAAGGACCCGCGCGAGTTTTCTACGCTCATTAATGCACGCTCGGAAACGGTGAGTGAAAAGCCTTCATTTCGCGGTGCAATCCGTCATCGCCGGTGTCTTGTACCGTCAGATGGGTTTTACGAATGGACCGGCAAAGCCGGCTCGAAAATACCTCATCTCATTCGCTACAAGAGCCATGAACCCATGGCTCTTGCGGGAATTTGGGAGCACTGGCTTGGCGCGGACGGCAGCGAAATCGAGACTATGGCCATCCTAACGACTGAGGCCAATGCCGACACGGCCGCCATTCACGATCGCATGCCGGTTCTGCTGACGCCGGAACACTTCGAGCGCTGGCTCGACTGCAAGCCAGGCACTGCGGCACACGTGCTGGACCTACTCCAACCAGCGCCCAACGGGGTTGTTGAGATAACTGCCGTCAATCCCAAGCTCAATAATCCGCGCCATGAAGGCCCTGAGCTTCAGGAACCATATGCACCCCAGCCGCCGACGCGATCGCCACTTCTTTAACTGCTTGAGCCTAAGCGCCTCAACGCGTTGGAAGTTAGTGTGATTCCCGCGCCGAGCAGTGCATCGCATCGCCTGTTCAGATGAAGACTTTGTGTAACTATCTGAATTCAAATCGTTTTTGCAAATTGACGACGTTGTCACTGAAGCGGACACAGCCCCTCGCAGGGCAAACGAATAGGCGTTAGTGTGCACAGTCTAGAGACGGCCGTTATCTGTGGCTAGATTTTCGCCAACGAGTTGAGGATAAACGCTAAAGTGCTGCCGAGCTGCGCGCAGCCGTGGCTTGGGTTTTGGGACTAAGAGTGGCCGCCACCGGCAAACTCACGGACAGGAGAACGGACGACATGGGTTACAGGGGTGAGGATCTCGACCTGCGCACGCCGCAAACCTGGAGTGCCACGCCGACCGATCTTGCCGGCGCTGGCGATGCGAAGTCCGCGCCGAACGGAGCAAGAGGCGCGTATCGCAACGGGCCGATCTGGGTCGATGATACGGTTCTCGCTTGTTCCAACCACGCGTTTGATGTCGCGCTCGCGCATCGCGCGGGAGAAGTTCGGCTCGAACATTTGCTGCACGCCCTGACACGCATTGATGCGGCCGCAGAAGCGCTCGAAGCGCGCGGCGTGCGCGTTGCAGCACTCCGGCGCGAAAGTGCGACCATCATTGCCAGCGAAATTCCGGTTGGATTACCGAATGGCAAAGGCGCCCCGCGCCCCTCTGAGGAGTTCGCAGAAGTCTTGCGGCTTGCAGCTGTCAATGCCGTGCGCCGCAATGCGCCCGCCGGTATCGAAGACTTGCTCTACGTGCTCTTCGATCAGCGCTCAGATTTGCCGGGCCTCAACTTGCTGTCGCGCCACACCGTCCGTGCAACGCGAGAACCAGTGGAACCGCTGCCGCCGCTCATCCGATATGCCGCTGAGCCGCGCTACGCTGCACCTGTAAGATATGCGCCGGAGCCCGCGCGTTCCTATCGTCCGGAGTTCGAAGGGACAGCGACCGATAGCGTGCAAAACAGCCGCATTGAAGCTCTCGAACAGATGGTGCGCGCCTTGAGCAACGATCTCGCCAGCGAGCGGCAGGTGGTCGCAAACCTGCTTAAAGACCTTAGCCGGGAGACACGTTCGCAGCGCGACGACCATGGAGCACTGACCACAGGACTACAAGATCGATTGCAGAATTTGGAGCAAGCCGTGAGACAGACGCGCGATGGCGACGTTTCGCCCAACGAAATTTCCGAGTTGGTTCAGGCCGTACATGGCGTGATCGAACAGCGGTTCGGCGATATGTCCCGATCCTGGTCAGCACTCACTGACCGTCTTCAACACCTTGAACTCGCCGTGCGGGAAAAGCCCTCGGCCAGCGGTGTTCCCGGAGATCTGGTCGAGCGCATCAGCCGCGCTATCGATCTGAAGCCCATTGCCAACAGACTGGACATCATTGAGGAGGCGCTGCTTTCGGGCGATAGCCGCAACGAGAGCGATGTCGTGGATCGGCTGAAATCTCTCGAAGGTGAAATCGCGCGTGCCCTTTCCGCCAACACAGCCAGCACCAACCGCATGGAAACACTGGTCGCGGGTTTCGATCGCCAGAAAACCGATTTGGCCGGCGCGCTCGCTGGTCCTGTGATCGAGCGCGTGACCGCACTGGTCGGCAGTTCCGCAAGTCAGCAGGCTGCAATGACTGACGGCCTTTCAAAAGTCGTCGATAGGCTGAACGGCGTTGAACGCGCAGTTGCGGCTGAGATAGAGACAGCCGCCGCCAAGCATCAAGCCTACGCGCAGGATCTGACCGAAGTTCATGATGCGCTGATGAAGCTCAATCAGAACCAGCACACGCTCGCGGGCTCCATCGATCAGTGGCGTTCGGATGCAACCGGCGATCTCTCCGTCATTTCGAACCGGCTGACCAACCTTGATCGCGACAACGAGCGCCCGATTGAAACGCTGAACGCCATGCAGGTCCATATGGACACCATGAACAAATTGATGATCGAGCGGTACCATCGGCGCAACCGGTTCTGGTATTGGCTGTTTGGCACTGACGACTGGATTGGTGCGAGCTGGCCATCGCAGGCGGCCGCCATGGAGTCCGAGCGCCAGCGGCTTAAGGTGCCGCAAGCCGTCTAATCTTGCGAAATCTATTGTTCTCGCGTCTTGTGCCGTTAACTATTGGCGGCACGGCGCTTGCTTTCGGATAGGCATGAGCAACCTTCATCAGTCCAAAATCGCACAAGCGGGCAGCGCTCTGCCGACCCGGCAGCAGCGCTTTCTCAGCAGCTTTCTCGCGGCCGAAAGCAACAGTTTTGGCGTTGTGCGCATTGCCATGGCGCTCGCCGTGCTCGTCTCGCACAGCTATCTCCTCGCGCGCGGGACGTCTTCTGCTGAGCCGCTACATAGCCTGACCGGGCATTCGCTCGGCGAACATGCGGTGCAGGTGTTTTTCTTTCTGAGCGGCATTCTGGTAGCGCAGAGTTTCGATCGCAGCCGTTCCATGCTGGATTTCGTTTCGGGCCGCATCTTGCGTATTTTTCCGGGATTAATCGTGTGCGTTCTGCTGACCGCACTGGCGTTTGGTCCGCTCGTGTCGATGCTGGAGCCGTCACGGTACTTTAGCGATCCGCAAGTGTTGCGTTACATCGCGCGAACGCTCTCGCTCTCGACGGGATCGGCGCCGCTGCCCGGCGTGTTCGAAGCGCACCCGCTGCCGTCAATCGTCAACATGTCGCTTTGGACCTTGAAATACGAGGTTTTATGCTATGCGGGCCTGGCGATCGCGGGTACTTGCGGCCTCTTCAAGCCGGCCTGGCGCAGGGTCACGGCGGCGTTGCTCGCGGTCTTTCTCGTCTTGATCTTCACTGAGCAGCCCAAGGCCATCGAGACCTACACGTCGATCGATAACATCCGCTATTTCGCGCTGTACTTCGGGATGGGAACACTTGCCTATCTTATCCGCGACTGGCTGCCCATTCACGGCGCCGCTGTCGTTCCACTTTTTGCGCTGTTTACTTTTGCGCTCGGCACACGCTTTGGCGAACTCGCGACGGCGCTGTTCCTCGGATACGCAACACTGTGGGTTGCCACGCTGTCGTTTGGCTCGCTGAGGCGGTTCACCAATCGCTATGATCTCTCGTTCGGCGCCTATATCTACGCCTGTCCCATACAACAAATGCTCATCGAAAAATTGCCGGGCATCGATCCGCTGCTGTCTGCGGCACTCGCCATGATCATCGTTTTGCCGATTGCCTTGCTGTCTTGGGTGCTGGTGGAACGCCCCGCCTTGAAACAAAGGTTCCGCGTCACAGAAGCCGTGTCCGGCATTCTGCAGCGCAGTTTACCCTTCCAAGCGGCAAAAAAAATCTTCGCTTGAGCCGGACGGGCTCCCCGTGCATTGTTAATCGATCATTAAGAGTTGTCCCCCGTGGGGACGTGCGTGGGGTTTGTTATGTTGCGCCGGGCGTATCTCATCAATGTTATTGTCAGCGCCATTGGCACGCTAGCGTGCTTGGCGATCACGCCGACAAAATCCGAATTCTTTAGTGCCGTGCGCCAGAGTTTCAGCGCGCACGCATTGAACAGTGCGATGCTGAGCCCTGTCGTCTTTCGCACGATTACGCTGCGCGCAAATTAGTCGAGGCGCCATGACGGCTACCCGCCCGGCCATGACGGCCGCCCGCCCGGTCATGACGGCTACCCGCCAAGTCATCGGTCAATTGTCCGCGATACTTTGCATTGTTTTTCTGGGCACGGCCTTAACAGTCCCTTTGCCCGTTCATGCAGAACACATTCAACCGCACCAATGCGGCGTCAAGTCAGCAAGCTTTGCCCGCATCTGCCGTCCAAACGCGTATGTGACATGCCTTCGCGCTTCAACGAGAGGCGTGAAGGGTTACAGTGCGCCCTTCTGCGCAAGGCGGCAAACCGCGTGCCGCGCGTGCGTCGACAAATTGCGATTGTGTATCGCCAAGATCGGGCACGCCAAGAAATCTGAATTCAGCTGCGACGAATGCTCTGGGAAATTCTCGCGCTGCATCGGCAAGCGCTATCCCAAACTCAAAGATTAGCCGCGCGGAGCAGCGGCGCGCGCAAGGCGATCGTTGATGGCGTCGCCGAGCCCGTGCGCAGGGATGGACATAACGGCGATAGCGCTAGGATTGCGTGCGTCGAGGTCTCGTAACGCAGCAAAAAGATTTGCGGCAGCTTCCACCAGATCGCCTTTGGAGCTCAGGTTGATAACTGCGCCAGCCGTTGCGGGCGCACTCGGTCCGAAGGCAAGCAAGGCTTCGCCTTGGCGCAAATCGTTGGCGTTGAGGCGCAGCGGCGCGTGCGTTGCATAATGGCTTTCAAGTTGGCCCGGGGAATGGGGGCGGATGCTGCTGCTTTCCGCGCGGGCGATCGTTGTCCCCAAAACGGCTTCGATACGCGCGCGAGGAATAACACCGGGGCGCAGCAGTACGATCTCGTCTGACGTGACGTCCAAGACAGTCGATTCGAGTCCGTGCTGCACCGGCCCGCCGTCGAGGATCATGGTGACGGAGCCTGCGAGATCGGCGGCCACATGCTCGGCGCGCGTGGCGCTGACGTGGCCCGAACGATTGGCCGAGGGCGCGGCGAGCGGCTTGCCGAACGCTGTGAGGAGCGCGCGCGCGATCGGGTGATCGGGAACGCGTAACGCGAGTGTTGGCAATCCGGCCGAGACGAGATCGGCAATTGGGCAGGTTTCGGCCCGTTTGACAACGAGTGTGAGTGGGCCGGGCCAAAACGCGGCGGCGAGCTTTTCTGCATTGGCTGTGAATTGGCCAAGCTCAGCTGCGGCGGCGGCATCGAGTACGTGTACAATCAGGGGATTGAATTGCGGCCGGCCTTTGGCCTCAAAAATGCGCGCGACGGCCACGGCATTGGTGGCATCGGCGCCGAGCCCGTAGACGGTTTCGGTTGGGAAGGCGACCAATGCGCCCGATCGCAGATGAGTGGCGGCGTGGGCAAGCGCGGCTTCAGTGGGTGGGCTTATTTGCGCGGTCAAAAGCATAATCTCTGGTTTTCACGTCGGGAAGTTGGGCATAGTCTCAATCCACCTCATCTGCTCCAGTAGACGACAAGCGGCGCGGGCTCAAGGTGGAGCAACGCCGCGATCACATCATAACAAACCACATCATGGCAAACAGGGGTGACGAGCGCGCATGAGCAAGGATATCGAGGTTGCTCGCGCCGGTGGCGCGCAAATCCTGAGATTGAACAGACCCGAAAAGAAAAATGCTTTAACGCGAGGCATGTACGCGGGCCTGGTTGACGCACTGACCGCTGGCGAAGCGGCGGATGGTATTAGCGCGCATGTCATTTTGGGCTTGCCGGACGTCTTTTGCGCGGGCAACGACATCGCCGACTTTCTGGCTCTCGCATCGGGGAGCGGAAACGAAATTGAAGACGTCATGAAGTTCATCTTCATGTTGCCGGTTTTGAAAAAGCCTTT